>JBBRZR010000032.1:0-21181 GCA_038236495.1 Burkholderiales bacterium
AGGTTGCCGATCGGCGTGGCCAGCACGTAGAGTGTGGCGGCTGGGTGCTGCTGGCCGCGGGTGGCGGCGTCGGCGGCCTGGGTCAGCAGGGAGGCATCGATGTTCAAGGGCTGGGGCCGGGTTGGGGGCGGTGCGCCGGGTGCCGGGCCGGCAGGCCCCAGCAGCAAGGCGGTGGGCGACAGCGCCGAGGACCGTGCGCTGCGCTTTCTGCAGCAGCAAGGCCTGCAGCTGATCTGCCGCAATTATCGGCTGGCCGCCGGCCCGCGCCAGCGCGGTGCCGAGATCGACCTGATCCTGCACGACCCGGGCGGCACGCTGGTGTTTGTCGAGGTGCGCGCGCGGCAGGGCGCCGGGCATGGCGGCGCCGCGGCCAGCGTGTTGCCGGCCAAGCAGCGCCGTATCGTGCGCGCCGCCCAGCACTACCTGCTGCAGCTGGCGGTGCTGCCGCCCTGCCGGTTCGACGTGGTGGCGATCGACGGCGAGACGCTGCAATGGCTGCAAGCGGCTTTTGACGCCTGAGTCGCTGTCGCTGGCGGCGGACCGGCGGGCCGCGTCAGCCCGGCCCTACCGCGCCACGGAACTGCAGCGCCCAGGGCCTGCTCTACACTGCATGGACATGCTTGAGCCCCGTATCCAGCAGCAATTCTTCGAGAGTGCTGACCTCAAATACCAGTCGGCCGAGTTGCTGAGCCGGCCGATTGCCGACGCCGTCACCGCCCTCGTGGGTGCCCTCACCTCCGGTGGCCGGGTGCTGGCTGCCGGCCTGGGCACGTCGTCGATGCTGGCGCAGTTGGTCGTGACCGAGCTGATCGGCGGCTTTGAGCGCGAGCGCCCCGGCCTGGCCGCGCTGGCGTTGGGCACCGATGGCGCCGCGCTGGCCGGCCTGGCGGCGCTGCCGGCCGCCGGCGCCTTCGACAAGGTGCTGGCGCGTCAGGTCGAGACCCTGGGCCAGCCCGGTGACCTGCTGCTGCTGATCGACAGCGACGGCAACCATCCCGCGCTGCTGGCCGCCGCGTTGGCGGCACAGGCCCAGGACATGACCGTGATCGCGCTGACCGGCCGCAGCGGTGGCGCCTTGCGCGGGCTGCTCCATGAAACCGACGTGCTGGTGGCCGTGCCGCACGACCGCCGGGTGCGGGTGCTCGAGGCGCACCTGCTGGTGTTGCACTGCCTGTGTGACGCGATCGATCTGCAACTGCTGGGCGAACAGGATTCCCAATGAAATTCCGCACGACCTTCCGACTGACCTCTGCTGCCGCGCCCCGTCTGGCTGCGCTGGCCGCCGCTGCCTTGATCGGCTCAACCCTGCTGGGCGGCTGCGCCTTGGTGTTGGGTGGCGCCGTGGTGGGCGGTGCGCTGTCCTACAACGACCGCCGCACCTCGGGCACGCAGGTCGAGGACGAGTCCATCGAGCTCAAGGCCGCCAGCCGGGTCAACGCCGCTCTGGGTGAGCGGGGCCACGTCAACATCACCAGCTACAACCGCAGCGTGCTGATCACCGGTGAGGTACCGAACGACGCCGACCGCCTGCTGGTCGAGCAGACCATCGCCCGGGTCGAAAACGTGCGCGCCACCACCAACGAGTTGATGGTGGGCTTCAGCAGCTCGCTGAGCACCCGCAGCAACGACACCATCCTGACCAGCAAGGTCAAGGCGGCGTTCATCGACACCCAGGACCTGCAATCCAACGTGTTCAAGGTGGTGACCGAGCGCAGCGTGGTCTACCTGATGGGCCAGGTGACCGAGCGTGAAGCCGGCCGGGCCGCCGATGTGGCGCGCGGCGTTGGCGGCGTGGCCAAGGTGGTGCGGGTGTTCGAGGTGATCAGCGAGGCCGAGTTGGCCAAGCTGCTGCCCAAGTAGCCCTCACGGCGGTCCGGCAACCGCCGTGAGGCGGTTTCTGGCGCGGGGTACGCGGCCTATTTCAGCCTGCTCAGCAGGCTTGACGTGTCCCAGCGGCTGCCGCCCAAGCCCTGCACGTCGGCGTAGAACTGGTCCACCAGCGCGGTGACCGGCAGCTTGGCGCCGTTGCGCCGGGCTTCGTCCAGCGCCAGGCCCAGGTCCTTGCGCATCCAGTCCACCGCAAAGCCGAAGTCGAACTTGTCGGCGAGCATCGTGCTGCCGCGGTTGTCCATCTGCCAGCTCTGGGCCGCGCCTTTGCCGATCACGTCCAGCACCTGCGCCATGTCCAGCCCGGCCTTCTGGCCGAAGGCAATGCCCTCGGACAGCGCCTGCACCAGGCCGGCAATGCAGACCTGGTTGACCATCTTGGCGAGCTGACCGGCGCCGCTGTCGCCGACCCGGGTCACCGCTTTGGAGAACGCCATCGCGACCGGCTTCATGGCGTCGAATGGCACCGCGTCGCCACCGCACATCACGGTCAGTGCGCCGTTGACCGCGCCCGCCTGGCCGCCCGAGACCGGCGCATCGACAAATTGCAGGCCCAGCCCCTGGGCCGCGGCATACAGCTCACGCGCCACGTCGGCCGAAGCGGTGGTGTGGTCGATAAACACGGCGCCCGGCGCCATGCCGACCAATGCACCCGCCTCACCCAGTGCCACCGCGCGCAGGTCGTCGTCGTTGCCGACGCAGGCAAAAACAAAGTCGGCACCCGCTGCGGCCTCGCGCGGCGTGGCTGCGGTGGTGCCGCCGTACTCCGCGGCCCAGGCCTGGGCCTTGGCGCTGCTGCGGTTGTAAACGGTGACGCTGTGGCCGGCACGCGCCAGGTGGCCGGCCATCGGGTAGCCCATCACGCCAAGGCCCAGAAAGGCCACGCGCCGGGATGCTGTGGGGTCGTAGGTTTTCATGCCGGCGAGTTTATCGGGGTGGCCCGACATCCGCCCACTGCCGCGCGGCGGCCGATCACATGATCGTCAGGTGCTCGGTGCCGGCTGAAAAATCCTTGTTGCGGGCCCGGTGGCTGTGCAGCTTGATCTGCAGCCGCAGGTCGTTGACCGAGTCGGCATTGCGCAGCGCGTCTTCGTAGCTGACCTCGTTGCACTCGTAGAGGTCAAACAGCGCCTGGTCGAAGGTCTGCATGCCCTGCTCGCGCGAGCGCTTCATCAAATCCTTCATCTCGGCCACCTCGCCTTTGAAGATCAGGTCGGCGATCAGCGGTGTGTTCAGCAGCACCTCCACCGCCGCGATGCGGCCCTTGCCCTCCTCGCGCGGCAGCAGCCGCTGCGAGACGATGGCCTTGAGGTTGAGCGACAGGTCCATCAGCAGCTGTTGGCGGCGCTCCTCGGGAAACAGGTTGACGATGCGGTCCAGCGCCTGGTTGGCGCTGTTGGCATGCAAGGTGGTGATGCACAAATGGCCGGTTTCGGCAAAGGCCACCGCATGGTCCATGGTCTCGCGGTCGCGGATCTCGCCCATCAGGATCACGTCGGGCGCCTGGCGCAGGGTGTTTTTCAGCGCAGCACCCCAGCCGTCGGTGTCGATGCCGACCTCGCGCTGGGTGACGATGCAGTTCTTGTGCGCATGCACGTACTCGACCGGGTCCTCGATCGTGATGATGTGGCCAAAGCTGTTCTCGTTGCGGTGGTCCACCATCGCCGCCAGCGTGGTGCTTTTGCCCGAGCCGGTGGCGCCCACCACGATGACCAGGCCGCGCTTGGTCATCGCGATCTCTTTCATCACCGGCGGCAGGCCCAACAGGTCGATCGTGGGCAGGGTGCGCGGGATGGTGCGCATCACCAGGCCGACATGGCCCTGCTGCATGAAGGCGTTGACCCGGAACCTGCCGACGCCCGAGGGCGCAATCGCAAAATTGCACTCCTTGGTGCGCTCGAACTCGCTGGCCTGGCGCTCGTTCATGATCGAGCGCGCCAGCGCCAGGGTGTGCTGGCCGGTCAGCGGTTGCGGCGAGACCCGCGTCACCTTGCCGTCGACCTTGATCGCCGGCGGAAAGTCGGCGGTCAGGAACAGGTCCGAGCCATTGCGGGCGGCCATCAGCCGCAACAGGTCGTTGATGAACTTGGAAGCCTGTTCGCGTTCCATGGTGCGGTTCTCCCGGATGCCCGTCGATTGTGGCGCAGCGCTGCGGCGGCAACGGTGTGGGGCCAGGCTCAGCCGGGAAAGTTCTCCGGGATCTTGGCCTTGGACCGGGCCTCGGCCGGGGTGATCATGTTGCGGCGCACCAGGTCGGTCAGGTTCTGGTCGAGTGTCTGCATGCCCACGTTCTGGCCGGTCTGGATCGCCGAGTACATCTGCGCCACCTTGTTCTCGCGGATCAGGTTGCGGATGGCCGGGTTGCCGATCATGATCTCGTGCGCCGCAATCCGCCCGGTGCCGTCCTTCAGCTTGCACAGGGATTGCGAGATCACCGCCACCAGCGATTCGGACAGCATCGCCCGCACCATCTCTTTTTCAGCCGCCGGGAAAACGTCCACTACCCGGTCCACCGTCTTGGCCGCGCTGCTGGTGTGCAGCGTGCCGAACACCAGGTGGCCGGTCTCGGCCGCAGTCAGTGCCAGGCGGATCGTCTCCAGGTCGCGCATCTCGCCCACCAGCACGGCGTCCGGGTCCTCGCGCAGCGCCGAGCGCAGCGCGTTGGCAAAGCTCAGGGTGTGCGGGCCGACCTCCCGCTGGTTGATCAGGCACTTTTTGCTCTCGTGCACAAACTCGATCGGGTCTTCGACCGTCAGCACATGGCCGTACTCGGTCTCGTTCAGGTGGTTGACCATGGCGGCCAGCGTGGTGCTCTTGCCCGAGCCGGTGGGGCCGGTGACCAGCACCATGCCGCGCGGCCGCAGCGCCAGATCGCCGAAGATCTTGGGCGCGTTGAGCTGCTCCAGCGACAGGATCTTGCTCGGGATGGTGCGGAACACCGCGCCCGCGCCGCGGTTCTGGTTGAAGGCGTTGACCCGGAAGCGCGACAGGCCCTGGATCTCGAACGAGAAGTCGCATTCCAGCGTGTCTTCATAGTTCTTGCGCTGGGCGTCGTTCATGATGTCGTAGACCATGGCATGCACCGCCTTGTGGTCCAGCGCCTCGACATTGATGCGCCGCACATCGCCGTTGACCCGGATCATCGGCGGCAGTCCGGCCGACAGGTGCAGGTCGGACGCTTTGTTCTTGACCGAAAACGCCAGCAGTTGGGTGATGTCCATGGGGCTTGCCTGAGCTACGCTCGAACCATTATGACCAGCGTTACCCTCAACCTTCAGCAGGTCCAAAGCCGGATCGCCAGCGCCTGCACCGCCGCGCAGCGCAATGTGGACAGTGTCACGCTGCTGGCGGTCAGCAAGACCTTTGGCGCCGACGCGGTGCGCGAGGCCTTTGGCGCCGGCCAGCGCCAGTTTGGCGAGAACTACGTGCAGGAGGCGCTGGACAAGATCGCCGCGCTGGCCGACCTGCGGCCGCAACTGGTCTGGCACCTGATCGGCCCGCTGCAAAGCAACAAGACCCGGCCGGTGGCCGAGGCTTTTGATTGGGTGCAGTCGGTGGACCGGCTCAAGATCGCGCAACGGCTGAGCGAGCAGCGGCCGGCGGATTTGCCGCCGCTGCAGGTCTGCCTGCAGGTCAACATCAGCGGCGAGGCCAGCAAGAGCGGGCTGCTGCCGGACCAGGTGCTGGCGGTGGCGCAGGCGGTGACGGCGTTGCCGCGGCTGCGGCTGCGCGGGCTGATGGCGATCCCCGAGCCGGCGGCGGATTTGGCCGCGCAACGTGCGCCGCACCGGGCCTTGCGGGCGTTGCTGGCCGCACTCAACGCCGCCGGGCTGCAGCTCGACACCTTGTCGATGGGCATGAGCGCCGACCTGGAGGCGGCCGTCGCCGAAGGCGCCACGCTGGTGCGGGTGGGCACGGCGATCTTTGGCGGGCGTGTACCCATGGCGGTGGTGTCGGGCTGACGGACCGACGCGCTGAAGGCCCGACGACCGGCGCGTGCACTGCGCAGCACCCGTCCCGCTCAGCCTACACGGCGATCTGCGTGCTGCACTTGACCTCTTCCATCACCGCGTAGGTGCGGGTCTCGCGCACCCCCGGCAGGGTCCAGATCACCGAGCCGATGAACTCGCGGTAGGCCGCCATGTCGGCCACCCGGGTCTTGAGCAGGTAGTCGAAGCCCCCTGCCACCAAATGGCATTCCAGGATCTCGGGCCGCACCTGGACCGCGGCGCGGAAGGTGTCCATCACATCGTGCACCGTGCGGTCGAGCAAGATCTCGATGAACACCAGCAGCCCGGCGCCCAGCAGCACCGGGTTCAGGCGCGCCTCGTAGCCCAGGATGTAGCCATCGCGGGTCAGGCGTTTGACACGCTCCAGCACCGCGGTGGGCGACAGGTGCACCGCCTCGGCCAATTTGAGGTTGCTGATGCGGCCGTCGGCCTGCAGCACCCGCAGGATGCGTCGGTCGATGCTGTCGATATCGGGCATCGCGGGGCCTCAGTTCAGCGGGCTTGCGCGGCAGCGTGGGTTCACTGGTCGAGCTTGATGCCGGCCTTCTGGATGATCAGGCCCCAGCGCTTGGCGTCGGCGTCGAGCAAGCGCTTGAAGTCCTCAGTGCTGCCGCCCACGGCGGTCAGGCCTTGGCTGTCCAGCAGGGCGACCACGGCCGGATCGCGCAGCGCGGTGTTGACGTCGGCGTTGATCTTGGCAATGACGGCGGTGGGCGTGCCGGCGGCGGTGAACAGGCCGTTCCAGGCCATGGATTCGATCTGCGGGTAGCCGGCCTCGGCCAGCGTCGGCAGGTCTTTCAGGCTGTCGGGCCGGCGCGCCGCGCTGGTGGCGATCAACCGGACCTTGCCCGATTTGACATGTGGCAGCAGCGCCGGCGCAGTCATGAAGGTGGCGTCGGCCTCGCCTTGCGCCACCGCGAATGCCGCCGGCGGCGAGCCGTTGAACGGCACGTGGGTGGCGGCAAAACCGGCCTCGCTCATCATCAGCGCCATCGTCAGGTGGGCCGAGCTGCCCTGGCCCAGCGATGAGTAGTTGGCCTTGCCGTCACGCGCCTTGGCCCACTCGACAAAATCCTTGACGGTCTTGATCGGCAGGTTGGCATTGACCGCCAGCACATTGGGCTGCGAGGTGGTCATGATCACCGGCGCCAGGTCCTTGGCGGGGTCGTAGGGCATCTTCTTGTAGAGGAAGGGCGCAAACGCGATCGGCCCGTTGAAGCCCAGCGCCAGGGTGTGGCCGTCGGGCGGCGCCTTGGCCGCCACGTCCACCCCCAGCATGCCACCGGCGCCCGGCCTGTTGTCCACCAGCACCGGCTGGCCCCAGCGGTCTTTGAGTTTGTCGGCCAGCAGCCGGGCGACGATGTCCAGCGAGCTGCCGGCCGGCGCCGGCACGACGATCCTGACCGCATGGGTCGGCCAGGCCTGGGCCCAGACCGGCGGGCCCAGAGTGAGAGCAAGGCTGGCAAGGGCAAGCAGGGTGCGGCGGCGCATGGTGATCTCGTGGGGGGGATGCGGAGCCGGCATTCTCGCCGGGCCGCTGGCGGTCGAATCGCGGCCTGTTGAATCACGCCGCCGAATCACGCCGCCGAATCACGCCGCCAAATCACGCCGCCAAATCACGCCGCCAAATCACCCCACCCCATCAGCCGGGTGGCGGCAGCACGATCAGGTCGCCGTCGGCCACCAGCACGCCATCGGCCAGCAGGCGGTCCACGGTGGCGTTGGCCAGCAGGCCCGCCAGCGCCGGGTCGGCCTCGCACTGCAGCGCCTGGCGAAAAATGGTCGTGCGGGCCATCCAGGCCACCAGGTCGGCGCGCGGTCGGCTGCGGTGCTCCAGCATGTGGAAGCTGACCAGCGACCGGGCCGCATGCTGCCGGTGCTTGACCGGCGCCGCCGCAAAGCCGCGCAGCCGTTGGCGAGAGGCGTCCAGCGCGGCGGCAACGCCAGTGAAAGGCCGGCCGTGGCCGGGCAGCACCAGCCGGGGCGCCAGGGCCTCGATCAGGTCCAGCGCCTGGTGCGCGGCGTCGAAGCCGGGCTCGCCGACCAGCTCGGGGAAGATGATCGCCAGCCGGGACTCCCACAGCGCGTCACCGCTGATCAGGGTGCGGCTCGCCGGCTCGAACAGCAGCACCGCGTCCGGGTCGTGGCCGGGTGCGGCGTGCACCTGCCAGTGGTGATGGCCCAGCAGCACGCTGTCGCCAGCAGCGATGAAGGCTTGCGGTGTAAAGGGCTCGCAGGTCTGGTCGGTGTCGCGGTAGCTCAGCCGGGCTTCGTCCCAGGGCTGCAGTCGTGCGCGGTAGCCGGCGGGCACGCTGATGTGCAAGCCCGGCCAAAGCCGCGCCAGGCTGGCGTTGCCGCCGCAGTGGTCCGAGTGCAAATGGGTGTTGAGCACCCGGGCCAGCGGCTGACCGCGCAGGGCTTGGCCTATCAGCGCTGCCGTCTGCGGGGCGTGGCTGTCGTAGCCGGTATCGACCACGCAGGCCCCCGCCGGGCTGTCGCGGAACACGATGTTGTTGGCCGACAGCCAGCCGCGCAGCAGCACTTGGGCGCCCAGCCCGGCCAGGGTGTCGGCCACGTCGAGGGCCGGCACGCGCAAAGGCGCATCGGGACTCAAGGCAGCTGGCCCAGCGGGTCGGTGGGCGCGGCAGTGCGCAGGCGGGCCAGCGCGTCCGGCGCAAACAGCGCGGCGGCCAGCGCACGTTCTCGCTCGCCCACCCAGCGCAAAAAATCGTCGGCACCTTTCATCGCGCCGAAGGCATCGAAGCCGGCCTCCAGAAAGCGCTGCAGCGAGGCCAGGCCGGCGGCGTGGGCGGGGCCGCGCATCAGGCGCAGGCTGGTCCGCATCAGCCGGCTGCGGGTGAAGCCGTCCAGCGCTTTGCCAATCGCCTGGGTCAGCGCGATCTGCTGCTCCCGCGCCGGTGGCCGGCCGGCGCCCTGCCAGGCCACGATGTAGGCCGCGGCGTCCAGCGGTGCACCGGGCGCACCTGGCGGCAGGTGACGGGCGGCGGCGTCGTCCAGCGCCTCGGACAGCGCGTGCAACTCGCCCAGATGCTCCACCGTGAGCACCACTTCGTGCGGAAACAGCCGCACCAGCGCGGGCACGACCCGGGCGAACTGGGTGTCGCGCTCGGCAAACTCCTGCGGACCGTACAGCTCTTCGAGAAAGAACCGCGCGGCACCGCGGTAGCGCGGGCTGGCCAGCAGATCGGCGTAGGTTTGCTCGAAGCGCCGCGCCTGGTAGGTCTTGACGGCCCGCACCCGTTCGGCCAACGCGGGGTCGGCCTGGCGCGCTGCGCGCAACTGCGCCACGGTGTGCAGGTGTGCTCGGATGCGGTCGACCACGGGCGATGTCATGGCTGCAGGTTAACGCGGCACGGCGCCGGCCGGCCCGGGCGGGCTAGAGACCCTCACCCAAAGCCCGCCCCCGGCGCGGCGCCGGCGTTGTGGCAATGCGAGACTGCGAGCATGACGACGGCCCGGGTGCAGCAAGCGGTGGTGGTGGTGGCGGGTGGGGCGGCGCTGCTGTGGTGTGTCTGGTGCTGGCGCCAGGGCCTGGGCCCGGGTTGGTGGGCGCTGGGCCTGCTGCTGACCCTGGCACCGCAGGCAGCGGTTCTGGCACTGGAGTTCGTTTTGCTGGCCGTGCTGGGGCGCGATCCTGCGGTGCCGCGGCCGTCCGCGCGCCAGTTGCTGCGGGCCTGGTGGGGCGAGGTGTGGGCGGCCTGGCAGGTGTTCGGCTGGCGCCAGCCGTTCGCCGCCGATCACGAGCCCGATGTGCCGGGCCAGCCCGGGCGCACCGGGGTGGTGCTGCTGCACGGCTACGTCTGCAACCGCGGGCTGTGGGCGCCCTGGGTGCGGCAGCTGCGGGCGGCCGGTGTGCCGTGCACGGCGATCACGATGGCGCCGCTCTTCGGCAGCATCGACCACTACCCGCCGGCCATCGACGCCGCGGTGCAGGACCTGACCCGCAGCACCGGCCGGCCGCCTTTGCTGGTGGGCCACAGCATGGGCGGGTTGTCGGCCCGGGCCTGGCTGGCGGGGCAGCCGAATGCCACCGCGGCCGATGCCCGGGTGGCCGGGGTGGTGACCATCGGCACGCCGCACCAGGGCACCTGGGCAGCGCGGCTGGGATTCACCACCAATGCCCGGCAGATGCGCATCGGCAGCCGCTGGCTGGTGGCGCTGGCGGCGCGTGAGACGGCTGCGCGCCGCGCCCGTTTCACCTGCTTTTACGGCCATGCGGACAACCTGGTGTTTCCGGCCAGTCAAGGCACGCTGGCCGGCGCCGACAACCGCCACCTGGCTGGGGTGGCGCACGTCGCGATGGTCTTCGAGCCGGCGGTGCTGGCAGAGGTGCTGCGCCGGGTCAATGCCCAGGGCGGTGCTCAGGCGGATACGCAGACGGATACCCGGACGGACACAAAAACACCCGGCTGAGCCCGCCGCCGGTGTCAGTCGCCCAGGTCGTGCAGCAGGGTCAGCGTGGGCGTCAGGCCCAGGTTGAGCAGTGCGGCGATCTCGTCGATGTCGTCCGGTAGCGCCGCGTTGTCCCAGCCCTGCGCGCTGTGGCGGGCCAGGCGGATCGCCAGTTGCACGTTGCGCACCTGGGCCAGCGGGCTGTCGTGGTTGTCGCTGATCTGCACCAGCAGGCCGGGCAGGCCCCAGGTCTTCATCAGGGCCTGCTGCAGATCGCCCAGTTCGATGTGGAGCAGCGCCCGTTGCGCGTCGGCTGACCGCAGGCCCGGCTCGGTCTGCTGGCGGTGCATCAGCGCCAGCGCCAATGCCGGTGCGTGCACCCACAGCAGCATCTCGGCAAAGTCGTGCAGCAGCGCGGCCTCGTGCAGCAGTGCAGCATCGTGGTCGGACCGGTGGACCGCAAAGCCCAGCGAGAAGCGGGCGGCCCGGTGGGCACGCGCCAGCACCCGGCGCAGTCCGGCCAGGGCTTCGTCCTGCCCGGCCAGGCCCTGCTCGACGGTGGGCTGTGCGCTGAAGGTGCGGAAAAACGGCGTGATGCCCAGCATCACCAGCGCCTCGGTGGCGGTTTCGGGATCGGACTGGTCGCGGCCGCGCCGCATCGCCGCCACGTGGCGCAGCAGCTTGAGCGTCATCAACGGATCGACCACCATCGTGTCGGCCAGCAGGTGGGCGTCCACCGCGTCCTCGTTGAGGGCGAGCTCGGCCACCGCATCGTCGGTGGCGGCCAGCACCGGGATCTCGCGTGCATCAAAGGCCGCCACCCAGCCCGCCACGTCGCGGGGCGGCTGGGTGATGAAGTCTTGGCTGGCGGGGATGTTGTCGGCCCGGGTCATGGGTCACCTCGTGCGGCGTTACGTCTGCAGCTTATCGGCCGTGGTGGCAGCGACTTGAGCGCTGCACCGCGGTGCCGTGGTCCGGTCGACGTACTGCGACCGGACCACCGCCGCGCTACAGCCGGGTCACGCCCGGCAGGTGGCCGATGAGTTGGCCGTCGAGGTAGAGCGCACCTTCGGGTGCGCCTGCTTCGGCGTAGAACTCCAGCAGCGGCTCGGCGGCGCTGCGCGGGGCCGCACGGGTCGTGGCCAGCTTGCGGGCCAAGCGGGCCAGCAAGCGGCTGGCCTGGCGCAAGGTGGTGGCGGCCAGCGGGCGCCAGGCGCTGCCGCGTGATGCGGCCAGCGAGGGGGACAAGCCTTGCAGGCTTTTGCGCATGGTGTTCTCCAGTGGCACCACCGCCCGGTCAGGGCTGGCGCGCCGGGTGGTTCAGGGCAATGGATGTCGTTCGTGTTGCAACTCGCGGCGCAGCACGCTGCGGGCGCGTTGGCGCTCGGCGCTGGCCGAGCGGCGGTGGGCGCCGGCCAGGCGTTGCCGGGCGGCGGCCACCAACGGGTTGCGGGGCTTGAGAGTCTTGAGGACGATCTTCATGGTGGGCTCCTGGCACAGTGGCCGGTTTGAAACCTGACAGGCATCCGCCCTGCAGGCGGGGCAAAAAAAGCAAAACGGCCCGGATCGCTGACGCGGGCCGGGCCGAGGTGGGGAGAGCGGGGTTCTGTATGAACCCGCTCAGCCAGCCGCGGTGCCCGGTGGGGCGCCTGCACGGTGGGGCGTGATCGACTGCTGCAGCCCCGACGCCCCGCACGATCCACCCTGTGCACCCACCGCCTGCGACAAACGCAGGACGGTCGGGCCGAGGGGGGCAAAAAGCGGGTTGAACATGGGCGCTTGGTCGTTGGGTTGGGGGTGGCTGGGATGGGCGGCGCCGGGGCGGCAGGATCGGCTTGGACCTGCACTGCCATGCGTTGCTCAGGCTTGCGCTTATGATAAAGGTAAATTTATCTTGCGCAAGAGTTTTGATCTAGGGGCCGGGTTTGTACCGGTCTGGCCCCGCGTCTTGCGCTCAGGGTTTGCGTTTGAGCGGCGCCACGCCGGTCTGGCTGCGGGCCCAGAGCGCCAGGTCGTTGGCCAGATCGTCGGACATCGGCGCCGGCGCGCTGCGCCGCACCACCCCGGACGCCGTGCGCGCAGCAAGTGTGGCGGGGGGTGCGAGCACGGGGCTGGGCGGCGCGCCGGTGACCGCAGGGATCAGCACCTCGCCCAGCAAATCCAGCAAGCGGGTGCGGGCCCGCTGCGGGTGCCGGCGGTAGAACGTCAGCACCAGCCCCACGATGAAGCGTTCGTCATCGTCCTGCGGCTGGCTGGGCGACAGGGCGGGCGCGTCAATGGGCGCCCACACGGCCGTCCTTGGACCCGCGCCACCCGCTGCCGCGGTCGTGCGGGCGCCGCCGGTTGCGCCACCCGCCGGCAGGTCCATCCAGCCCGCGGGCTTGCGGCACAACTGCTCGAACTGGCGCGCCAGGCGCTCACCGATCTGCCGTGACCGGCTCTTGATCTGGCTCCAGTAGCTGGGCTGGATCTGCAGCCGCTCGGCAAAGCGCCGCTCCAAGCCCCTCAGGGTGGCGGCGTCGGGCGATTTGATGGTGGCCTGCACAAACTCATCAAACAGCAGCATCGCGTTCTCGAAGCGGATGCGCGCCACATCATGCAGGGGATTCATGCCTGGATGATAAATGGCGATTGCGCTGGAGTTTGCGCGGCTGATTGCCGCCCCGCGGCGTCGGCGTCGGCAGGCCCGAAAGTGGCGCCGGTATCGGGCTGCGCTTGTGGGGGGGCGTCTTGTTGTTGCAAACCTCCGCGCCTAGCATCGCGGCGTGGCTTCTTTTTGGGTCAGGCATGTCGGCCGCCTGCCCTGGGCAACGCAAGCCTGTCTGCCGGACGCGTTGCAGCTTGCGGCGCCAGCCACGCCGCGCCGATGATCGAACCGAATGAGGGCTCATGCAGCACCCATCCACCCGATCCATCGTCACCCCCAACCCGGATTGGCCGCATGCCAGTTCACCGACCGCCTCGTGCGCACGCCGTTGGGTCCGTGCCCTGCACTGCATCGTGACGTGCCTGTGCTTCCTGGTAGTGCTGACGCCGGCCCTGGCTCAAAAACGCTACGACCCGGGCGCCAGCGACACCACGATACTGGTCGGCCAGACCCTGCCCTACAGCGGGCCGGCATCGGCTTACGGCACGCTGGGTCGGGTCGAGGCAGCCTACCTGCGCAAAATCAACGACGCGGGTGGCCTCCTGGGCCGGCGCATCACCTTGATCAGCCTGGACGACTCCTACAGCCCACCCAAGACGGTCGAGATGACCCGGCGCTTGGTCGAAAAGGACGACGTGCTGTTGCTCTTCAACATGCTGGGCGCGCCGACCAACAGTGCTGTGCACAAGTACGTCAACGACCGGCACATCCCGCACCTGCTGCTGGCCACCGGCGCCAGCAAGTTTGCCGACTCGAAAAACTTCCCGTGGACCATGCCGGGCCAGCCGACCTATGCGCTGGAGACGCGGCTGTATGCCAAGCACATTCTGGCGACCCGGCCGAAGGCGCGCATAGCGGCGCTCTACCAGGACGACGACGCCGGCCGGGACTGGATGGACGGCCTGAAGGCCGGGCTGGGTGCGCAGGTCGGGCAGATCGTGGCCGAGGCCTCGTTCCAGGCGAGTGACGCGACCATCGACTCGCAGCTCATTGCCTTGCAGGCCTCGGGCGCAGACGTGTTGGTGACCATGGGCATCGCCAAGTTTGGTGCGCTGGTCATACGCAAGCTGCACGACCTGGGCTGGAAGCCGACCCACTACATGGTCGGCGTTGCCGCCCAGGTCAGTGCCACCTTCATTCCGGCGGGTGTGGACAAGGCCGTCGGCGTGCTGTCTGCGGGAACCGCCAAGGACCCACGCGACCCGCAATGGGCCGACGACCCTGGCATGCAGGACTACCTGGCGTTCATGAAAGCCTACTTCCCCGCGGGCGACCCGCTGGACGGGCTGAACGTGGCCGGCTACAACAACGCGCAAGTCCTGGTGCAGGTGCTGCGCCAGTGCGGCGATGACCTGACCCACGACAACGTGATGCGTCAGGCCGCCAACTTGCGCGACCTGACGTTGCCGATGTTGCTGCCGGGCATCCTGATCAACACCTCGCCGACCGACTACCTGATGTACAAATCACTGCAGATGCGGCGTTTTGACGGCGTGCGCTTCGTCAACGTGGGCGAGCCGACCAAGCTGTAACGCCGCCGCACGCCGTCACCATCACCACCAGCCGAGCGCCCCGCCCGACGCGGTCAGTCCTCGTCCCGCTGCTTCCAGCCCGCCACCAGTTGCTGCTGCACCGCCGGCGGCACCGCCTCGTAGTGCGACAGCGTCAGGGTGTAGCGGCCCTGGCCGCTGGTCATCGCGTTCAGGCGTGAGGGGTAGTCGGCCAGCTCGGCCAGCGGCGCCAGGCCGCGCACCACCATCACGCCCGGCACGGTACCGGCAGTGCCGTTGTCGGTGCCGGCCACCTGGCCGCGCCGGCCCGCCAGGTCGCCGGTGATGTCGCCCACGGCGGCCTCGGGCGCGCTGATCTCGACCGCCACGATAGGCTCCAGCACGATCGGACGGGCTTCGCGCATCGCCGCCAGAAACGCCTGGCGGCCGGCGATGACAAACGCGATCTCCTTGCTGTCCACGCTGTGGTGCTTGCCGTCGAACACGGTGACCCGCACATCGACCACCGGGTGGCCCGAGATCGCGCCGCTGGCCAGTACCTCGCGCACGCCTTTCTCGATCGCCGGGATGTAGACGCCCGGGATGGTGCCGCCCTTGACCGCATCGACAAACTCGAAGCCGGCGCTCTCGCCGTCGGCGCGTGGCAGCGGCTCAACCCGCAGATGGACCTCACCAAACTGGCCCGCGCCGCCGCTTTGCTTCTTGTGGCGGTAGTGGCCCTCGGCCGCGGTGGTCACGGTCTCGCGGTAAGCGATGCGCGGTGGGTGGGTTTCGACCTCGAAGCGGTGCACCTCACGCAGCCGGTCCAGCAGCAGGCGCAGATGCAACTCGCCCAGGCCGTAGACCACGGTCTCGTTGGTGCTGGCCACGTGCTGCACCTTCAGGCAGGGGTCTTCATCGACCAGTTTGGCCAGGATCTCCCACAACCGCTGCTCGTCGCCGCGCCGTTTGGGCGCTATCGCCAGGCCGTGCACCGGCGTCGGGAACGCCAGCGGCTTCAGGTGGATGTGGTCGTCCTCGGCGGCGTCGTGCAGCACCGCATCAAAATGCAGTTCGTCGATCTTGGCGATGGCGCAAATGTCACCCGGCAGTGCACGTGGCACCTCGACATGCGATTTGCCCTGCAGCATGTAGAGGTGTGCCACCTTGAAGGGCTTGCGGCCGTCGCCCACATACAGCTGGCAACCCGACGTGATCGTGCCCTGGTGCACCCGCAGCACACCCAGCTTGCCGACATACGGGTCTACCGTGACCTTGAAGACATGGGCCAGCACGTGCAACGCCGGGTCGGGCTTTGCCTGCAAGGGCTTGGCTGCATCGCCTTCGCCCTTCAGAAAAGCCGGTGGATTGCCCTCGCCGGGGTGCGGCAGCAGGTGGTGGATGATGTCGAGCAACTCGGGCACGCCGGCGCCGGTGCGGGCCGAGACAAAGCACACCGGGATCAGATGGCCCTCGCGCAAGGCTTGCTCCAGCGGGGCGTGCAACTCGGCCGGGTCGATGTCGCCGTCTTCCAGGTAGCGCTCCACAAAAGCCGCGTCCACCTCGACCACCTGCTCCACCAGCGCCCGGTGGGCGGCGGCAACGCCGCCCAGGTCGCTGTTGCCGGCGCGGTTGTAGAAGCAGTCCAGCACGGTGGTGACGCCGGCGTCGGTGCGCGGCAGGTTCACCGGCAGGCATTGCTTGCCAAAGGCGGTTTGCAGGTTGACCAGCAGCGCGGCCAGGTCCACGCCGGGTGAGTCGATCTTGTTGATGATCAGCAGCCGGTCCAGGCCCCGCTCGGCGGCCTGCGCCATCATGCGCACGGCTATCGGCTCGATACCGGTGATGGCGTTGATCACCACCGCCGCTGTCTCCACCGCCTCCAGCGCCGGCAGGCTCTGGCCGATCAGGTCGGGTGCGCCCGGCGTGTCGATCAGGTGGATACGGCTGCCCTGCCAGTGGGTGTGCATCACGCTGGCATTGAGCGAGTGGCCGATGCGGCGCTCCAGCGGGTCGAAATCACTGACCGTGCTGCCGCGCTCCAGGCTGCCGGCGCTGGTGATGGCGCCAGAGGCCAGCAGCAGGGCCTCAGTCAGGCAGGTCTTGCCGGCAGCGGCGGGGCCGACCAGCGCCAGGGTGCGCAAGTCGGCGACCTGAACCGCGCCGGCGGGTTGTGGGCTGGGCATAGACGCTTCTCCTCGGGGTGGCGCCCGCCGGGCCGCTGCGCGCTGGCCGCTGGACGCTGGACGCTGGACGCTGGACGTTACTGCGGTTGCGGGCTGCAGGCTGTGGTGGTGGGACAGTCCAGCCTATGCCTGTCGCCAGGGGCGCGCAAGGGGGTCGGCGCAAGGCCGGGTGCGGTGCTGCAGGCCGGCCGCGCAACCCGGCCCTGCAGCGCTGCAAACGAAGTTCACGAACTTGTGCATTCGTCGGCCCCCACCGCGGTTTGGCACGCCGATCGGTCAAAACCAGGGTCTAGAATGGCCTGCAAGTTCTGTGCCGATCAATGTTTACCCTGCTTAGTCCTTCCCAATTGACGCGTTTGTGCGTGGCGGCGCTGGTGTGCGCCAGCGGGCAAGCGACCTGGGCCGAGAAGGCCGACCGCAGCAAGTCGATGACGCTGGAGTCCGACCAGCCCTGCACCGTCAACCTGCTCAAGCAGACCAGCGTGTGCAGCGGCAATGTCGTGATCAGCCAGGGCACGCTGCTGATCCGTGCCGACCGGCTGGAGTTGCGCGAAACCTCCGAGGGCTACCAGATGGCGCAGGCCACCGGCTCAGCTGGCAAGGCCGCCACCTACCGCCAGAAGCGCGACGGCGTGGACGAGACGATCGAGGGCACGGCCCAGCGCATCGACTACGACAGCCGCGCCGGCACGCTGCGCTTTGACGGTGCAGCGCAAGTGCGGCGCCTGCAAGGCACGGTGGTGGCCGACGAGATCTCCGGCGGCGTGATCGTCTGGGACAGCGTGGCCGAGACCTTCAACGTGCGGGGTGGCGCCGCCACCGCGGCCAACCCCGGCGGCCGGGTGCGGGCGGTGATTGCGCCGCGGGTGCAGGCAGACGCCGGCTCGGCCCCGCCGGCCGCTGATGTGGGGCTGAAGCCCTCACCGGCGCTGGGCGACCGCCGGTGAGCGCGGCACCCGACGCAGCGGTCGAGTCGGCCGCCAAGCATGGGCTTTATGTCACCGGCCTGCAAAAGCGCTACGGCTCACGCCAGGTGGTCAAGGACGTGCACCTGGCGGTAGGCCCCGGTGAAGTGGTGGGCCTGCTCGGCCCCAACGGCGCCGGCAAGACCACCACCTTTTACATGGTGGTGGGCCTGGTGCGGGCAGATGCCGGCGAGATCTGGATCGATGGTGTATCGGTGCAAAGCAAGCCCATCCACCAGCGCGCCCGCATGGGCTTGAGCTACCTGCCGCAAGAGGCGTCGATCTTCCGCAAGCTCACGGTCGAGGAGAACATCCGCGCCGTGCTGGAGTTGCAGACCGGCCCGGACGGCAAGGCCTTGCCGCCCGAGGCGATCAACACCCTGCTCGAACAGCTGCTGCACGACCTGTCGATCGACAAGCTGCGCGACTCGCCCGCGCCGGCGCTGTCCGGCGGTGAGCGGCGCCGGGTCGAGATTGCCCGCGCGCTGGCCACCCAGCCGCGGTTCATCCTGCTCGACGAGCCGTTTGCCGGCGTCGACCCGATCGCGGTGATCGAGATCCAGCGCATCATCGGCTTCTTGAAGAGCCGCGGCATCGGCGTG
Source organism: Burkholderiales bacterium (assembly GCA_038236495.1). GTDB lineage: Bacteria > Pseudomonadota > Gammaproteobacteria > Burkholderiales > Burkholderiaceae_C > Pseudaquabacterium. The sequence continues at coordinate 18,201 of JBBRZR010000032.1, forward strand.
TTGATCACCGACCACAACGTGCGCGAGATGCTGGGCATCTGCGACCGCGCCTACATCATCAACGAGGGCCGGGTGCTGGCCGAAGGCACACCCGCCGAGATCATCGCCAACGCCGACGTGCGCCGGGTCTACCTCGGCGAGCACTTCCGGATGTGAGCCCCCAAGAGCCCCGTCGATGAAGCCCTCACTGCAGGTACGACTCTCACAGCACCTGGCGCTGACGCCCCAGCTGCAGCAATCGATCCGCCTGTTGCAACTGTCGACACTGGAGCTGCACCAGGAAATCGAGCAGATGCTCGAGCAGAACCCGTTTCTGGACGTGGACGACGACCACACGCCGATGGAGTTCGGCCTGGAGCGGGTGGTGGCGCCGGCCGACAAGAGCGCCGAGCGCGAAAAGGCCAGCCTGTCCGAGCGTGAGGACGGCGGCGACGGCAACAGCAGCGCTGACGAGCCCGCCGGCATGGACACGGCTGAGTTTGGCGGTACCGAGCGCGACGATTGGGAAAACGGCACCGAGCGGGATGACTTCGACGGCATCCGCGAGTTGCCGTCCTCCAGCAGCGCCTCGGGCAGCGGCGATGACGATCGCGAACCCACCGAAACCGGCGACAGCGGCCCCACCCTGCAAGACCATTTGCGCCGGCAACTGCTGGGCATGCGCCTGTCGCCCGAAGACGCGGCGGCGGTGATGGTGCTGATCGAGTCGCTGAACGAAGACGGCTACCTGGCCGACACGCTGGACGAGATCGCCGAAAAACTGGCCGCTGGCATGGGCCTGGACGGCGACGAGGGCGCTGAGGACCGCGAAGAGTTGGGCGACCGGCTGCGCTGCGCATTGAAATGGCTGCAAAGCCTGGAGCCCCCCGGCGTGGGCGCGGCCAACCTGGGCGACTGCCTGGTGCTGCAGCTGCGTGAGCTGCCGGCCAGCGCGGCCAGGGCGGTGGCGATCAAGGTGTGCAGCGGCCATCTGGAGCTGCTGGCCCGCAAGGACATGAAAAAACTGATGTCCGCCACCGGTGCCGACGAGGACCTGCTGCGCGCCGCGCAGGCCTTGATCGTCGCCTGCGAGCCCAAACCCGGCCGGCCCTTCACCCGGGCCGAGGCCAACATCATCGTGCCCGACGTGATGGTGATCAAAGTCGGCCGTGGCTTCAAGGCCATGCTCAACCCCGACGTGATGCCCAAGTTGCGCATCAACGATTTGTATGCCCAGGCCATCCGCGGCCAGCGCAACGGCAGTGCTGCCGGCTTGTCGACGCGGCTGCAGGAGGCGCGCTGGTTCATGAAGAACATCCTGCAGCGCTTCGACACCATCCTGCGCGTCAGCCAGGCCATCGTCGAACGGCAAAAGGGCTTTTTCAGCCACGGCGAGATCGCGATGAAGCCGCTGGTGCTGCGCGAGATCGCCGACGAGCTGGGCCTGCACGAGAGCACGATCTCGCGCGTGACCACCGCCAAGTACATGAACACGCCGTTTGGCACCTTCGAGCTGAAGTACTTCTTCGGCAGCTCACTCAACACCGATGCCGGTGGCAACGCCAGCAGCACCGCGGTGCGGGCGCTGATCAAGCAGCTGGTGGGCTCGGAAGACCTTGCCAAGCCGCTGTCGGACAGCCAGCTGTCGGACATGCTGGGCGAGCAGGGCATCACCGTGGCCCGACGCACCGTCGCCAAATACCGCGAAGCGCTGAAGATCGCGCCGGCCAACCTGCGCAAGGCGCTATGAACCCCCGCAACGATGAAGCCGGCGCGCCGGCCCCCGAAGACACGGCAGAACCCACGGCAGCACCCGGCGCCCGTCCTGCGGCGGCCGGCAAGCGCACAGCCGCTGTTGGCGACACGCCGGTGGCGCTGTTCCTGCCTTGTGCGGCCGGCGCCGAGGCGCTGCTGGTCGAAGAGGTCAGCCGCATCCTGGGCGCCGAGACCCGGATCCAGGCCGACCGTGGCGGTGTGCAGGTCATGGGCGATGCGGTGGCAGCGATGCGCCTCAATCTGGAAAGCCGGCTGGCGCAGCGGGTGTTGTGGCCGCTGGCTTACGGCCCGTATGAACATGAACATGACCTGTACGCGCTGGCGCGCACGGTGCCGTGGGTGGAGTGGATCAACAACACCCAAACCTTCCGCATCGACACCACCGCGCAGCGCTCACCGCTGCAAAGCCTGAACTTTGCGACGCTGCGGGTCAAGGACGCGGTCTGCGACGTGCTGCGTGATGCCACCGGCGAGCGGCCCAGCATCGACACCAAGTTCCCGGACCTGCCGCTGACCCTGCACCTGTCGCCCACCTACGCGACGCTCTATGCCGACACCTCGGGCGAGGCACTGTTCAAGCGCGGTTGGCGTGATGCACAAGGCTTGAAGGGCGACGCCCCGCTGAAAGAAACCCTGGCCGCCACCATGCTGGCCGCCGCCGGTTGGCAGGGCCGCGCCGCGGACGGGCCGCTGTTCGACCCCTGCTGCGGCGCCGGCACGATCGCGATCGAAGCCGCACAAATCGCCTGCGGTATCGCACCGGGGCTGCAGCGGCGCTTTGCGTTCGAAAAAATGCTGCCGTTCCGCCCGCACCAGAACAGCTGGTCGCGGCTGAAGGACGCGGCGCGTGCCCGCCAACATGCGCCGCGGGTGCCGATCTACGCCGGCGACGTGTCGTTCCGCATGGTCGACTTTGCCCAGCGCAACGCCGATCGCGCCGGTGTGGCCGCCGCCATCGAGTTCAAGACCGCCGACGCGCTGCAGCGCCTGCCGCCGGCTGAGCGCGGCGTGATGATCATCAATCCGCCCTACGGCGAGCGCATCGCGCCGATGGGGCGCGGCAGCGAGCGCGTTGACCGCCACGGTGCGGAGCGCGGCCCCGGCGTCGGCCTAAATACCGACCGCAGCGCCCGCCCCACGCGTGAAGGTTTTGAAGGCGGCGCCGGCCCGGTCGAGTTTTTCAGCCAGTTGGCCAGCCACTGGAAACAGCACTACGCCGGCTGGAC
>JBBRZR010000033.1:0-20557 GCA_038236495.1 Burkholderiales bacterium
CGGCAGCGCGGGCATCCAGCGCAGCGCGGACCGCAGGGTCGGCGGCGGGCATGGCGTCCAGGCCGTCGATCAGCGCCTTGAAGTACAGCATGGTGCCGCCGACCAGCAGCGCGGTGCGGCCCCGGGCGTTGATCTCGCCGATCAGGCGCCGGGCATCGGTGACGAACCGGGCCGCCGAATAGGCCTCGCCGGCGTCCAGGATGTCGATCAGGTGGTGCGGCACGGCCGCCCGTTCGGCCGCGCTGGGCTTGGCGGTGCCGATGTCCAGGCCGCGGTAGACCTGGGCCGAGTCGACGCTGACGATCTCGACCGGCCAGCGTGCGGCCGCAGCCAGGGCCAGGGCACTTTTGCCACTGGCGGTCGGGCCGGCCAGGCCGACCGCCCGGACCGGTGCTGCGGTCGGGCCGGCCAGGCCGACCGCCCGGACGACTGCTGCGGTCGAGGCGGCCTCGCCGGTGATCGGCCCGGTCACGTGGCGGGCGGCTCGGCCTGCAGCCGGTTGCCGTCGCGCTGTACCAGCGTTCGGGCGACCAGCGCGGTCAGGCCGGCTGCCGTGGCCATGGCCAGCGCAAACGGTCGCACCGTGCCGTCCAGCGATTGGCCCAGCCACAGCCCGATGCCAAAAGCCAGCGCCGCGGTGGCAAAACCGGCCAGCGCCGACGCCAGCCCGGCCGCGCGGGGGAACGGGCCGACCGCGCCGGCCTGGCCGCAAGGCATGTGCACGCCATGGCCCAGCGCATACAGCCAGACCGGCGCCATCACGGCGACGGGCGAGCGGGCGTCGGTCGCGGCCAGCACCAGCAGCGCCACGCAGGCGGCGGCTGAGAACCAGGCGCCACGCGCCACCGCGCCGGTCAGGCCCAGCCTGGGGATCCAGCGCCGGCACAGCAGCGTGCCGCTGATGTAGGCCAGCGAGCAGCTGCCCATCACCAGCCCGGCCCAGCCCGGCGCCAGGCCCAGCACGCCGATCAGCACAAAGCCGGAGCCGGCCAAAAAGACAAACAGGCCGCCGTAGCTGCAGGCCACCAGTGCCGTCCAGGCGCGGAACGCCGGGTGGCCCAGGGTGGCCACCATCTGCCGCACCAGCGGCCGCAGGTGGGTGGCGTCGGGCCGGCGGAAGCGCGCCGTTTCGGGCAGCCGGACGGCGATGAACACCGCCAGCGCCGCGCCCGCCACGCCCATCGCCACGACGGCCGCACGCCAGCCAAAGCCGGCCACCAGCGCGCCACCGATCACCGGGCTGGCGATCGCCAGCACGCCCAGGCCGGTCAGCGCGCGGGCCATCACCATCGCGCCCTCACGGGGCTCGTACAGGTCGCGCACCATGGCCCGGGCACAGACCACCGCGGCCGACATCGCCGCCCCCTGAAGCGCACGCCAGCCCACCACCGCCATCACCTGGCTGGCCAGCGCCGCGCCGGCACTGGCCAGCACGTACAGCGCCAGCCCGGTCAGCAGCACCGGGCGCCGGCCCACCCGGTCGGCCACCGGGCCCCAGACCAGCTGGGCCAAGCCGAAGGCCAGGATCAGCGCGGCCATCGTCAGCTGCACCGGCGCCATGGGCGCGTGCAGATCAGCCGCCAGCGCCGGCAGCGCGGGCAGCATCAGGTCGGTGGTGACGGGCTGCAGGCCCATCAGCAGGGCCAACACCCAAGCCGCGAAGGCGGGCGACAGCGCGGCGGGCGCTGGACCGGCCTGCATGCCGGCCTGGATGACGGCCTCGACGCGGGCCGTGCCGGGCAACGGGGCCGTCACGGCGGCCGAACTCAACGGCGAACCCACGGCCATCAGAACCGCTCGTCCGGCCGCAGGTAGCGCCACTGACCGGCGGGCAGCTTGCCCAGCACCACGCTGCCGATGCGCACCCGTTTCAGGCCCAGCACCTCCAGCCCGACCATCTCGCACATGCGGCGGATCTGGCGCTTGCGGCCCTCGCGCAGCACAAAACGCAGCTGGTCCTCGTTGGCCCAGCTGACGCGGGCAGGTTTGAGCAAGCGGCCGTCCAGCGTCAGACCGTGGTGCAGCAGGCGCATCTTGTCGGGCGTCAGCAGTGGGCCATCGGCGGCGGTGGCGGCCTGGTTGGGGCCGGCGGGCGGGTCCGGCAGGTAGGTCGGTGTGTTGCCGGGCTGCAGCCCGCGCCCGGCGCCTGCGCCTTGGCCGGGATGCGGCGGCGGCCGGTGGCCTGGCAGGCAGACCCGCACCAGGTACTCTTTTTCGACGTTGCTGTCCTCGCCGATCAGGTGCTTGGCGATACGCCCGTCCTGTGTCAGCACCAGCAGGCCGGTGGAGTCGATGTCAAGCCGGCCGGCCGGCGCCAGGCCGCGCACATGGCCGTGGTGCCATTTGAGCGGCACAAGGTCGTCGGACCAGCGGTTGGCGGCGGAAAACAGCACCGAGGCCGGCTGGTAGCCATCCTCGGCCTGGCCCGACACATAGCCCATGGGTTTGTGCAGCAGCACGGTCACGCGCTGGGCCTGCTGCTGGTGCGCCAGTGGGTCGATCGTGATGGCATCGTCGGGCCGCACCCGCTGGCCCAGCACGGCGGGCCGACCGTTGACGCTGACCCAGCCGGCCTCGATCCATTCGTCGGCCTCGCGGCGCGAGGCCAAGCCGCGTTCGGCCATCACCTTGGACAGGCGCACGCCATCGGCGCCGGGGTTGTGGTTTTCACTCATGGGCCCGATTGGATCATGAGTGCCGGGACCACCGACCGTACCGGGTCAACCCGCTGACGTGCGCCGCGTGGTGGCGGCCCGGGCCGCGCTCTAAAAACTGGCGCGCAAGCCCAGCGACAATACCGAGTAGTGCGTTCCGAAGCTTGCCGAGGTGGCGGTGTTGTAGGTCACCGGCAGGTCGTTCAGGAACAGGTTGCTGCTGAACTGGGCCTGCGCAAACACCCCCAGCTGGGCCGTCAACTGGTAGGCGGACTCCAGCGTCAGCAGGTGGTTGTGGCGGTACACCGGCGCGGCGCGGGCCACCAGAATGTCGTCCACGGCGTCGCGCTGCGCAGCGTGGAACAGATAGCCGCCGCGCAGCGCCCAGGGGCCGTGGCGCCAGCCGGCATTGACACCGACCTGGGCAAACCGGCCGTGCCAGGCGATCTCGCGTGCCACGTCCACGCCGTAGTCGCCGCTGCGGTCCAGAAACTGCCGTATCACGCCGCCGCTGGCGCTGCACGGGCTGGCCAGCGTGCCAAAGATGTCGTTGCCGGTGAAGACCAGGTTGTAGTTGCAGCCGTTGCGGGTGGTGGTCGCTGCCAGCGCGCCATAGCGCAGCTGGGTGCGGCCGCCGCCCAGCGCTGCGCTGAGGTCCCAGGTGGGGGTCAGCCGCCAGGTGGCGATCAGGTCGGCCTGCAATTGCCGGTCGGACGGCGCGGTGACCGTCACGCTGTTGAGCACCGCGCCCGGCACCTGTACCGGCGTGGTGGTTTGTGTGGACGTCGCAGCGCTGCCCCAGGCCCCCAGCCGCAACGCCAGCGCCGGCACTGGATCGCCAGGCGACGGGACGGCATTGAAACGGTACTGGCCGGCCGCCGACCAGCTGCGGTAGCGGTAGTGGTCGGTGCCATCGCCGATCTCGCGCTGCCACAGGCTGCCGGACAGCCACAGGCCGTCGGCCACGCGGCCAGCCACACGGCCGTGGGCGCCGCGGTAGTCGCCGGCGCTGGTCCGGGTGTCGCCGTTGGTGGTGCGGGTAGTTTCGACCCGCCGCGCCAGGTGATCAACCGCCAGCTCGATGTCGCCATGGGCTGAAGCCAGCTCGGGCGCGGCGCTGATCAGGGTGTCCAGCGGCGCGGCCAAGGCATCGCCCACAAAGGGCCCCGCAGCCACCCCCAGCACCAGCCCTGTGGTCAGTGCCTTCAGCGTCGTTTGCGCGGCCCGCGGCAAGCTGCGCACCTCAATCTGACAGCGTGATGAAGCCGATCAGGCCCGCACCGGTCACCGATTTGACGGCCACCACCGCGCCGCTGCTGTTCATCAGGGTCGGTACGTTGACGGTCAACATCGGCAACGCACTGCCGTCCGCCTTGCGCAGCGGCACGCCGTCGATGACGATCGTCACCTTGTACTTGCCCCGCAATGCGCCAATGCCGCTGAAATCCTTCCCGATCTTGTTGACGGCGTAGTTCACGACATTGCCCAACACGATGCTGTTGGTGTAGCCCGCCAAGGACGTGAGCGTGTTGCTGATGCCGGCCACGTCGTTGGCGAAGTCGATCACCGCCTTTTTCTTGCCGTCGCCCGAGACGCCATAGACCAACGCGTTGGCGCTGGCGGGCACGCTGATTTCCAGCCCTGCGGCGGTGCGCTTGACGGTCACACCGTCAATGTAGCCTTGCACCTCGCCCTTGCCGGTCGGGGTAGTTTCGGTGATGGCCACGGCAGCAGTCAGCGTCTGGCCGGCCGGAATGGCGTAGTTGCCCACCTCGGACAACGTGACCTTCAGCAAGGTGGCCTGGGCCAGGGGCCAGCTGACCCCGATGCCCGCGTCGGTCTGGAACTGGGCCATGGTGTAGACCGTGCTGGAGTTGCCATTGACCAGGCTGATCGCGTCGCCGGGCAAGGCCAGGTAGGCATTGGCGGGCGCAGGTGCCGGGGTGGGTGCTGGGGCGGGCGCAGGTGCCGGGGTGGGTGCTGGTGCAGGTGCAGGTGCCGGGGAGGGTGCCGGTGCCGGTGCTGGCGTAGGCGCCGGTGCCGGGGTGGGTGCAGGCGCGGGTGCCGGGGTGGGTGCAGGCGCCGGCGTGGGTGCAGGTGCTGGTGCCGGGGTGGGTGCAGGCGCCGGTGTGGGTGCAGGTGCTGGTGCCGGGGTGGGTGCCGGTGCAGGTGTGGGCACAGGTGCCGGTGTGGGTGCCGGCGCTGGGGCGGGTGTCGTGACCCCGTTGATCTGGTCAGCCAGGTTGCCGGCCAGCAATTGGGTCTGTGCGCTGGGCTCGGCCTTGATCTGGTCGACATTGGCGGCCACAAAGGTGGTGATCGTGTTGTCGGTCTGGTTGGCCTTGGTGACTGCGGTCAGGTTGGCCTCGCTGGCCTTGAGGATCAATTCAGCCTGGGCTTTCAGGCCACCGGCGCTGATCACAGCCAAGGCGAGCGCGTTGACCTTGGCCAACGCGGTCTTGACCTCGACAGTCACCGCAGCCGCAGTGCCCACGCGGTTGGCCGCCGCCTGCACCAGGCTGCTGACCACCGCAGCATTGATCGTTCCGTCGCTGCCCAGTGCGCCGCTGGTCTTGAGTGAGTTGGCAAACGAGGCGGCCACCTCGCCGTACACGGTCGGCCGGGCGGCATCGGCGCCGGCGCCGGCCAGGCCGGTGATCAGCTCGGTGGACTTTTGCAGCAGCTGCTGTACCGCCAGCGTCTGTTTGAACAGCGCGGCATCGTTGAGCACGCCGTTGGTCTTCTGCGCCGGATCGACGGTCTGCAGGTCGATGGCCGCAGGCAGGCCCAGCGCTGCCTTGACTTGGGCCTGGGTCAGACCCTCGGCCAGCAGCGTGGTCAGCGGCGAGATGACGCTGGAGCCGGCCGGCGCCTTGAGCACGCCGGTGAACGGCACACCGGTATCGACGGTGACACCGCCGCGTGCCGTCAGCGCGGCGCTGCACCCGGCCGGGAAGCTGTAGCCGCCGCTGGCATTGGTGGTGATGCTGATCTCGCCGGCATCGGCGTTGCCGTTGCCGTTGCTATCGCACAGCACGGTGGCACCGCTGAGGTAGCCGTCCACCACCCAGCCGCTGCTGGCAATGAGGACGGGCGCCGGGGCGCTGGAGCCGCCGCCGCCGCCACAGGCAACCAGCACGCAGACAGCGGCGGCCGCGGGCGTCAAACGGATGACAGACGACATGGTGACTCCGGGATCTTGAAGAAGATGGGCGCCGTGGGCGCCCGTGAAGGGGGGCAGGGCCTGCGACTTCAACAGCCCGGCCGGCATGGCGCCCGGCCGGCACCTGGCCGGGCCGGGCTGCCGGGTTCAGGGCACGAACTTCAGGTCATCGAAGTAGAAGTCGCCCGTGACCGCACCGGCGGTACCGAAGTTGGGGAACACCGAGGCCTTGTTCATCACCGAGGCCAGCAGCAGCGTGCTGTCCACGCAGCGGTTGGAGGTCAGCTGGGTCGGGTCGCCGTTGTTGATGGCGCGGGTCGAGAAGTCGAAGGTCAGGGTCTCCCAGGCATTGGCGACAGTGGACTTGGTCTCGACCTCGCAGTTGTGCGTGACGTCGCTGGCGTCTTCCAGTTTCAGGCGGATCGGCAGGCCGGCGGCGGGCGACCAGACCCGCAGCGTCATCTTCTTGGCGGTGGCGGTGAACGGGATCTTGTCGATGGCCTGGTTGGCCAGGGTAGAGATCGTGGTGCCGCCCCACTGCTCGGCGCCGGCCAGCTTGTTGACCTTCATCACCTTGCCGTTGCTACCGGCCGGGCCGGTGCCGATGCTGGACGCCGTGCCGCCGAAGTCGGTGTTGAGGTAGCTGAGCGTGCTCACGTCAAAGGTGAGTGACGAAAACACCGGGCCGGTGACGACCGGATCGACCGCCGGTGCGGGCGCGCCGGTGGGGGCGTCGAAGCCGATGCTGTCGGCCATGTCCAGACCGTTCGGGTACAGGCCGCCGGCGTCGGTGGTGGTGGTGAACTGCATGTCGGCGCGCAGCATCTGGAAATGCAACTCCGCCACCTTGCCGGTCTTGAACGCCGCCATCGTGTTGGTGGCGCAGCCGGTGACGGTGAAGTCCGTCAACTTGGCGCTGTAGGCGGTGACTTCAGCGGCGATCAATGGCACCTTGATGTCAGCCACACAGCTGGCATTGACGGCCGAGACCAGACGCACATTGGCCTTGCACTTGCCTGCGCATTCGCCGTTGGTGCCGAGCTTGAAGGCATAGGTACTGGCCGAAGCGATGTCCCAGCCGGTGCCGCCGTTGGCGATGAACTGGCCAAAGTACGACTGCGTGGTGTCGGCCTTGCTGACGCCGTAGCCGCCCTGGATCTTGGACTTGAACGGGCCGCCCCACCACCAGGTCAGCCCGGGTGCGGCATAGAAGCCGGTGGTGTAGTTGCCGGACTTGGCCTTGCTGGTGACGGTGTCGTAGGCCGATTGCACGTTCTCGATGAACGGCTGCACGATGTAGCTCATCGCTCCGACCGCGCCGGCGGGCACCACGGTGATGGTGTCGATGTAGTAAGTCTGGCCGTTGGTCACGGTGTCCGCGTCCGGCGTGATCGCCATGATCTTGTAGCTGTTGGCCAGGTTGATCGCGCTGAAGTCCCAGGTCACCGTGCTCCAGGTATTGGCCGCGCCGGTGGGGGCGGACGCCACCTCGACGTTGCTGCCGCCCGGCACCTCGACCTTGAACTTGATCACCGCGCCGGCCTTGCTGGAGTAGACCCGGGCCGAGATGGCCTTGTTGGCGGCGGTGAACGGGATGGCGGTTGTGGTGAAGTAGGCGCCGCCCCAGGTATCAGGCGATACCGGCTTGACGATCTTGAGCGCATTGCCCGCACCGCCCGTCGGGCCGGCCTCGACCGTTGGCAGTGCACCGCCGTAAGCCCCCATCTCGGAAAATGCAGGCACGGTCTCGTCGAACGAGACGAATGCGACGCCCGCCGCCGGCGGCGGCACGACGGCGGCTGCCGGCGCCAGCGTCAGATCGTCGATGTAGTAGGTGCGGCCGTTGGTCGCCAGGTCAGCGTCGGGCGTGATCGCCATGACGGTGTAGGACTTGCTGGCATCGACAGCGCCCAGGTCCCAGCTCACGGTGCCCCAGGTGTTGGCCGCACCGGTGGCGGTGCCGGCCACTTCGACGCTGGCGCCACCGGCGATCTCGACCTTGAGCTTGATGATCGCGCCGGCATTGCTGGCGTAGACCCGGGCGGTGATGACCTTGCGGTCGGCGGTGAACGGCACCGCAGCTACCGTGAAGAAGGTGCCGCCCCAGGTGTCCGGGCTGGCCGGCTTGAGGATCTTGAGGGCGTTGCCCGATCCGCCGGCCGGGCCAGCCTCCACCGAGGGCAGTGCACCGCCGTAGGCGCCCATGCCGGACGTGGTCGGGTTGGTCTCGTCGAACGAGATCAGCAGGGTGCCGGTGGTGACCACGGGCGGTTTGGTGTTGTAGTCCTGCGAGCCGGCGTACGCGGCGCTGCTCTTGTTGCCCGCGGTGTCGCTGAAAGCGCCGGCGGCCAGGTCCACTTTCAGCGTGCCGCTGCTGTTGGCGGTGGGGGTGACCACCAGCGTGGCCGACTTGCTGTCGGCGGCCATCGTGAATGCGCCTTTGGTGCCGCCGGTCACGACCACCGCGTCAGCGGTGAAGCTGCTGCCCACCGACTCGCTGAAGCTGAAGGTGAAGGTGACCGGGCCGTCGGTGCTGGCGGTGGCCACGTTGTCGGTGATCACGACGGTGGGGGGCTGGGTGTCAGGCGGCGCTGTCGCCTCGCCGCCACCGCAGGCGGTGAGCAGAACGGCAGTGGCCAAGGCGCAGGCGGACAGGGCAAATTGTCTCGAGATCGTGTTCATGTGGGCTTCCTGACGAGGGCGGTAGAGCGGGGGTTGGGCTGACAGTGCGTTGCAGGCTTGAACCGGGAGTTCGGGTTCAAAAAAGATCTGAAAGCGCTTTCATAAATGAAGGATAAGGGCAGCTGGCGGGTCACGCAAGGGTGGTGGTCTGCTGACTTTCCCTTAGAGCCGGGTGATCGGATCACGACGACCTGCCCAGCGACCGCGGCGGCACCGACAGCTGTGTGCCGTCGGAAAACCGCACCGCCAGCACAGTGGCGCCCGCGTTGTAGGCCAGGTAGGTGCGGCTGCCATCGGCGCGGCGGAACACGGCATGCAGCGGGGTGTCGGCGGTGATGCTGAAGTCGGGCGTGCCCATCTGCTGCAGGCTGAGCATCCAGTGCAGCGTGTGGGTGCGGGTCTCACCGAGCTCAACGTCGCCCCAGCGGTTCCACTGCGCCAGTGCCGCTGTCGGGTCGGCCAGTGCGAGGTACTTGGCAAAGATGTCCTGCCAGATGTCTTTGGGCACGTCGGTGTACGACTTGCCGCGTGACAACCAGCTTTCGGTGTCGTCTTTGAGCGTGCCGACGTTGCGCTGCACATACTTCGGGTCGCGGCCCAGGTGGGTCGCAAAAGTGCCGATCGGCAGCAGGTTGATGCCCTTGATCTGGCGCGGTTCGTCGGTCCACCAGGTGTTGTGGGCGTACTTGCCGCCAAACAGCATGCTGGCTTCAACATGCTTGTATTCGGGTGCAAAGACCATGCCATGCACGTCGAACCAATAGTGGTTGATGGCCTCGATTTCGGTGGTGTACAGGTAGATGCCGAGGTCGCGCAACTCGCGGTTGCCGGTGGCCTCGCCCCACAGGATCAGCCCGGCCCAGGCGTTGATCGCTTCGCTGGAGGATTCCTGGTTGTTGCCCAGTTCGCCGTACTCGCCCACGCCGCCCAGCCCGTTGGCCCAGGAGTGGCCCTCAAAGGGGTCGAAGTTGCGCAAAAACGGAAACTCAGCGCTGCCGCGTTGGGTGGTGACGATGTCGGCGATCAGCAAATCGACCATGCCGCCCCAGCGGTCCTTGGCTGCCCAGGCCGGATCGCGCAGCGCGATCTCGGCCGCTGCGCGAATCCAGTAACCGTAGTGAAAGTGGTGGTCGTTGATCTGCGCAACCGTGAAAAACTCATCCGGAAAGCCCGACACCGTGCCCAGCCCCTTGTCGTACTGGAAGTAGCTCTTGCTGCCCTGTCCGGAGAACCACCACTCCATGCGCTCTTTGGCCAGCGCCATCAATTGGTCGCGCGCCTCCAGATCGCCTTGCTGTTCGGCCACGCTCATCAATTGCGTGGTGCGCACCAGGCCTTTGCCCTGCCAGTAGGCGCTGGTACGCCAGTTGTCCTTGTTCTCGCGGCCCGGGATCAGCTCGCGCCGTTTGCGCATGTCGGCCTTCAGCAGCTCAGTCACCTGGCCGGCGGCTGCGCGGTTCTGCAGTGCGGGCCAATACGGCACAAAGCCGGTGTAGCGGTAGGCGGTCTTGAACTGCGACGCGGCCAGCAATTTGATCTTGCCGCGCACCGAATCGAAGGCCGGCCCGAGCTTGCCTTCGAGCGATGGGTTGTTGAACCACTGGTGTGGCAGCAGGCCGATCAACGGGCCGTTGTCCGGGCCTTCCATCACCTGGGTGGTGACCTTGAATTGGGTCGTGGACAGGCTGGTGCCGGGGTCATAGGCCCAACTCACACGGGTGTCCTGGACAAAGGCGTAAGCGTGGCGGGTGAAGAGCTGCAGCGTTTCGGCTTTTGCGTCAGGCAGCGCGGCGGCCGAAAAGTAGCCTTTGCCGGCCGGCAGTTTGCCAACCCACTCGGTGGCGGAGACGGGCTCCCAGCGCACACCGGTGGGGCCAAAGACCGCGTAGGTCTTGCCCTTGAGGTTGAGGGCCAGCATGCGCGGGTCGGTGCCGGCCTCCAGGCGTTCAGCGGGCGCTGGCAGCCGAAGCCGCACATCACCGCGCGTCAGCTGAAAATAGACAAACGGGCTGCCATGCACCACCGTCGCCAGCAGCTGATCGGCACCCTGGGCCATCGCGATGTCGATTGCCCAGTCCGACGTTTTGGCCAGCTTCGCCGGCCCGGCCTCAAAAGCCAGTGGCGAGAACACCAAGGCGTCGCGGTGGGGGTATTGGATCTCGACGTCGCGCCGTTCGGTCGGCACCACCTGCTTGCTGGGCAGGGCCATCTCGAAGCCGGCGGCGGTGGTCTTGACGGTCAGCGGTTGGGCAAACAGGGCAGCAGGCTTTGTGTTGAAGATCAGCGCCGAGTACCACTGGTTGGTCGGTGCCGCCTGCTTGAGCATGGCGTCGGTGCGCCCCGGCGCCGGGGGAGGGGCGCTGTCGCCAGACTTGGGCGTCAAGAAATAAGTGCCTGCACCGAGCTTGACGGGCTGGGCCGTGGCGCTCAAAGCCAGGCCGCCTGCCATCAGCAAGGCCAGGCAAAAAGGCTGAATCTTTCGCATGTGGGTTCCTTGGCGGCCCGGAAGCTGGCGCCTGGACCGATGATATTGAAAGCGCTTTCAGAACACATCCTCAGGTTTTCCCGCATGGGGCAATCCAGAGGCTGGGGTGGCTGTGGTCCCAGTCAAATGCGCGGGCAAGGGAAAACCCCGGCGCTCGCCACATTGACGCCGGGCGATGCAATCGCCTACGCTCATGAAAGCGCTTTCAATGCCACCTGGCCATCACCGGCAGCCAACCCCATGACCATGATCATCACCTCTCGCCAGTTCGCGCAACGCCCCCCAATGCCAGCTGGCCGTCGTGGGGTATCGCTCAGTTTGCTGGCTGCTGCTTTGTGCCTGCCAAGTGCCAGCCAGGCGCTGGATTGGGGCCCGTTCAGCTTGACCGGCTTTGCCAAGGCCGAAATCACCCGGACCAGCAACAGCTGCGAGCCCCGTCCCGGCGACTGTCAATTGGCCAAGAAGGGCGACTTCTACGAAAGCAAAGAAAAGAAGTGGGCGGACGAACTGGTGCAAGGCAGCAGGTACAAGACCGCCGAGAGCCACACGACCTTGCTCCAGCCCTATCTGGGGATCAAGTTCGACCTGCCGCAGGGGTTCAAGTTTTCGGGCCTGCTCAGCCAGCGCTGGCGCGACGGCAAAGAGGACATTCCCGGCTTTTATTACGAGAAGAACATCGCCGTCAGCCATGAGGACTACGGCAGCCTGCGCATCGGTGCGATGCCCACCCGGGCCTGGAGCGTGGCCGACTACCCCTACGGCACCAACGTCGGCATGGCCGATTTCTGGGGGTCCAGCGGCGCGGGCTACGGCCTGCTGACCAATGCGGTGCGCTATACCTCGCGCACGCTGGATGTGCTGGAGGGTGACCTGGTGCTGGAGGCCACCTACGACCAGGGCAACACCGGTTTCAAGATCCACAAGCCGAGCTTCTGGGAGTTTTACGCCCAGTTCCACAAGGGCGATCTGGTGATCGACGCCATGGTCCAGGACACCCGCAACGGCACGCCGGCGGCCTGGGGTCACGGCCCGTTCACCGGCATGACGCCGTTTGCTGCCGACGACAGCAAGGTCGGCGGTGCTGGCCAGAGCATCGCGATGGTCATGGGCCGCTACCAGATCGATTCACGCTTCGAGATCTCGGGGGGCATCCGGCACAACCGCTGGAGCGGCGCCTACGCCGTGATCACCGTGCCGGGCGCAGCAGCGCAGTGGAACAACATGTTCAACGTCGATTGGGAGACGCCGAAAAACGGCGTGGCCAATCCGGGCTACGCCGCGTCATCAACTGACGGCTACGTCGGCCTGCGCTACCGCACCGGGCCGTGGGTGGCCCACACCGGCATGGGCTACCTGGGCAAGGCCAAGACCGACAACCCCAGCCAACGCGGCAAGGACATGGCCGACAACTCGGCCCTGGTCAACACCCTGGGTCTGAACTACGAGTACGGCCAGGGCCTGCAGATCTATGGGCTGGCCGGCATGGTGCATTACAGCCGGCTGGGCTTGTCACCGATTTCGATGCCGGGCAACTCGGCATTCACCAACGTCGATTCCCGGGTGTCCAAGGTGGGCAACTGGTTTGGCGCCGGGGTGGTCTATGTTTTCTGAGGCGAGCAGCATGAACAAGTCTGAATGGGTGGGCCGGCGGGTTGCCGTGCTGCGTGGTCTGCGGGCTGCGGGGCGGGGGGCGTCAGCGGCGATGTTGTCTGCGGCGGCGGTTGTGGCCGCACTTTTGGCAACGTCGGTGCTGGTGGCCTGCGGCGGCGGTGGCACGGTGCCGGTAACCAGCGTGGCGCTGCGGCCGCTGCCGGCGGTGTACAGCCAGACCAAGGCGGTCAACTACTCGCCTTACCGCACGGTCGGCGCGGTGGCCGGCCAGCCGCCGCTTGCCGAGACGGTGGCGCCGGCGTTTGAGCCCAACATCCTGCAAGACCTGAATTTGCTGGTCAAAGGCGGGTTCGGCCTGATTCGGATGTTCGACGCGGGCCAGGCCGCCGCGTCGACTTTGCGGGTGATCCGCAACAACAACTTGCCGATCAAGCTGCAGCTGGGGCTGTACATCCAGAGCGGCGACGATGCCTTGAACCAGGCCGAGATCAGCCGCGGTGTGGCGCTGGCCAAGCAGTACAGCGACATCGTGGTGGCTGTCAGCGTGGGCAACGAGACGATGGTCAGCTGGTCGTTCAATCCCAGCACGCCGGCCGTCATCGGTGGCTACATCACGCTGGTGCGCAACCAGATCAGCCAGCCGGTGACCACCGATGACAACTGGGCGTTCTGGGCCGCTGCGCCCAGCGTGGTCACCGATGTGATCGACTTTGCCTCGCTGCACACCTACACCGAGCTCGACACCGTGTTTGCGCCCGACACCTGGGACTGGAAACAGGTGGCGGCGGCGGCCGACGGGCGTGCAGTCGCGATGATGGACGCGTCCATCGTCGCGGCCCAGAAAGACTATGACGCAGCACGCAATTTTCTCG
This sequence comes from Burkholderiales bacterium, assembly GCA_038236495.1. Taxonomy (GTDB): domain Bacteria; phylum Pseudomonadota; class Gammaproteobacteria; order Burkholderiales; family Burkholderiaceae_C; genus Pseudaquabacterium. The sequence goes on from JBBRZR010000033.1 coordinate 13,468, forward strand.
ACAGCAAAAACCTGCAGGCCATGCCGATCACGATCGGCGAGACCGGCTGGAACGCGGTCGACCTGGGCAAGCTGGCCTTCCGCGCCCATCCGGTGAACCAGAAGATGTACTTCGACCGTTTGCAGGCTTGGGCCAAGTTGGCCCGTGACACCGGCAAAGGGCCCAAGGCGGTCTTTTATTTTGAGGCTTTTGATGAGCCCTGGAAGCAGAGCGACGACAAGTGGGGCCTGTTCAATGTCGACCGCCAGGCGCGCTACGTGGTGCAAGCGCTGCAACCCGAAAGCGCCTCCTGGGTCTACGAGCCGGGCAAGTACAAGGACAGCGACGCGCTGTACTTCGTGCCGCCAGTGGTCAACATCCCGCTGGACGCCGCCCGCTACACGGTCTACGCCGACGCCGTGACCGCGGGTGAGGTGCGCCCGCCCACGGCTGGCGCGCTGACCTGGAACGCCTGGGACGGCACCACCGCGGTGGGCAAGTTCGTCACCGGCGTGGGGCCGGTGGGTGATGCGGCGAACAACTTCGAGATCACGCCGGCACCCAAGGTCTGGGGCTGGGGCATGTTCTACGGGTCGGACAACAACGCCTCGGCCAACCTCAGCAACTATGCGGCCAGCGGTCACCTGCACGTCAGCATCAAGACCGCTTACCCGGGCAAGTTCGAGCTGGGCGTGCGCACCAGCAATGCCGAGGGGGGGTCGGTCGATGCCTACATCCTGATCGGCAGCGGCGACTACGGCCATGTCAACGACGACCAGTGGCACAGCCTGTCGATCCCGCTCAAGGACATCGTCAAGGGCAATGGTGGCGACCTCAGCACGGTGATCGACCGCTTTGTCATCGCCGACCGTTATGCCAACACCGGCAAGTCCACCGGTACCACCGGCCTGCCCAAGATCAGTGTTGATGCCATCTACTTCACCCGGGACTGAAGCCCAGGAGGAGCAGCACTGGGCCTCGCCCGAGCTGATGCCGCCCGGTGCGCGCTCAGACGCCGCTGCGCTGCGCTGGGTGCTGACGGCGCAGGGCAGCAGCGACCGCATGTGCGAGCAGGCGGCACTGGTGGCGGTAGCGGTGGCTGGCAGTGCTGCCAGCCTGCCGTCGGTGTTTGTCGATACCCAGCGCCGGTTTCAGCTGATCGAGGGTTTTGGCGGCGCCTTCACCGAGGCGGCTGCTGTCACCTGGCAAGGCTTGGACGGCGCCGGGCGCGACGAACTGCTGCGGGCCTATTTCGACCCCCGCCAGGGCCACGGCTACACCCTGTGCCGGGTGCACATGAACAGCTGCGACTTTGCGCTGGGCAACTACGCCCAGGCCGAGGTGCCGGGTGATGTGGCGCTGCAGCACTTCAACATCGCCCGCGACCGCCAGGCCTTGCTGCCCTTCATCCAGGCAGCGCTGGCGGTGGCTGGCCGGCCGATCAAACTGCTGGTCTCGCCCTGGAGCCCGCCGGCCTGGATGAAGGACACAGGCCGGATGAACGGCGGCGGCCAGTTGCTGCCACCCTACGCGGCGGCCTGGGCGCAGTGTTTTGTGCGCTTCATCCAGGCCTACCAGGCCGAGGGTGTGCCGGTGTGGGGCGTGTCGGTACAAAACGAGCCCGAGGCCACCCAGCGCTGGGACTCTTGCTTGTACACCGCGCAGCAAGAACGCGACTTCGTGCGCGACCAGCTCGGGCCGGCGCTGGCCGCTGCCGGCCTGGGCCACGTCAAGATCATTGTCTGGGACCACAACCGCGATCACATGGTTGAGCGCGCCAGCGTGGTCTACCAAGATGCCGAGGCGGCGAAGTACGTCTGGGGTACTGGCTTCCACTGGTATGGCGAGGACTGTTTTGAGAACGTGCAACTGCTGCACGACGCCTGGCCCGACAAACAGTTGCTGTTCACCGAGGGTTGCCAGGAGGGCGGGCCACACCTGGGCGACTGGGCGCTGGGCGAGCGTTACGCGCGGTCCATGGTCAACGACCTGAACCGCTGGACGGCGGGCTGGATCGACTGGAACCTGGTGCTTGATGAAACCGGCGGCCCCAACCACGTGGGCAACCTGTGCAGCGCACCGGTGCTGGTGGACCGCGCCAGCGGCAGATTGCTGTGGCAGAGCTCGTTTTACTACCTGGGGCACTTCGCCCGTTTTGTGCAAGCCGGCGCACACCGGGTGTTGTGCGCGGCCACCCGCCAGGCGCTGGAATGCACCGCCTTTGCCAACCCGGACGGCAGCAGCGCCACCGTGGTGATGAACCGCGGCGATAGCGCGCTGGATTGTGTGCTGCGGATCGATGGCCGCCACTTTGTGGCACAGCTGCCGGCGCGGTCCATCGCCAGCTTTTTGACTGCGCCGGCCGGGGATCCGCCGGCAGCCGCATCGGCTTCGAGTTGAATGACTGACATGACCTCTACCCCCATCGACCTGCCTGGCATGGTCGGCGGTTTTGCCGACGAAGACGGCCAGACCTGGTACCGCATCGACGGTTACGACCGGCAGCCGCCGTTTTTCATGACCCTGGCTGGCGACAGCGACCTGTGGGCGTTTGTGTCTTCCAGCGGATCGCTGGCGGCCGGTCGGCGCGATGCCGAGGGCGCCTTTCTGCCCTACGAGACGGTGGACAAGATCCACCTGCGCTGGGAGCACACCGGCCCGCGCACCTGGATCCGGATCGCCGCTGCCGACGGTGGCCCGCCCGAGCTATGGCAACCGTTTGCACCCCGGCTGGACGGTGGGGCCGACGAGCGCTCGGTCTGGAAGAACCTGTCGGGCACCCGCATCCGTTTCCGCGAGCGCCACCCCTCGGGCCGGCTGGTGTTCCAGTACGAATGGTCCGGCGCCGCCGCCTTGGGGCTGGTGCGCAGCGCGCGGCTGAGCGCACCGCTGGGGCGGGTCACTGTGCAGGTGCTGGACGGGGTGCTGAATCTGGTGCCGCCGGGTGTCAGCGTGGCGCATTCCACCACCATGAGCAACCTGACCGACGCCTACAAGTGGAACGAGAGCGCCGCCGGTGGCCGCCTGGGGCTCTACACCTTGTATGCCCAGATCTGGGACCGGGCCGAGCCCAAGGAATCCTTCAGCGCCCTGGTGGCCTGGCATGCCGGCCTGCCGGCGGGCAGCCGCACGCTGTTGTCAGCGCAGCAGGTGCCGGCCTTCTGCCGTAGCGGGCAGGTTGAGGCTGAAACACTGACCCGCGGCCGGCGCGGCGCGTTTCTGGTCAATTTCGAGCTGGCGCTGGGGGCCGAAGGCCTGTGCTGGCAGACCGTCATCGACGGCCCCTGCGCGCAGGTACAGGCCTTCGAGCTGTCGCAGCAGCTGGCGGCGGGCGGCGGCACACCCGCCGAGATTGACGACGCACTGGCCCGCAACGACGCCGGGCTGGACGAGTTGCTGGCCAAGGCCGATGCCTTCCAGACCTCGACCGACGTGATGGCCGCCGCCCACCACCGGGCCAATGTGCTGTTCAACATCATGCGGGGCGGCGTGTTTGTCGATGGCACGCGCTTCGACCGCAACGACCTGCTGGCCTTTGTGCAGCAACGCAACCACGCGCTGGGCGGCTTGCTGGCCACGGCCGCCACAGCTTGGACGGCGCAGGTGGAGCGCAGTTTTGCGCTGGACGCCGCGCGCAGCGCCGGCGGCCACCAGGCCGAGCGCCTGGTGCTGGAGTACCTGCCGCTGACCTTCAGCCGCCGCCACGGCGACCCCAGCCGGCCCTGGAACAAGTTCTCGATCAAGGTGCGCGACGCTGCCGGCCGGCGTGTCGTCAACTACCAGGGCAACTGGCGCGACATCTTCCAGAACTGGGAGGCGCTGGTGCCCAGCGAACCGGCCTATGTCGGGTCGATGATCACCGCCTTTCTGGGCGCGATGACGCCCGACGGCTACAACCCCTACCGCATCAGCCGCGACGGCATCGACTGGGAAACCGTCGAGCCCGACAACCCCTGGAGCCACATCGGCTACTGGGGCGACCACCAGATCATCTACCTGCTGCGGCTGCTGGAGGCCGCCCAGGCGCATGACCCGGCCCTGCTGCCCGGCCTGTGGAACCACACCCTGTTCAGCTTTGCCGATGTGCCCTACCGGCTGCGGCCGCACGATGAGCAAACCGCTGAGCCCAAGTCGACCATCACCTTCGACGATGCGGCGCACGAGCGGGCCCAGGCACGCGCGCGCCGCTTGGGCGCCGACGGCTTGCTGGTCTGTGACGACGCCGGCCTGCCACTGCTGGCCACCCTGGCCGAGAAGCTGGCGATCATCCTGCTGGCCAAGGCCGGCAGCCTGGTGCCCGGTGGCGGCCTGTGGCTGCACACCCAGCGGCCCGAGTGGAACGACGCCAACAACGCGTTGGTGGGCAACGGCCTGTCGGTAGTGACGCTGGCGCACCTGCGGCGCTTGCTCAACTTCCTGCTCGCCTTGCCAGGCGCTGACCGGCCGTTCACCGTGTCAGCGGCCACGTTGAGCGCCCTGCAAGGCTTTGCCGCACTGGTGCGCACCACGCCGCTGGCCGTGGTGGACGATGCGGCCGGCCGGCGCGCCTTCCTGGACGGCGCGGGTCACCTGCTCGATGCTTGGCGTGCGGCTGCCTACCAGGGTGCCGCCGGCCGCCGACTCACCGAGGCGCCGGCCAGTGTGTTGACCACGTTGGCCCGTGAGCTGCTGCCGTTGGTTGATGCCACGCTGGACCGTTGCCGGCGCGCCGATGGCCTATTCCACAGCTACAACCTGGTCGATCTGTCGGGCGGGCGGGCCGTCGTGGCGCACCTCTACCCGATGCTGGAAGGCCAGGTGGCGCTGCTGGGCAGCGGCCTGCTGGGCCTGGGCGAATCGGTTGCGCTGCTCGATGCGCTGTTTGCCAGCCCGCTGTACTGCCCTGTGCGGCACAGCTTTTTGCTCTACCCCGACCGGCGTCTGCCGGGCTTTCTGGAGCGCAACCGCCTGGATGCCGCCGCACTGGCTTTGCCGGTGGCGCAAGCCCTGTTGGCCGCCGGCCGCAGCGACCTGCTGCAGCAACAGAGCGACGGCACCGTGCGTTTTGCGCCTGCGTTGGCCAACCGCGGTGACCTGGAAGCCGCTGGCGCTGACCTGGGCGCGGCGCTGCAGCCGCTGGCTGATGCCTATGACCGGGTGTTGCGGCACCATGAATTCACTGGCCGCTCGGGCACCATGTTTGGCTATGAGGGCCTGGGCTGCATTTACTGGCACATGGTGGCCAAGCTGCTGCTGGCGGTGCAGGAGCAGGTGTTTGTCGCGGCCGACCAGCAGTCGCCCGAGTTGCCGGCGCTGGTGGCCCACTACCGGCGCGTGCGCGACGGACTGGGCTACCGCAAGTCGGCCGCGGCCTACGGCGCGTTTCCGGCCGACCCGTACAGCCACACCCCGGCCGAAGGCGGCGCCCAGCAACCCGGCATGACCGGGCAGGTGAAGGAGGAGATCCTCACCCGCTGGGGCGAACTGGGTCTGCGCATGAAAGGCGGCCGGGTGCACTTCACCCCGGTGTTGCTGGATGCCGCCGAACTGCCCGAAGGCGGCGCCCCGCTGTGCTTCACCTGGGCCAGGCTGCCGATGGCCTACCGCCGCGGGCCGATCGACCGATTGCGCGTGCTGACCGCCGCCGGCTGGCAGGATTGCCGGGACGGCAGTTTCGACCCCCTGGGTGTGCAGGCGGTCGAGGCCGAGGTAAAGCTGCACGCCGGGTGACGCCTGGCCGCAAGCCAATGGTGATTCGCCCAGCAGACGGGCCACCCTGTTGAATCGCCGTTGCATGCCCGGCTGGGTTCACCTCGCCTTGATGACCGAGGCCTGCGATGCAACCGTCTCAGGCTGCCTGCGATGCTGATGGACGCAGCCGACAGCGAGAGGAAGGTCTGAAATCGATTTCAAGTTGTCATCCAGTGGATTGAGCTCTGGCTTGGGCGTCAACGGGAGCTGCGACTATCGAAGTTTCACCCGATTTTGCGTTGCGTCCATCGAGTCTGACCCCGCAGTTTTCCGACACCGTCAACCGACGGTACCCCCTCAGTTGCGGGGTCCTAGGGTGAACCCGATACCGCTTTTGGTCACAACTTCACAGAATCGCGATCAGCGGTTGAAAGCGCTTTCAGAATGCGGTTTCAACAGCCATTCGGCCTGCGTGCAGATCCGCCCGCATCCGTCTAACCAGGGCGATCTGCCCGCTTCAAGACGTGAAGGAAGAGACATGTTGAATTTCAAGAATGCGATCGCTTTTGCAGCCGCTTCCATGGTGGCCCTGCTGGCAACTGGCGCCGCGCAAGCTGCCACCACCAACGGGGTGGCCAACGGCAGCTTCGAAATGGCATCGACGGCGGTCAATCCCCCCGGCGGCGCAACTTTCTTCGCCGGTGGCTGGCTCGCTGCGCCTACTGGCAACCCTGCCATGATCTCGAACGACGCCCACACCGGAATGCACTCGGCGCTGCTGACCGTGCCCAACGGCTTCGGCGGTTCCACGCTGTTCCAGAACTCGGTCGATCAAGGCGGCATGGCGCCGCTGACCGCCTTCAACGTTGGCGACAAGCCGATGTTGACCTTTTGGGCCAAGGGTGATGTCAGCACCACCGGCAACGTGTTGTTCGCACTTCGCTATTTGGATGGCACGGGCAACATCCTGGGTAACAGTGGCAATCAGTTCTTCCAGAATTCCATCAACACCAACACTTGGAGCCAGATCTCGTACCAGTCAGGCGCCATTCCTGTTGGCACCAAGGCTGTTTTCCTGGAAATGAACACCGCTGTGGGTCCTTTGCTGGATGGTCGCTCAAACGCCGTCTACATCGATGACATCAACCTCGGCCTCGCCGCCGCTGTCCCCGAACCCGAAACCTACGCCCTGATGCTGGCCGGCCTGGCCGGTGTTGCTGCCATGGTGCGCCGCCGCCGCGCCTGAACCCGGCACCGCGATTCACCCGTGGGCAAGGGGGCTTCGGCCCCCTTTTTCATTGTGCGCCCGGCACGGGCGCACTCTTGCGGGTGCAAGTCCCGCCGTAAGTTGATCACAGCGAACGAAGCGAAGCGCAACTGCATGAGGGTGACCGAGTGTGGGAAGGAAGCGTGGAGCGAAGCTGCGAGCCGATGGACAAGA
>JBBRZR010000034.1:0-19766 GCA_038236495.1 Burkholderiales bacterium
AGCCGCGCGCCTCGCCGCGAGGTTGGGGTGGGGGGGGAGGTCGGGGGGGCGGTCGGGGGGACGGATGGGGGGACGGACGGGCGCAGCGGAGACAGTTCGTGCAAGGGCGGAATCGGCGAGGTCATGCGCGATTGTCCTGGCCCGGCGTGGCGCTGCCAGCGGCCAAGGCCGCAAGCCGGTGTGGGTCTTGGCCTACAGGCGCGCCGAGCGAGGCGGGCTGGTAGCCCCCAAGACGCCGCCTGGGTTCGCCAGCGAACAGACCGCACACGCCAAAGGGCGCATCGTGAAGAACGGTGTGCTGGGCGCTGAGCACAGCCCGCACAGCCCGCACAGCCCCACCGACCCACCGGACCGAATGGCATGGACTTCAAGGACTACTACCAGACGCTGGGCGTTGCGAGCACCGCCAGCGCCGATGAGATCAAGCGGGCCTACCGCAAGCTGGCGCGCAAGTACCACCCGGATGTCAGCAAGGAGCCCGACGCCGAAGCCCGCTTCAAGGAGGTGGCCGAAGCCAACGAGGCCTTGTGCGACGTAGAACGCCGGGCGGCCTACGACTCCATCGCCGAAGACCACCGCAGTGGCCGCCACCGTGGCGCAAGCCGGGATCACAACGGCAGCCGCCGCGGCGGCCAGCCGTTTTCGCCACCGCCGGGTTGGGACAGCGGCTTCGAGTTCAGCGGCAGCGGTGGTGGCGACGGCGCCGACCACAGCGACTTCTTCGAGTCGCTGTTCGGGCGCCGCAGCGGAGGCGGTGCTGGCGGGCAGCCCCGGGCGGCACGCGCCCGCCCCGGCACGGATCACCACGCCAAGATCCGGATCGACCTGGTCGAGGCCTACCGCGGCGGCGCGCGCAGCGTGTCCCTGCGTGCGCCGGTCGCCGACGCCCAGGGCCATGTGGTGATGCAGGAGCGCCAGCTGGAGGTCAACATCCCCAAGGGGGTGCGCAACGGCCAGCACCTGCGGCTGGCCGGGCAAGGCAGCGCGGGCAGCGGCGACGCACCGGCCGGCGATCTGTTCCTCGAGATCGAGATCGCGCCCCATGCCCAGTTCCGGCTGGACGGCCGCGACGTGTTTGTCGATCTGCCGCTGGCGCCCTGGGAGGCCGCACTGGGCGCCAACGTGCAGCTGACCCTGCCCGACGGCAGCGTGGAGTTGACGGTGCCGCCCAACGCCAAGCCGGGCCGGCAATTGCGGCTCAAGGGCAAGGGCCTGCCGGGCACACCGCCCGGCGACGCCTACGCGGTGCTGGTGCTGGCCCTGCCGGCCACTGACAGCGCCGAGGCGCAGCAGGCCTGGCGCACGCTGGCCGACAGCTTCCCCGGCTTCAACCCCCGCACGGCGGCAGCGGGCTGAGCGGCCCACCCGGCCGACCTGCGCCAACCCAACTCGCAACCACACCCGCACCCGGACCAACCCCGCACCCGCACCCGCAACCACACCCGCACCCGCACCCGCACCCGCACTCGCACCCACACCAGCGACGCCACCATGACCTCTCCTTCCACCAACGCCCCGCCTGCCGGCCCCGCAACCGGCCAAGCCTTGCCGGTCCAGATCGACTTCGAGTTCTCGCTGCTGACCTTGGGCCGGGCCAGCAGCGCGGCCCGGGCCGATTTGCTGGCCTGGATCGACGAGGGGGTGCTCACCCCCGTCGGCCCGTTCACCCCCGACGACGGCACCTGGCGTTTTGGCGGTGACAGCCTGGCGCGGGCCCGTGCCGCACAACGGCTGGTACACGACCTCGCCCTCAACGCCGCCGGGGTGGCGCTGGTGCTCGACCTGCTGGACCGGATTGCCGACCTGCAGGCCCGGCTGCGGCACACCGGCGGCGGCTGAACCCGGCGGCTGCGCCGGCCCGCAAGCCCCTGTCCTACAACCGCTTGCGGTACGTCCGACAGACAGCCTGAAGGCCGGTTCCTAGCATCGGTTCATCACCTGCTGATCTGCTGCTGATCAGTGCCTGACGCCCCCAATGAGCCGATGTCACCGGGCCCGGACCGGCCGCTGCATCGGCACCCTTCTCCGATTTGTGCCTCCGAAAGTCTCCCCCCATGTCACGCCACCCCACCATCAGCGTACTGGCCGTCGCCGCCCTGGCCGCGTTGTGCGCCACCCCGGCGTCCGCGCAGTCCGACAGCTACTACTACCTCGGCCTGTCCGGCGGCCAGTCCCGCGGCGAGATCGGCGAGAACCGCATCAGCTCGAACCTGATCGGTCCCGGTTTGACCATCAACTCGATCAACACGCAGGAGCGTGACATTGCCTGGAAGGCCTTCGGCGGCTACCAGTTCAACCGCTACATGGGTGTCGAAGCCGGCTTCTTCAGCCTGGGCTCGTTCGACTTCACCACCACCACCACCCCGGCCGGCAAGCTGCAAGGCCAGACCAAGCTGCAAGGCCTCAACCTGGACCTGGTCGCCACGCTACCGCTCAGCGACCGTTTTTCGGGCCTGGCCCGGGTGGGCGGCCAGTACGCCCGCACCCGCGGCGAGTACACCGGCAGCGGCGCGGTCGGCCCTTTCCACAACACGCCCAGTGATCGCCAGACCAACCTGAAGCTGGGCCTGGGCCTGCAGTACGAATTCAGCCCGGCCTTCCTGATGCGTGCCGAGGTCGAGCGCTACCGCGTCAGCGACGCCATGGGCGGCCATGACAACGTCAACGCCTACACGGTCAGCGCGGTGTTCCCGTTCGGCCGCGCGCCGCAAACCAGCCGCACCGCCTACGTGGCACCGGCCTATGTCGCCCCCGCGCCCCAGCCGGCACCCATGGCCATGCCGATGCCTGCCCCGGCGTCCGCACCCCTGGTGGTGGTGGTGCCGGTGGCGCCGGTAGCGCCGGTCGTGGCAGCGGCGCCCCAGCCGCGCCGTATAAGCTTCTCGGCCGATTCGCTGTTCGGCTTCGACCAATCGACCGTGCGCCCCGACAGCAAGGCCGGCCTCGACACTTTTGCGCGCGAGCTCAAGGGCGCCCAGTACGACACCATCACCGTCGAGGGCCACACCGACCGCCTGGGCACCACCGCCTACAACCAGAAGTTGTCGCTGCAGCGCGCCGAGGCGGTGAAGGCCTATCTGGTGGGCAGCGACGGCCTGGCCGCGGCCAAGATCAACGCTGTCGGCAAGGGCGAATCCACACCCGTGACCCAACCCGGAGACTGCAAGGGCGAGCACCCGACGGCCAAGCTGATCACCTGCCTGCAAGCCGACCGCCGCGTCGACGTCGAAGTCTCCGGCACCCGCTGAGCACCGTGCCGGGTCCGCCCGGCGTCCCTTACCCAGCCGGGCGGCCCAGCGGCCGCGCCGGTGGAGCCGACATGACCGCATTGAGCCCCACCCCCCACGCCCAAGCCTGGGCCACCGCCTCCTTCGGCCACGACGCCGACACCCTGCCGGTCGAGTTGTCGGCGCTGGGTGAGCACCTGGGCCAATGCCAGGGCCAGCGCGGCCGGCTGTTCAGCCTGCGCTGCCTGGCCGAGGCCACGCACGGCATGCTGGCGTCGCGCTTCGTCACCACGCTGGTGGGCGTCGCCCTGCTGTTTGCCTTGGCATCGCTGGCCGTCTGAAGGCATGGCGCAAGACCTGATCCAGCGCCTGATCCCGGAGGCGCCTCGGGCCTTGTGCCAGATGCTGGACGGCAAACGGGGCGCTGCCGAGCCACCGATACGGGCCGAGATCTTCGGCCCGCAGCGCTTTGCGCAACACGGCCGCAGCCTGGGCGAGACCCACCGCGCGGCCTTGGTGGGCGCGCGCAAGGCCGCCTTTTTTCCGCGGCTGCGCAGCAATATCGCGGTGCTGCGCGAGGCCCACGGCTACATCGGCGAGCAGGCCGCCACCGGCTATGACATCAGCCCGGCCGGCGAGTGGCTGCTGGACAACTTTCACCTGATCGAAGCCCAGCTCGACGAGGTGCGCGCCGGTCTGCCGCGGCGCTATTTCCGCGCCTTGCCGGTGCTGCTGGACAAACCGCTGGCCGGCCTGCCGCGGGTCTACGGTGTCGCCTGGGCCTTCGTGGCCCACACCGATGGCGCGTTCGACGAGGAGTTGCTGGTGCAGTTCCTCGGCGCCTACCAGGAGACCCGCGAACTGACGCTGGGCGAGTTGTGGGCCTTGCCCACCACCTTGCGGGTGGTGCTGATCGAAAACCTGCGCCGGCTGGCCGAGCGTGTGGCCACCCACAAGGCGGCCCGCGAGGCGGCCAACCGGGTCTGCGACCAGATCGAGCACTTCACCCTGCAGAAGCTGGACGCGCTGCTGGCCGAACTGAACCGTCGCGGCGTGGGCCGGGTGTTCCTGGCACAGATGGCGCAGCGGCTGCAGGACCGCAGCTCACCGGCGCACGCCGCCGCCGGCACCTGGCAACACGAATGGCTGTCCCGTGCGCTGCCCGACCGGGCCGCGATGGTCGACCAGCAAAGCGCCGACCAGGCCGCCGACAACCTGAGCGTGAGCAACGCCGTCAGCTCGCTGCGCGAGATCGGCGATGCCGACTGGACGGACATCATTGCGCGCACCAGCACGCTGATGCGGCTGATGCTGAGCGCGCCGCTGTTCGCGGCCGAAGCCGCCACCACCCGCGACAAGACCCTGCACGCGATCGAGCGACTGGCCGTGCTCAGCGGCCACAGCGAGGTGGCGGTGGCCCAGGCCCTGCTGGAGCACATGCACCTGGCGGCACGGGCGCCCGACGCGCCCGCCGACACAGCGCAACCGGCCCTGCCTGCAGACTTGTCGGCCCTGTCGGTCGGCATCTCGGCCCAGACCACCGCCGAATACTGGCTGCTGGGCCCCGGTCGCCCTGCACTGACGGCCGCATTGGGCCTGCAGGAGCAATGGCACACCCTGGCGCACCGCTTGGCGCAGCGTCTGACCTTGCCGGTGTACCTGGGCGCGCTGGCGCTGGGCACCTTGGGCCTGGTGGCCGCGCTGGCGCTGCGCCACACGGTCGGCCCGTCTGGCCTGGCCGGCCCGATCACGCTGACCGGCGGGCTGTTTGGCTCGCTGGTCGGCGCCCTGCTGATGTTGTGGCCGGCCTCCGAGGCCGTGGTGGCGGTGATCAACCGGCTGGTCAGCGAATCGGTGCGGCCCGATCACCTGCCGCGACTGGCCCTGGCCGATGGCATCCCGGCCGCGCACCGGGTGATGGTGGTGATCCCGGCGATGCTGACCAGCGTGGCGCAGACCACCGCGCTGGTGCGCCGCCTGCACCTGCACTACCTGGCCAACCCCGAACCGCAGGCGCAATTTGCGCTGCTCACCGATTGGGCCGATGCCGACGAGCCCCAGGCGCTGACCGACGACCCGCTGCTGGCCGATGCCTGCGCGCAGCTCGGCGCACTCAATGCGCGCCAGGCACCGGTTGACAGCGGGGTGCCCCGCTTCATCTTGCTGCACCGCGGCCGCACGTTCTGCACGACCGAGCAGCGCTGGATCGGCTGGGAGCGCAAGCGCGGCAAGCTGGAACAATTGGTCACCGCGCTGGCCGAACCCGGCCCGTCGGCGTTTCTGGACCTGGGCGACTTGTCACGCCATGCCGAGGCTACCCGCTACATCGTCACGCTCGACAGCGACACCGAGCTGCCACCCGGCCGGCTGCGCGAGCTGGTGGGCGTGGCCGCCCATCCGCACAACCAGCCCCGGCTGGACGCCAGCGGCCACACCGTCGCGCAGGGCTACGGCATCCTGCAGCCGCGGGTGGTCACGCCGCTGCCCGCGCTGGCCGACTTCACCCGCTTCCACTGGCTGTTTGCCGGCCAGTGCGGCATCGACCCGTACAGCGCGGCCACCTCCGAGGTCTACCAGGACCTGTTCGGCGAGGGCAGCTTCACCGGCAAAGGCCTGCTCAACGTCGCCGCCTTGCATGCCGTGCTGGCCGGCCGGCTGCCCGAGGGCCAGGTGCTGTCGCACGACCTGCTGGAGGGCTCGATCGCCCGCTGCGCCGCCGTCACCGACATCACCGTGATCGAAGAGGCGCCGTTCCAGGCCGATGTCGCTGCGTCGCGGCTGCACCGCTGGACCCGCGGCGACTGGCAGCTGCTGCCGCTGCTGCTGCGCGCCGGCCACTATGGCCTGCGCGCCGTCAACCGCTGGAAGCTGTTCGACAACCTGCGCCGCTCGCTGGTGGCGCCGGTGTCGGTGGCGCTGCTGGTGTGGGCGCTGGCGGGCGCCACCGTCACGCCGCTGGCCGCGCTGCTGCTGGTGCTGGCCGCGTTTTCAGCCGGCCCGCTGATGGGCGCGGTGGCGGGGCTGTCGCCCAGCCGTGACGACCTGGCCAAGCTGCACTTCTACCGCGGTGCGGGCGCCGAGCTGGGCCGCGCCGTGGGCGGCGGCCTGTGGGCGGTGCAGCAACTGCTGGCCCAGGCCGCGATGAACACCGATGCCATCGCCCGCACGCTGTGGCGCCTGGGCGTCAGCCGCCGCCACCTGCTGCAATGGACCACCGCCGCCACCGCGGCCCAGCAGGCACAAGCGGTGGCTGTCGGTGGTCTGCCGGCCGTGCTGCGCCACCACTGGCGCACGCCGCTGGCTGCCGCGCTGCTGCTGGCCGCCTTGCTGGCTGGCGGTACGCCCTATGCACTGGCGGCCACCGCGCTGTGCCTGTTCTGGGCCAGTGCACCGCTGGGCAGCTGGTGGGTCAGCCGGCCCAAGCCCATGCGCCGGGATGCCGCCTTGCCCGCCGCCGAGCAGGCGATATTGGAAAACACCGCCCGCGACACCTGGCGCTTTTTTGAGCGCTGCGTGGGCGCCGCCGACCACCACCTGCCACCCGACAACCTGCAGGTGCTGCCCAACGACATGGTGGCGCACCGCACCTCGCCCACCAACATCGGCCTGTACCTGCTGAGCGCGGCCTGCGCCCGCAGTTTTGGCTGGATCGGCACCGAGGACCTGATGCAACGGCTGGAAGCCACGCTGGCCACGTTGGACGGGATGCAGCGCCACCGCGGCCACTTCCTGAACTGGTACGACACCCAGACCGCGGCACCGCTGCTGCCGATGTACGTCTCCACCGTGGACAGCGGCAACCTCTGCGGCCACCTGCTGGCCGTGGCCCAGGCCTGCCTGGAGCTGGCCGCCGCCCCCTTCGATTCGGTCGCCGGCCAGCGTGCCTTGCGCGCCAGCCGGGCCCGGCTGGCGCCGTTGCTGGCGCAGCGCCGCGAGCTGCCGCCCGAGCAACGGGTTCAGCTGCAGGACTGCCTGGCCGACCACCGCGCCATGCGGCGCTCGGTGGCGCTGGACGAGGCCGCGCGCAACCATGTCGACAGCGCGGGCGTGCCGCAGGCGCACCTCGCGATGCAGCGCCTGCAAGACCTGGCCGCCCGCTGCGAGGCCCTGGCCGACCAGGCCGAGTTCGGCTTTCTGTACCACCGCCACCGTCACCTGCTGCACATCGGCTGGCGGGTGGCCGAGCAGCAGCTCGATGCCGGCTTTTATGACCTGCTGGCGTCCGAGTCGCGCCTGACCAGCCTGTTCGCGATCGCCAAGGGCGACGTGCCGGTGCGGCACTGGGCGGCGCTGGGCCGGCCGTTTTTTGGCGTCGGCACGCTGGCCGGGCTGCGATCCTGGTCGGGCTCGATGTTCGAGTACCTGATGCCCACCCTGGTGCTGGCCGAGCCGCCCGGCAGCGTGCTGAGCGAGGCCTGCCACGCCGCGCTGCACGAGCAGATCGCCTTCACCGCGCCGCGCCACCTGCCCTGGGGTATTTCGGAGTCGGCCTATGCCGGTGCCGATTACACCTTGGCCTACCAGTACGCGCCGCAGGGTGTGCCGCGGCTGGCGCTGCGCCGCACACCCACCGACGAGCTGGTGCTGGCGCCTTACGCCAGCGCACTGGCACTGATGATCGCGCCGCACCGCGCCAGCCTGAACCTGGACGCCCTGGCCGCGCTCGGGGCCCAGGGCCGTTACGGCTTCATCGAGGCGCTGGACTTCACGCCTGGCCGGCAGACGGGTGACGAGGCCTTTGCGCCGGTGGCCACCTTCATGGCCCACCACCAGGGCATGAGCATCGTGGCCATTGCCAACCTGCTGCTGGGCGGCCCGGCCCAGCGTTGGGGCATGGCCAACGCCCAGCTGGCCGCGGTGGCGTCTTTGCTGCACGAGCGGCCGCCGCGCGAGGTGCCGGTGCTGCGCGCCACACCCGCCGCCGCGCCACTGCAAAACATGCAGCGCCGCACCCCTGGCCTGCTGCGCGAGGTGCTGCCGGGCGCCAGCGCGGTCGAGCCCACCCATCTGCTGGGCAACGGGCGCTACAGCGTCGCGTTGCGCGCCAACGGCGCCGGCTGGAGCCGCTGGGGCGCCGCCGGCATCACCCGCTGGCGCGATGACGCGCTGCGCGACGCCATGGGCAGCTTTTTCTACCTGCGCTGGGCCAACCCGGCCGAGCGCCGATCGGCCACTGCCGCTGCCGGCCACAGCTGGACCGGCCGCAGCGACCGGCGCAGCGCCAACACCGCGCGTGGCGACAGCGCGCCAGTGGTGTCGCTCACCCAACACCCGGCGCCCGATCCCGCGGCGCAGTACCAGAGCCTGTTCCACGCCGACCGGGTCTGCTTCGACGCGCTGTGGCCGGGCGTGCAGGCCCACACCACGGTCTGGGTCAGCCCCGAGGACGACATCGAGTTCCGCCAGGTCGAGTTGCACAACCTGGGCGACCAGTTGCTGGACATCGAGCTGATCTCCGCCTTTGAGGTGACGCTGTCGGACGACCGCGCCGACGAGTCCCATCCCGCCTTCATGAACATGTTTGTCAAAGCCGCCTGGCAGCCCGAGCACCAGGCGCTGGTGTTCGAGCGCACGCCGCGCCTGCCCAGCGAGCCCGCGCTGCGGGCGGCACACTTCCTGACCGACAGCGACCCGCAGGTGGTGGGCCTGCGCATCCAGACCGACCGGCAACGCTGGCTGGGCCGCAACCGAGCGGCCAGCCAGCCGCTGGCCGCGTTCGACCTGCCACCCACGGCGGGCGCCGAGCCGGCTGCTGCGGCAGACCCGGCCGATGCGCATCAAACACCGCGGCAGGCTGGCAGCCAGCCGCTGGCGACCGGGCTGGACCCGGTTTGTGCGCTGGCGGTGCGGCTGCGCATCGCGCCGCACGGCAAGGCCAAGCTGACCTTTGCCACCGCGGCGTCCGACGACGCCACCACGCTGCACGCGGTGGTCGACAAATACCGCCAGGCCAGCGCGGTGCAGCGGGCCTCGCTGATGTCGGCCACGCTGACCGCGATCCGGCTGCGCGCGTTGCGTCTGGGGCCGGACAACTTTGCCGCGATCCAGAGCCTGACCACCGCGCTGGTGCTCAGCCTGACCCGGCCGCAGGCCGAGCCCGGGCGCACGCCGGACAACCCACGCGCGGCCGGCCTGGCAGCGGCCGCCGCAGCCCAACCCGCCCCGACCGAGCAATGCGACCGCCGCCTGCTGTGGCGCTTCGGCATTTCGGGTGACCGGCCGCTGTTGCTGGTCAACGCGGGCGTGATCCAGGGTCTGGTCCTGCTGCGCACGCTGGCCCAGGCGCTGCGCCTGTGGGCCTGGGGCGGCGTAGGCTGTGACCTGGTGGTGATCAATGCCGAGCCGGCGTCCTACCTGATGGCACTGCAGCGCGAAATTGCCGACCTGCGCGACCGCCACTTGGCCGACAGTGCCGCAGACGGTGCCAACAGCGGCCGCACCCGCACCGGCTTCTTCCTGCTGCGGACCGACGACCTGTCGGCCGCCGAGCTGGGCACGCTGGAAGCGCTGGCGCGGGTCCGCATCGATGCCGATGGCCGGCCGCTGCTGCACCACCTGCAAGCCTGGACCGAGCGCCACGAGCAAGCGCTGGAGGACCGCCAACTCAACTCATCGGCCGAGCTGACGGTGGCGTCCGACGGTGTGGCAGTGGTGCCCGCGCCGGTCGGCCGGTTCGATGCGGCCAGCGGCGAGTTCCGCTTCGACGTCAGTGCCGCGTTGCGTCCGACCCGGCCCTGGATCAACGTGCTGGCCAACCCGGGCTTCGGCAGCCAGGTCTCGGAGGCCGGCGGCGGCTGCACCTGGGCCGTCAACAGCCGGCTCAACCAGCTCACCGCCTGGTCCAATGACCCGGTGGCCGACCCGCCGTCGGAGTGGCTGCTGCTGCAGGACCTGAAGACGCTGCAGATCTGGAACCTGGCGCCCGGTGCGCTGGGCGACGACCATGTCACCTACCGGGTGGCGCACGGCCAGGGCCGCAGCAGCATCGGCCACCGCCGCGGTGATGTGGACATCCTGCTCACGACCTGTGTCGATCCGCTGACCGCCGTCAAGCAAATGCGGGTGCGCCTGATCAACCACGGCCCGCGCCCGGTGCCGCTGCGGCTGGCCGCCCTGGCCGAGTGGATGATGGGCAGCCAGCGCAGCGACCGCAACACCGTGCAGACCACCGCTTACCACCAGCGGCTGCCGGGGTCGGGCAGTTCAAGCCCGGAGGGCAGCCGCCCTGGGCCGCGCCTGCTGGCCCTGCTGGCCACGCAGCGCGACCATTCGGCCGGCTTTGGCGACGGCACCGCCTTTCTGGCCCTGGCCAGCGCTGGCGGCAACGCCGAGTTGGCTGAAGAGTGGACCTGCGACCGCCGCGAATGCTTCGACGCCCGCGGCCGGCTGGTGCTGCCCGACCACTTCGGCCAACGCAGCGGCCCCGGTCTGGACCCGATCGCCGCGCTGTCGACCCGGCTGCTGCTGGCGCCGGGTGAATCGGTGGAACGGGTGTTCTTGCTGGGCTACGCGGCCAGCCCGGATGCGGCTCGGCAGCTGGCGGCCGAGGCGGCCACCGTGCCGGCCGCGCAGCGGCTGGACCAGGTGCAGGCCCGCTGGGACACGTTGCTGGGCGCTGCCACCGTCAAGACGCCCGACCCGCTGTTCGATGTGATGGTCAACCGCTGGCTGCTGTACCAGACCGTGTCGTGCCGGCTGTGGGCCAAGGCGGCGTTCTACCAGGCCGGCGGGGCCACCGGCTTTCGCGACCAGTTGCAGGACAGCATGGCGCTGGCCTGGGCCGCGCCCCAGATGCTGCGTGAGCAGATTTTGCTGTGCGCATCGCGCCAATTCCCGGAGGGTGACGTGCAGCACTGGTGGCACAGCCCGCAAGGCAACGGCGTGCGCACGCACTTCTCGGACGACCTGCTGTGGCTGGCCCACGCCTGCGTGCACCACCTGCGCTGCACCGGTGACACCAGCCTGCTGGACCAGGTGGTGCCGTTCATCGACGCCGCGCCCATCCCCGACGGCGCCGAAGACGCCTACACCACGCCCACCGTCAGCGCCCAGAGCGCCAGCGTCTACGAGCACGCCGCCCGCGCCATCGACCGCAGTCTGCGGGTGGGCGTGCACGGCCTGCCGCTGATGGGCACCGGCGACTGGAACGACGGCATGAACCGGGTCGGCCACGGCGGGCGCGGCGAGTCGGTCTGGCTGGCCTGGTTCTTGTGCCGGCTGGTGGCCGACTTTGCGCCACTGGCCCGTGATCGGGGCGACGGCCCACGGGCCCAGCGCTGGGAGACCGCCGCTGTCGGCTGGCAGGCCGCGCTGGTGGGCCCGGCTTGGGACGGCCAGTGGTTCAAGCGCGCGTTTTTCGACGACGGCCAGCCGCTGGGCTCGCACACCAACACCGAGGCCCGCATCGACCTGATCGCCCAGTGCTGGTCGGTGCTGTCCGGGGTGGCGCCACCGGCGCTGCAGCGCATCGCGATGGCCGCGGCGCAAGACCAGTTGCTGGACGCCGACGCCGGCCTGATCCGCCTGCTGGACCCGCCGCTGGTGCATGCCCAGCCCAGCGCCGGCTACATCCAGGCCTACCCGCCGGGCGTGCGTGAAAACGGCGGCCAGTACTCACACGCCGGCGTCTGGGCGCTGATGGCGCAGGCGCAACTGCAGGTGCGGAGCCAGCTGGAAGGCAAGGGATGCGGCGGCAACGCCGCCAGCGACGGCCCCGGTGCCGACGCGGCCTACCTGTCATTCACCTGGTTGAGCCCGGCGCACCGCGCCAGCCACCCGGTGCATGGCGCGGCTTACGGCATCGAACCCTACGCCATGGCCGGCGATGTCTACAGCCAGCCGCCCTACGTCGGGCGCGGCGGCTGGAGCTGGTACACCGGTGCGGCCGCCTGGCTGCACCGGGCCGCTGTCGAGTCGATCTTCGGCTTGCAACTGCAGGCCCGCTCGCTGCAGTTCACGCCCTGCCTGCCATTGCATTGGCCGCAGGCCGAACTGCGCCTGCGGCGAGACGGCCGGCAGATGCGCTTCATCCTGGCGCGAGGCGCCAGCCTGGCCGCCATCCAGGCCAACGCGCCGGCCGATGCGGTGCTGCTGGCGCCCGGCCAGGCGCTGGACTGGACCACGCTGGATGCCGGCGACAGCTGCTTTCTGGTACCGCTGCTGGACGCGGCACCAGAAACCCTGGCACCGGCCAAGCTGCCGGCCGTCGCCGTCGCGGGTGCGGACTGAAAGCCCCTGACGCAGCGCTGCGGTGCTGTCCTACACCAGGGCGCGCCGGCCGACTATGGCCGCCGCAGGCGGCTGTTTCTACAGTGCGTTCATCGGTTTCATGCAAGCCCAACCGGGATGCACGGACCCGGAGCCCATCCCAATCGCCCAGGAGCACACCATGGTTGTCGTCCACGAACAAGCCCACCGCAGCAGCGATGCTGCAGCCAAGCCCGAGCGCATGGTGCTCGACCTGAAGGCCATCGATGCCGCACGCAGCAGCCTGGACCAAGGCGCGGTGACCCCGAGCTACGGCCCCTGGCGCAACGACATCATCAAACTGCTCAACGACAGCCTGGCCACCGAATTGGTATGCGTTCTGCGCTACCGCCGCCACCATTTCACCGCGGCCGGCCTGGCCTCACCCAAGATCGCCGAAGAGTTTCTGGTGCATGCCAACGAGGAATCGGCCCATGCCGACCGCCTGGCCCAGCGCATCGTGCAACTCGGCGGCGAGCCTGATTTCTCGCCCGACACCTTGTCGCAGCGCAGCCATGCGGCCTACGACGACTCGACCGGCCTGAAAGCCATGATCCGCGCCAACCTGATTGCCGAGCGGGTGGCCATCGAGACCTACAGCCAGATCATTGCGCTGATCGGCGACAAGGACACCACCACCCGCCGCCTGCTCGAAGACATCCTGAGCGACGAGCAGGAACACGCCGAAGAGTTGAAGGACTGGTTGAGCGACTAGTCCGCCCAGACATGGGCGGCCGGGCCCATTTCACCCCCGGTCAGTTCAAAGATTTTTATACCTATCCCAGGAGCCACACCATGATCATTCGCCACACCCTCAGCGCCGCTTTCATCGCCATCGCCCTGCTCAGCGCCACCGGCTGTGCCGTGACCCGCGGGCAGGAGACCGTCGGCGCCTACGTCGACGACGCCGCCATCACCACCGCCGTCAAGGGCCGCTACGTTGACAACCCCGATGTCGATGCGTCGAGCATCAGCGTCGAGACGATGAAGGGCACCGTGATGCTGTCCGGCTTTGCCAAGAGCTACGACGAGAAGATGAAGGCCGAGCAAATCGCCTCCAAGGTCGGTGGTGTGGTGGCGGTCAAGAACCAGATCGCCGTGCGCTCGTCCAAGTAAGAGTCCTCGCCTGGCCACCGGCCTCGAGCGGCCGGGCGGCAGGCCACACGGGGGTCGGCAACTCACCCGTGTGCCAGCCGCAGCCTCCAGGTGATTTTTGGCCCGGCCGACCTCGTGTCGCCCGGGCTTTTTTGCGTCCGGTTGGCGGCTGGTCCGCAGCGGGTAGCGGGCAGCGGGCATCATGCGGGCAACGCTGCCCCTGCCGCCCCCGGACGACACCATGCCCCCAAACCCCGCGCCGCCGCCCGACTTTGCCCGCCAGGTCGAGGCGCTGCGCCCGCAACTGATGCGTTTTGCCCGCAGCCAGTTGCGCAACGACGCCTGGGCCGAGGACGCGGTGTCCGACACCGTGCTGGCCGCGCTGGAGAAGCCCGAGGGCTTTGCCGGCCAGTCCCAGCTCAAGACCTGGCTGGTGGGCGTGCTCAAGCACAAGGTGGTGGACCAGTTGCGCCGCCACACCCGCGAGGCCACGGTGCTGAGCACCGAGGACGGCGAGGACCTGGACGAGTCGCTGTTCGACCGCACCGGCCACTGGAGCGACAAGCCGAAGGACTGGGGCAGCCCCGAGGCCGCCTGCGGCCAGCGCCAGTTCTTCGAGGTGCTGGAGGCCTGCTGCGACCAATTGCCACCGGCCCAGGGCCGGGTTTTCATGATGCGCGAGTGGCTGGAGCTGGAAACCGACGAAATCTGCAAGGAATTGCAGATCACCTCGACCAACCTGTGGGTGCTGTTGCACCGCGCTCGGCTCAGGCTGCGTGATTGCCTGCAGCTGCGCTGGTTCTCGGTGCGCGGCGGCCCCGCCTGACAGCGCATGATCCCCACCGAACAAAGTCTCCGATGCCCCTGATGCGAACCTGCAAAGATGTGACCCGCCTGGTGCTGGAAAGCCAGGATCGGCCGCTGCGGCCGATGGAGGCGGTGTCGCTGCGCCTGCACTGGCTGGCCTGCAGCGGTTGTCGCCGCTTCCAGGACCAGCAACGGCTGATGCGGGTGGCGCTGGACCGCTGGAAGCTGTACCGCGACGACGAATAACGCACAGGCCGCCGGGCGGGCCAGCCGACGCCCTGCGCAGCGTCAGTCGATGCGGCCGCCCGCGGTGTGCAACTCCGGTGTGCCGGCCACCAGCAACTCGACCACCCGGCGCAGCGCCAGCACCTGCTCGGCCAGCGCCATGGGCCGGGACTGCGGGTGCTGGGCCGCCTGCTCGGGCAAGGGTGGCAGGTGGATGAAGCCGCCCACCACGCCGGGCTGTGTCGCCAGCGTCTGCATCAGGCCGTAAAACACCTGGTTGCAGACAAAACTGCCAGCCGAGTGCGACAGCTCGGCCCGGTGGCCGGCTTGCTGCAGCCGGGCGACGATGGCCTTGGCCGGCAAGCCGGTAAAAAACGCCGCCGGCCCACCGGCCCGCACCGGCTCGTCCACCGGCTGGGCACCGGCGTTGTCGGGGATGCGGGCATCGACCAGGTTGACCGCCACCCGCTCCACACTGATGGCAGAGCGGCTGCCGGCCAGGCCCAGCGCCAGCACCCAGTCGGGTGCGTGCCGGTCCAGTGCCGCCTGCAGCGCCGGCAGGGCCTGGGCAAACACGCAGGGCAGCTGCGCTGCGACGACTTGGGCGCCGCCGATGACCTGGCCGTGCAGCGCCTGCGCCACCGCCCCCGACGGGTTGACGGACTCGCCGCCGAAGGGCTCGAAGCCGGTGATCAGCAGCGTCTTGCTGCGGGCGCTGCTCATGCTGGCTCGCCCCAGCCGCCACCGCCCGGCGTCTCGATCACGAACACATCGCCAGGCTGCATCTCGACCTCACCGATGTAGCCCAGCGCCTCGCTGCGGCCGTCGGCCCGCTCGACCCGGTTGATGCCGGGTGCCCCGGGCTGGCCACCCGCCCCCCCAAAGGCGCCGTGCAGCCGGCCGTTGCTGAGGATCGCCGCGGTCATGGGTTGCAAAAAACGCAGCCGCCGCACACCGCCATCACCGCCGCGCCAGCGCCCGGCGCCGCCCGAGCCGGTGCGGATCGCGTAGCTGTCGAGCCGCACCGGGAAGCGGAACTCCAGCACCTCGGGGTCGGTCATGCGCGAGTTGGTCATGTGGGTCTGCACGACCGACGTGCCGTCGAAGCCCGGACCGGCGCCCGAGCCGCCCGAGATCGTTTCGTAGTACTGGTAGGCCGCGTTGCCGAAGGTGAAGTTGTTCATCGTGCATTGGCTGGCCGCCATCACGCCGAGTGCGCCGTACAGCGCGTTGGTGACGCAGGACGAGGTCTCGACATTGCCGGCCACGACGGCGGCCGGCGCGTGCGGGTTGAGCATGCAGCCGTCCGGCACGACCAGCCGCAGTGGCTTGAGGCAACCGGCGTTGAGCGGGATGTCATCGTCCACCAGCGTGCGGAAGACATAGAGCACCGCCGCCACGGTGACCGCCTTGGGCGCGTTGAAGTTGTCGGGCAACTGCGCGCTGGTGCCGCTGAAGTCGATCGTGGCCTCGCGCCGCGCCAGGTCCACCGTGACCTTGACTTTGATCACCGCGCCGTTGTCCATCGGCAGGCTGAAGGCGCCGCTGCCCATGGTCGTGTGCAGCGCGCTGATGACACGCCGCACCGACTCTTCGGCGTTGTCCTGCACATGGCCCATGTAGGCCGCCACCGTGGCCAGGCCCCACTGCGCCACCATGGCCTGCAGCTCTTGCACGCCTTTTTCGTTGGCGGCGATCTGGGCCCGCAGGTCGGCCACGGTCTGGTCGGGGTTGCGCGCCGGCCAGCGGCCACTGCCCAGCAGGGTCCGCAATTCAGCCTCGCGCAGCACGCCGCCGCGCACCAGCAACAGGTTGTCGATCAGCACACCCTCTTCGTCGATGCTGCGGGAAAACGGTGGCACCGAGCCGGGCGTGATGCCGCCGATGTCGGCATGGTGGCCGCGGCTGGCGACGTAGAACTGCGGCTGGGCCGAAGCGGTGTCGAAGGGCGCGGGCCCGGCGCCCGGCCGCTCCGAAGCCGGGCCCGCACCCCCTGGGGGGGTGGTCGGCGGTACACCGCCGGCCGGGGGCACCAAGTCCACCGGGCCCGCACCCCCTTGGGGGGTGGCCGGCGGTACACCGCCGGCCGGGGGCACCAGGTACACCGGCGTCACCACCGTCACATCGGGCAAATGGGTGCCACCGTGGTAAGGGTCGTTGAGCACGTAGACATCGCCCGGCTGCATGGCCGGGTTGCGCCGGATCACCGTGCTGATCGACTCGCTCATCGAGCCCAGGTGCACCGGCATGTGCGGCGCATTGGCGATCAGCTGGCCCTGGGCGTCGAACAGCGCACAAGAAAAATCCAGCCGCTCCTTGATGTTGACCGAGTGCGCGGTGTTTTGCAGCCGCAGCCCCATCTGCTCGGCAATGTTCATGAACAGGTTGTTGAACACCTCCAGCATCACCGGGTCGGCCGCCGTGCCCAGGGCCTGGGCCGCCGGGCGCGGCCGCACCCGGCGCAGCGTCAGGCTGTGGTCGGCGCCCACCTGCGCCTGCCAGCCGGGCTCGACCACGGTGGTGGCGTTGCGCTCGGCAATCACCGCCGGGCCGGGCACCACCGCGCCGGCGGCCAGGGTTTCGCGCTGGTGCAAAGCCGTCAGGCGCCAGGCGTCGGCACTGCCGTCGTCGGCAGCACAGTGCATTTGCACCTGGGCCAGCGGTGGTGGCGGGGCCACCGGCAGCAGGTCGGTGGGCGCAGCGCTGGCCGACAGCGTCAGATCGCCACTGCTGTCCAGCGGGTGTGATGCCCCGATGGCCTCGACCGAGGCCGCCTCGATCACCAGGCCGCGCCCGGGCAGGCCAAACGCGAAACGCTGGCGGTAGGCGGCCTCGAACGCGGCCCGCATCGCGGCCAGCCCGGCCGGCGCCACCGGCAGCGCGGTGTCGGTGCCCTGGTAGCGCAGCAGCAGGCGCTCGACCCGGCGGATGCGCTGGGCCGGCACACCTTGCGCCAGCACCTCGGCCACTGCCGCGTCGCCCAGCGTGCCCAGGACTTGCAGCGCCTGGGCCAGGCCGGTGTCGTCGGCGACGCGCTCGACCGAGGCCTCGCGCATCGCCGTCTGGTCGGCCAGGCCCATGCCGTAGGCCGACAACACCCCTGCCAGCGGATGGATCAGCACGGTGGTCATGCCGAGTGCGTCGGCCACCGCACAGGCATGCTGGCCACCGGCACCGCCAAAACACTGCAAGGTGTAGGCGGTGACGTCGTAGCCCCGCGCCACCGAGATGCGCTTGATCGCGTTGGCCATGCTGGCCACCGCGATCTGCAGCGCGCCGGCGGCCACCGCCTCGGGCGCTGTCGGTCGGCCGGTGGCCTGGCTGATGCGGCCGGCCAACTCGGCAAAGTGCTGCCGCACCACCTCGGCGTCCAGCGGCGCATCGGCGCCCGGCCCGAACACCGCCGGAAAATAGTCCGGTTGGATCCGGCCCAGCATCACGTTGGCATCGGTCACCGCCAGCGGGCCACCGCGCCGGTACGCCGCCGGGCCGGGGTGGGCACCGGCCGACTCGGGCCCCACCCGCAGCCGCCCGCCGTCGAAGCCGATGATCGAGCCACCACCCGCCGCCACGGTGTGGATGCTCATCATCGGCGCACGCATGCGCACACCCGCCACCTGGGTGTCGAACGCGCGCTCGAACTCGCCCGGTGCACCGTCCGCCCCCGCCGCAAAGTGCGACACATCGGTGGACGTGCCGCCCATGTCGAAGCCGATCAGCCGGCCGTGCCCCGCCGCCAGCCCGGTGCGCACCATGCCGACGATGCCCCCGGCCGGGCCGGACAGGATCGCGTCCTTGCCCTGAAAGCGCCCAGCCTCGGTCAGCCCGCCCGAGCTTTGCATGAAGTACAGCGGTACACCCGGCATCTGCGCCGCCACCTGGGCGACGTAGCGGCGCAGGATGGGCGAAAGGTAGGCATCGACCACGGTGGTGTCGCCGCGTGGCACCAGCTTGATCAGCGGGCTGACCTGGTGCGACAGGCTGATCTGGGTGAAGCCGATCTCGCGGGCGATGACGGCGGCCGCCAGTTCGTGCGCCGGCGCACGCCAGCCGTGCAAAAAGACGATGGCGCAGGCCCGGATGCCGGCATCAAAGGCCGGCTGCAGGTCGCGCCGCAAGCCCGGCCCGTCCAGCGGCAGCAGTTCCGCACCCAGGGCATCGTGGCGCTGGTCGGCCTCGATCACCTGCGCGTACAGCAACTCGGGCAGCACGATGTGGCGGTCGAACAAACGCGGCCGGGCCTGGGTGGCGATGCGCAGCGCGTCGCCAAAACCACGCGTGATCACCAGCACGGTGCGGTCGCCCTTGCGCTCCAGCAGCGCATTGGTGGCCACGGTGGTGCCCATCTTCACGCACTCGACCCGGTCAGGCGTGATCAGCGCACCGGCGGCCAGACCCAGCAGGCGGCGCATGCCCTCGACCGCCGCGTCGGCGTAGTGATCGGGGTCTTCGCTGAGCAGCTTGGCGGTAACCAGGCTGCCATCGGGACGACGGGCGACGATGTCGGTGAAGGTGCCGCCCCGGTCGATCCAGAACTGCCAGCGTGGCGGCGTGATGTCGCCGGTGGTCTGGGTGGCGGGTGCGGTGTCCATCGAGCTCTCCGGTGCAAGGCCGCCAGTATCCGGCAGCCCCACGACTTCGGCTGACACCGTCGGCTGGCCGGGGTCTTGCTTGACGCTGATCGTCGGGCCAAGGCTGCGCTGGGTACACACCCGCATGGCGGTCGGCCGACTTGCCGCTATTCTTTGCAGCCCTGTCTGTTGCCGGAGCCCTGACCCATGTTGACCCGCCGCAAGATGTACAAAACCGTTTTCAAGATCAGCCTGACCTTGAGCCTGGCCGCCACCGCCGCGCTGGCCACCACGCCGGTCTGGGCCCAGACCAAATGGGACCTGCCCGCAGCCTACGCCGCCAGCAACTTCCACACCGAAAACCTGGTGCAGTTTGCGGCCGATGTCGACAAGGCCACCGCCGGCAAGCTCAAGATCACGGTGCATGCCAATGCCTCGCTGTTCAAGGCCACCGAGATCAAGCGCGCGGTGCAAGGCGGCCAGGCGCAGATCGGCGAGATCTTGCTGACCAACTTCAGCAACGAATGGCCGATCTACGCCGCCGACGGCCTGCCCTTCCTGGCCGACAGCTACGACGAGGCGGCCAAGCTCTACA
>JBBRZR010000035.1:0-19554 GCA_038236495.1 Burkholderiales bacterium
GCCAGGACAATCGCGCATGACCTCGCCGATTCCGCCCTTGCACGAACTGTCTCCGCTGCGCCCGTCCGTCCCCCCATCCGTCCCCCCGACCGCCCCCCCGACCTCCCCCCCCACCCCAACCTCGCGGCGAGGCGCGCGGCTGGCGATGCTCGGCGGCCTGCTGGCGCTGGTGGCAGCGCTGGCGGTCGGCGAATGGGCGGGATGGCCGGTGCTGGCCGGGCCATTGCAGCGCGGCTTGTCGCAGCAGTTGCAACGGACCGTGAGCTTGCAGGCGGTGGCGCCGCCCGAGTCCGGTGGGTTCCGGGTCCGGTTTCTGGGCGGTGTGCACCTGACGGCACCGTGGCTGACGGTGGCCGCGCCCGACTGGAGCACCGCGCCCTACCTGGTGCAGGCGCAGGATCTGGTGCTGGACCTGCGCTACGCCGACCTGTGGCGCGCCTGGCGTGGCCAGCCGCTGCGCATCGAGGGCCTGCAGGCGCGCCGGCTCGATGCGCACCTCGAGCGCCAGGCCGACGGCCGGGTGTCCTGGCAGTTCGGCCCTGACCGCTTGCGGCCAGACCCCGCGGCGCCACCGCCGGCGCTGCCGGTGGTCGAGCGGCTGGTGGTTGCCCAGGGCCGGGTGCTGGTGCAGGACGTGCCGGACGCGCTGTCGCTGCAGGCCGACCTGTCGCTCGTCGATGCGGCAGACCCGGCGCTGGGCAGCCTGTTGCAGGTGAACGGCCAGGGCCACTACCGCGGCCTGCCGCTGACGCTGGCACTGACCGCTGCGGGCGCCTTGCCGGGTGCGCGGGTGGACCCGCGGACGGGCCCTCAGTCGGGCGCGAAGGGGAACACACCAGCCGTGCCGCTGACGCTCTCGGCCCGCATCGGACGCGCCAGCCTGACCTTCGAGGGCAGTGCCACCGACCCGGTGCAACTGCTGGGCCTGACCGGCCGCTTCACCTTGCGCGGGCCGTCGCTGGCAGCGGTGGGCGACCCGTTGCGGGTCACCTTGCCCACCACGGCGGCGTTTCGGACCCGCGGCCGGCTGGCCCGGCGGGCCGACGGCTGGTATGTGCTGATCGACGACGCCACCGTGGGCACCAGCCAGCTCAACGGCGCTTTTGTCTACCGCACCGACCGGGCCGTGCCGCTGCTGGCCGGCCGGCTGGGCGGCAGCCGCCTGCACCTGGCTGATCTGGGCCCGGCGGTCGGGCTGGCACCCAAGGTGCTGGTCGGCGCGCCGGCCGTGCTGGACATCCAACTGGCCGGTGAGCAAACAGCCGCGACGGGCGCGGTGATGCCGGCACCCCTGCCGGCCCCCCTGACCGCAACCGCAACCGCACCCGCAACCGCAACCGCACCCGCAACCGCAGCCGCACCCGCAACCGCAGCCGCACCCGCACCCGCACCCGCACCCACCGTGCTGCCGGCGGCCTTGCCCGGGTTGCCGCTGCCGACCGGTCCGGCACCGGTCCGGGTCGACCGGCGCAAGCCCGGCAAAGTCTTGCCCGACCGGCCCTTCGACCTGGCGGCCTTGCGCGTGATGGACGCCGATGTGCTGATCGACTTTGCCGAGGCCGACCTGAACACCCGCTGGCTGGAGCCCTTGCGGCCGCTGCACGCCCACCTGCTGCTGGCCGGCGGTGTGCTGACGCTGCGCGACCTGGACGCCCGCACCGCCCAGGGCCGCGTGGGTGGCCAGGTGCAGCTGGACGGGCGCAGCAGCCCGGCGCTGTGGACCGCCGATCTGCGCTGGGACGGTGTGCGGCTGGAAAACTGGGTCCACCAGGCCCGCGCCGACGGCAAGCCGCCCTATGTCACGGGCCAGCTCAACGGCCGGGCCAAGCTGGCCGGGCAGGGCCGGTCCACCGCCGAGATCCTGGCCAGCCTGCAAGGCACGGCCCATACCGAGCTGACCGGCGGTGCGATCTCGCATCTGGCGATTGAAGCGGCCGGGCTGGACCTGGCCCAGGCGCTGGGCGTGCTGGTGGTGGGCGACGACGCGCTGCCGGTGGGCTGCGCGGTGGCGGACCTGGTGGCCGACCGGGGTGTCTTCCGGCCCCGTGTGATGGTGCTCGACACCGTCGATTCGGCGCTCTGGGTGCAGGGCACGCTGTCGCTGGCGACCGAGGCGATGGACTTGCGTGCGGTCGTCAGCCCCAAGGATTTCAGCCCGCTGGCGCTGCGCTCGCCGCTGCATGTGCAAGGCAGCTTTGCCAACCCGAAACTGTCGCTGGAGCTGGGCCGCCTGGCGCCGCGGGTGGCCGCCGCCGCGCTGCTGGCGCTGGTCAATCCGCTGGCGGCATTGATCCCCCTGATCGACACCGGGGATACCGAAAGCGCCTTGCGTGCCGCCGGCAGCTGCCGCAGCCTGATGGAGCGGCATCCGGCGGCCAAACGGACAGCGGCAGTGGCCGGCACCCCGGCCCCCAAGCCTGTGGTGGCCACAGCCCCCAAGCGGTGATCGGCATGACCGGCACCATCAAGCCCGCCACCATCAAACCCGCCATGACAGCCCCCCAGACAGCCACCCCCCCGGCCACCCCCCAGGCCACCCCAGCGGCCACCCCAGCGGCCACCCGCACCGAGCACGACAGCTTTGGCGCTATCGAGGTGCCCGCCCAGGCGCTGTGGGGCGCGCAGACGGCGCGCAGCCTGCACTTCTTCGCCATCGGCGAGCAGCGCATGCCGCTCCCCATCATCCACGCGCTGGCCTGGATCAAATGGGCGG
Source organism: Burkholderiales bacterium (assembly GCA_038236495.1). GTDB lineage: Bacteria > Pseudomonadota > Gammaproteobacteria > Burkholderiales > Burkholderiaceae_C > Pseudaquabacterium. The sequence goes on from JBBRZR010000035.1 coordinate 2,714, forward strand.
CGGCCACGGTCAACGGTGAGCTCGGGCTGCTGGCCGCGCCGGTGGCCGCAGCCATCGCTGCGGCGGCGCGCCAGGTGGCCGAGGGCGGGTTCGATGCCGAGTTTCCGCTCTCGGTGTGGCAGACCGGCTCGGGCACGCAGAGCAACATGAACGTCAACGAAGTGGTGGCCCACCTGGCCAGCACGGCGCTGGCCGCGCTGGCCGGTCCGGGGCCTCAGCCCGGCGCCGGCGCGGCATCCGTCCGGGTGCATCCCAACGACGCGGTCAACCTGGGCCAGTCGTCCAACGATGTGTTTCCCAGCTCGATGCACATCGCGGTGGCGCTGCAGACGGTGCAGGGCCTGCTGCCGGCGCTGGCCGGGTTGCGTGCCGCCCTGGCCGCACAGGCGCTGGCGCTGGCGGGGGTGGTCAAGATCGGCCGCACCCACCTGCAAGACGCCACGCCGCTGACGCTGGGCCAGGAGTTTGGCGGCTACGGCGCACAACTCGGCCTGTGCGAGACCAGCCTGCGCCTGGCGCTGGGGCCGGTGTACCAACTGGCCATCGGCGGCACGGCTGTGGGCACCGGGCTGAACACCCACCCCGAATTCGGCGCCCGGGTGGCGGCGCTGTTGGCGCACGAGCTGGGCCTGCCGTTGGCACCCGCCGACAACCTGTTTGCGGCGATGGCCGGCCACGAGGCGCTGGTCGGCCTGCATGCCAGCCTGCGCATGCTGGCCATCGCGTTGACCAAGATCGGCAACGACATCCGCCTGATGGGCAGCGGGCCACGTGCCGGGCTGGGCGAGTTGCGCCTGCCGGCCAATGAGCCCGGCAGCTCGATCATGCCGGGCAAGGTCAACCCGACCCAGGTCGAGGCGCTGACGATGGTCTGCGCCCAGGTGATGGGCCATGACGTGGCGATCGGTTTTGCCGCCAGCCAGGGCCAGTTCGAGCTCAATGTCTACAAGCCGCTGATCGCGCTGGACACGCTGGACAGCCTGCGCCTGCTGGGCGACGCGATGGGCAGTTTTGCGCGCCACTGCGTGGCCGGCCTGGCGGTGGATGCGGCGCGGGTGGCGCAAGGCGTGCAGGGCTCGCTGATGCTGGTCACCGCACTGGTGCCGCACATCGGCTATGCGCGCTCGGCAGCGGTGGCCAAACACGCGGCCGAGCACGGCAGCACGCTGCGCGAGGCGGCGCTGGCGCTGGGGGCCGTCAGCGCCGAGCAGTTCGATGCCTGGGTCGACCCGCTGCAGATGCTGGGCCCCCACACGCCATGACCGGTTTGCCCGCGGCGCTGTAGGCGGAGCAGCCGTTCTGCACTGCTGTGTTCGACAGCGCACGGTCGGCTGCGTCGGCACTGCCTAAGCTGGTGGCTCGCAAATCGAACTGGTGGCCCCGGGCCGCGGTTCTGACCCCAGGGGCGTTCCAGACCCCCGATCCGTAACTAGGAGACCCCATGAAACAAGTATTTTGGATTCCGGCCTTGCTGGCTGCGCTGGCTTTAGGCGCCTGTGAAAAACCCACCACCGTCAACGTCCCGGCGGCCACGCCCGGACCGGCCGGGCCGACCGGCGCGACCGGCAGCACCGGCGCGACGGGCAATACCGGCAGCACCGGCAGCACCGGCAGCACCGGCAGCACCGGTGCCACCGGCTACGACGGTGCCAAGGGCAATACCGGCGCCACCGGCGCCACCGGTGAAGGCAACACCACGGTGATCGTGGTGCCGCCGGCTGCCTCGGCGCCGCGCTGAGCCATCCCACCTCTGTAAGCTCTCAAACCTCTAGGAGACCATCATGGGCTTAGGCACCATCCTGTTGATTGTTCTGATCCTGATGCTGATCGGCGTGTTTCCGGCCTGGCCGCACAGCAGCGGTTGGGGCTACGGCCCCAGCGGCGGCATCGGGCTGATCGTGATCGTCGTTGTCGTGCTGTTGCTGATGGGGCGAATTTGACGGACCACAAGGCATCGCTGGCAGCACGTCGCACGCCAGCGGTGCGTCGCCGCCGGCTGGCGGTGTTGTCCGCCGGACTGCTGGCGGTCGTGGCGACGGGCGGTGTGCTGCAGGCCTGTGGCGCCTTGCCCGTTTCGCCAGCGGCGGTGGGCTTCGGCCCCCAGCCCGTGCTGCCGGCGCCGCAGTTCTCTTTGCTGCCCACGGTCAACATTGCACCGGCGCGCGGCTGGTCGCCCACTGCCATGCCACAGGCTGCGGCGGGCACCCGGGTGCAACGCTTTGCGGCTGGCCTGGACCACCCGCGCTGGCTGTACGTGCTGCCCAACGGCGACGTGCTGGTGGCCGAGACCAACGCCCCGGTGCGTCCGGACGACGTGCCCGGCATCAAGGGCTGGGTGATGCGGCTGGTGATGTCACGCGCCGGCGCAGGCACCCCCAGCGCCAACCGCATCACCTTGCTGCGAGACACCGACGGTGACGGCATCGCCGACCAGCGCTCGGTCTTGCTGTCGGGCCTGAACTCGCCGTTTGGCATGGCGCTGGTGGGTGACGCGCTGTATGTCGCCAACACCGACGCGGTGCTGCGCTTTCCGTACCATGCCGGCGACCTGCAGATCAGCCAGCCCGGCACCCGGGTGCTGGACCTGCCGGCCGGCCCCATCAACCACCACTGGACCAAAAACCTGATCGCCAGTGCCGACGGCCACACCCTGTTCGTCACCGTGGGCTCCAACAGCAACGTGGCCGAAAACGGCCTGGCGGCCGAAGAAGGCCGGGCGGCCATCTGGGCGCTGGACATCGCCACCGGCGCGCACCGCGTTTTTGCCAGCGGCCTGCGCAACCCCAACGGCCTGGCCTGGACACCCGGCGGCCCTGCCGGCCTGCCGATACTGTGGACGGTGGTCAACGAGCGTGATGAGCTGGGCGACGATCTGGTGCCCGACTACCTCAGCGCGGTGCGTGACGGTGCGTTCTACGGCTGGCCCTACAGCTACTTCGGCGCCCACCCGGACAGCCGCGCGCCAGCGCCCGGGCCAGGCCGCATCACCGCCGCCGTGGTGCCCGACTACGCGCTGGGCGCGCACACCGCGTCACTGGGCCTGGTGGCGTCCACCGGGGCGAAGCTGCCGGGTTTTGGCAACGGCATGTTCATCGGCCAGCACGGCTCATGGAACCGCCGGCCGCACAGTGGCTACAAGGTGGTGTTTGTCGCCTTCGACGGCGACCACCCGGCCAGCGCGCCGCCGGTGGATGTGCTGACCGGCTTCTTGGACGCCGACGGCCACGCCCGCGGCCGCCCGGTAGGCGTGGCGCTGGACCGCCAGGGTGGTTTGCTGGTGGCCGACGATGTGGGCAATATGGTCTGGCGTGTCAGCGCCCAGCGCTGACGGGCGGCCGATCCGGCCACCCCGGCCAGCCCGGCAGAGTGGGCCGCGTTGGCGTTGGGGCCTGACCGGCGCGCTGGTCTGCCTGGCAGGCTGCACCGGCTGCAGCAACCTGCCCACCATCGTGCCCGACCTGGCCTTGAAGCGCGGCACGGCCGTGCCGATGCAAGGCGCCCGCGGCCCGTTGTCGGCCGCGCAAAGCCAGGCCGTGCTGGCCCGGCTGGCGCAGGGCAGCCCCGAGACCAGCATCTTCGACCGCCACCTGGCGCTGGAGCAGGCCATCGTCGGCAGCCCGCTGACCACCGGCAACCGGGTGTTGCTGCTGCAGGACGGCCCGGCCACCTACCGGGCGATGCTTGCGGCGATTGCCGGCGCCCGAGACAACATCAACATGGAGACCTACATCCTGGAGGACGACGCGGTCGGCCAGCGCTTTGCGCAGGCGCTGATCGACAAGCAGCGCCAGGGCGTGCAGGTCAACCTGATGGTCGACAGCGTGGGCACCATCGCCACGCCAACGGCGTTTTTCCAGCGCCTGATCGACAACGGCGTGCAGGTGCTGGAGTTCAACCCGGTCAACCCGCTGGCCGCACGCGCCGATTGGGCGCTGAACCAGCGTGACCACCGCAAGCTGCTGGTCGTGGACGGCCGCATCGCCTTCCTGGGCGGCATCAACATCAGCAGCGTGTATTCGGGCGGCTCGTTTGCCGGCAGCGCGGGCAGTGCGTCGGGCCGTGCCAGCCGCAAAACCGGGGTGGCCAAAGTGCCAATCGCGACCGCCAGCCCGCCCGCGGCGGCCGCGGCCGGCACGGGGGCCGCCGGGGCCGCTGACGCGGACGTGGCCAGTCTGGCCTGGCGCGACACCGACCTGCAACTGCAAGGCCCGGCCGTGGCGGAGTTGCAAAAGCTGTTTCTGGCCGCCTGGGCCCAGCAGCAAGGGCCGGTGTTGGCAGCCAAGGCCTACTTTCCTGCGGCCGAGGCTGCTGGCCGGCAGGTGGTGCGGGTGGTGGGCAGCTCACCCGAGGAGCCGTTCAGCCAGATCTACGCCACCCTGCTGTCCGCCATCGGCAGTGCCGAGACCAGCGTGCACATCACCAACGCCTACTTTGCGCCCGACCCGCAGTTGCTGGCGGCGCTGCAGGCCGCTGCCCGGCGCGGCGTGGATGTCACGCTGATCCTGCCGGGCAAAACCGATTCGGCGCTGATCTTCCATGTCGGCCGGGGCTACTACACCGAGTTGCTGCAGGCGGGCGTGCACATCTTCGAGCGGCGGGGTGTGATCCTGCATGCCAAGACGGCGTTGATCGACGGCGTCTGGGCCACGGTGGGCTCGACCAACCTGGACTGGCGCAGCTTCTTGCACAACCACGAACTGAACGCGGTGGTGCTGGGGCCCGAGTTTGGCGCGCAGGTGCAGGCCATGTTCGACCGGGACCTGGCCGGGTCGGACGCGGTGTTGCTGCGGGCATGGCAGCAGCGTCCGGTGATGCTGCGGGTCAAGGAGCTGCTGGCGCGGGTCTGGGCCTACTGGTTGTGAGGATCCAGGGCATTGCCGGATGAGCGCGATACCGCCTGGTTGATCAAGGGCGGCAGCAGGCCGGCCATCAGTGCGGAGCTCAACCCGGAGGTCAACGCGGCGCGTGGCAGCCAGCGCCAGGGCCGGCTCAGCGCCAGCAAGGCACCCGCAGCGGCAGCGCCCAATACCAGCCGGTAGGGGTGTTTTCGTGCCACCGGTTGCAGGAGGGTCTGGGCCGCATCATCGGCCAGCAACCAGGCCAGGCGCAGCGGATGCTTGCCCCACCAGCGCTGGACGGTATCGATCAAGACGCTGGCCGCCGGTACCCCGGCCAATCGGTCCATCCAACGGCCAAGGAATGGGCGCGACGATCGACCACCGGTGTCGTGGGTGTGTGGCGGCGGCATCAGCGCCTGTCGCAGGTGCAGCCGCGAGGCGTTCAGCCGGTCGGCTGCCAGCATCACGGCGGTGCTGGAGACCATCGGCGATGCAGCGTTGCCGCTCATCGCGCGCCCGCGTCGCGCAGCATGCGCAGGTCGGCCTTGACCTGCTGGCGCAGGACGGCAAAGCTGGCCCGGCCATTGCCGCGTGCCGCCAGCCCGCAGCCCAGCGCGATCAGCGCCGGCAGCAAGGGTGTGGCAATCAGCAGGGCCCGTGCCAAGTCGGTGCTGGGCAGCAACACCCCCCACAGCATCAGTGCCACACCGGCCAATACCGCGGCCACGCCAGCGCAGCACAGTGCGGTCGCGCTGAGCAGCAACTTGCGTTGCCAGCCGGTCGAGGCTTGGTCCAACTCTGCTGCCGCCAGCGCCGCATAGGCTTCGGCGTGGGCGGTCAGCAGCTGCGGCCGGGTGGCGATCAGCGCCAGCAGGGGGTGCATCATGGCGACCCGAATCGCTGTGTCAGCGCTGGTTGTTCGAGCGGGCCATCAGGCTGACCAGCGCCATCAGCGCCGCGCCCGTGGCCGCCGCGATCAGCACCGACCGCACCGGCTCGTCCCGGATGTAGCCGACGGTGCGGTCCGACGCGTGGCGTGCACTGTCGCGCACCAACTGGCTGCCGTCACGCATGGCATCGACCCCGCGGTGGGCCAGCGCGCTGGCTTGGTGGCTGATGCGGTCGATCACCGGCTTGGCTTCGTCGCGAATGCCTTGAACGCTGCCCGACAGGCTGTCGAGTGCGTCGTTGACCGCGCCCTGGGTGGACTTGATCGCGTCCTGTGCGCTGTTGGATGCGCGTTCTGCGAGGCTGTTCACGCTGTCGTTGCTGGTATTGGGGTACATGGTCATTCCTTGGGGTGGGTCTTGCGGTTGAGAAAAGGGTGTCGGGTGCAGCGCCAGCCCGCGGGCCGGGCTTATCGCCTGCGGGTCAGGCCCAGCAGAAAGCTGACCACGGCCAGCACGGCGAAGACGAGAAACAAAATCTTGCCGATGCCCACCGCGCTGGCGGCGATACCGCCAAAGCCGAACAGCGCGGCGATCAGGGCAATGACAAAAAAGACGACGGCGTAGTGCAGCATGTGGGTCTCCCAAAAAGGCAACGGGCGCTGGCAGATCCGGTGGACCCTGCCGGTGGGGTGAAGCGTTGGCGCCGCGATGACATCAGTGTCGGCGCAGGCCCCAGGCGCCGCGATAGGCCAAGCCATCGGCTCGGCGTGGGAGGTACCAGCGCCCATCTGTAGGACGGCACCGACAGTGCCGGCGCACCGCCCTGGGGCGTCAGCCCGGCACCGGCATTGCGCCGGGCAAGGTCACCTGCAGCCGGGTGCCCTGGCCTGGCGCGCTGGTCAGCAACAGCGTGCCGCCCTCGGCCTCGACCCGGACCCGCATGCCGACCAGGCCGAATGCCGCGCTCCGCCGGCGCGCGCCGTCAAAGCCGACACCGTCGTCGCGCACCGACAACTGCACCGTGTCGCCGACCTGGTCCATCTCCAGCCAGACCTGGTGGGCTTGCGCGTATTTGCTGATGTTGGTGATCGCCTCTTGCACCACGCGGTAGACCACCAGCTCGGTGGCGGGGCTGAGCTGCACCGCCGACAGCGTGCACGACACGGCGATGCCCGACTGTTCGGTGAACTCGTGCGCCAGGATCTCCAGCGTGGCCACCAGGCCCAGGTTGCTCAGCGTGGACGGGCGCAGGTCCTCGATGATGCGGCGGCCCAAAGCAATGCTGCTGTTGAGTGTTTCGACCAGGTGCGCCAGGCGCTCCAGCGCCTCGGGCGCGGTGCCGGCCAGGCGCGAGCGGATGCGCGCTGCGTCCAGCTTGGCCGAGGTCAGCAGCGCACCCAGCTCATCGTGCAGGTTGCGCGCCAGCCGGGCGCGCTCGTCCTCACGGGCGGTCAACAGGTGCTTGGTCAGCTCGGTCAACTCGGCGGTGCGCAGCTTGACCTCGGCCGCCAGGCCATCACGCTCGTCCTGGATCAGGCGCTGCAACTCGCGCTGGTGCACATCGTGCTGGTTGGCATGGCGCAGGTACAGGTACAGCGACAGCAGGCTCAGCGCCACCAGTGCCGCCATGCCGGTGCGGCTGAGCATCAGCGTGCGGTAGAGCGACGCGCGGCTGGCCGCGACCGATACTGTCGACAGTGCCGTCAGCTTGCTGCTCAGGTCCCGCACCGTCTCCATCTGCTCTTTGCCGATGTTGCTGCGCACCATATCGATCACCGCGGCGCTGCGGCCCTCGTTTTGCATGCGTATCGTCACGGCCAGCTCGGACAGCTTGGCACCGGTCGCAGCATGCAGCTTGCCCAGCGCCACTCGGGCTTCGGGGTCGTCGTGGTAGTGGGCATCCAGGGCCTTGAAGGCGGCCTCGCTGTCCACCAGCGCCTTGTCGTAGGCCACCAGGTAGTCCTTGTTGTGCGTCAGCAGGTAGCCGCGCTGGCCGGTCTCGGCGTCGAGCAGGCTACGTTCCAGGCTGAGGATGCGCTCGCTCGCCTGGCGTCCGCTGGTCAGATCCTGCAGGCCGTTGACCGATTGCCAGTACGAGCCCTCGCTGATGAAAACCAGCGCCACCGCGGCGATGCAGGCCAACGGAAACACCAGCGGGCTGCGCTTGACCAGTTTGATCACATCCATTGCAGGCTCCCGGTGCAATCCATGGGATCATTCGGCGAGGAGAGACCACCGCCATGATCCGGATTGCGATTGTTGATGACCACGCCATGGTGCGTGCCGGTTTGCGCCAGTTCTTTGCCGACCAGATCGATTTCGTGGTGGTGGCCGAGGCCGGCACCGGGCGCGAGGCGCTGGACATCGTCCGCAAGGGCGAGGTCGATGTGATCGTGATGGACATCGCCATGCCCGACCAGAGCGGGGTGGACGCGCTGGCCGCGATCCGGGCGCGTGCGCCCGACCTGCCGGTGCTGATCCTCAGCGGCTTCCCCGAGGCGCATTACGCCACCACGCTGCTGCGCCAGGGCGCGTCCGGCTACCTCAACAAGGACTGCGACCCCGAGGACATCGTGAAGGCGATCCGCACCGTCTACCGGGGTCGCAAGTACATCACCGCCGGCGTGGCCGAGCAACTGGCCGACGGCCTGACACGGGGCGACGACAAGCCGCCGCACGAGCATTTGTCCGAGCGCGAGTTGCAGGTGTTCTTGCGGCTGGCCAAGGGCGAGACCATCGGCCACCTGGCCGACAGCATGTCGCTGTCGGTCAAGACGGTCAGCACCTACCGCACCCGGGTGATGGAGAAGATGGCGCTGTCGTCCAACAGCGACCTGACCTACTACGCGCTGAAAAACGGGCTGATCCAGTAGGGCGTTCGAGCTTGCCCGCGCGGCATCAGTCTGGCTTGGCATTCACGACCAGATGGGCGGTCCCGCCCGAGAGCTGGCTGCAATAGTCGATCAGCGCGTCGATGTCGTGTGATTTGTCGAACACCCGGTCGGCGCCCAGTGCCAGGCACTTTCGCCGCATGTCCACCGTGGCGTAGTTGCTCAGCACCACGCGCTTGACCGACGGCGGCAGCGCGCTGGCGGCACGCAGCACACCCAGGCCGGAGCCGGACTTCAGGAAGATGTCGATGATCAACAGGTCGACAGGCTGCCCGGATTGCAACATCCATTGCACCGCGCCGGCTTCGTCCTCGGCCGTGCCCACCACCTTGACCGCCACCAGTTCTTCCAGCGTGGCGATCAGGCTGTCCCGGATCACCGGGCTGTCTTCAACGATGTAGGTCTTGATCCGTTCCATGGGTGAAGCGCGTGTCTTGGGTCGTCCGGTTGCCGACGCGCAGGTTTGAAGGCATTCAACCCGAGCCGCCAATGCCGCCATGTCACCCCCTGGCACACATTGGCAAAAATGATACCGCACCAGTGTGCTTGTTGCGCCGTGGGCGCGCCAGGGGTGCTGAGCCGTAGTCGGTGTGGGACCTGTCCTACACGGCCGGCGGCGCATCGCCGGCTGCGGGGCATGGGCTGTAGGACACGGCCCACGGCAAGTGGCGGCGCCCGCCGCTGTTGGCTCGCCCCGCGGTTTTGCACACTGGCGGCAGGCATTGCACCCCGTCGGACCGGTCTGGACCGTCTGGAGATTGCATCGCTGAACAGGATACCCGATGGCCTTTTCTCTCAAGACTGCGGTGGCGCTGGCGGCGGTGCTGCTGGCCGGCCAGGCCGCCGCACAGGTCACCTTTTACGAAAACGACGGCTACCAAGGTCGGTCCTTCACTGCGGCCGGGCCGGTCGACGACTTGACGCGTTACGGCTTCAACGATCGGGCGTCGTCGGTGGTGGTCGACCGGGATGCCTGGCAGGTTTGCGAAGACGCCGGTTTTGGTGGGCGTTGCGTGGTGCTGCGCCCGGGCAGCTACCCGTCGTTGCGCCAGATGGGCCTGAACGACCGGATCTCCTCGGTGCGCCCGTTGGCGCCTGCTGCGCCGGCGCCGGTGGTCATCGCACCGGCACCGGCCAACGCCCAGGTCACCTTGTACGAGCGGGAGAACTTTCAGGGCCGGTCATTCACCAGCAACGGCGCGGTGGACAACTTCTTCAGCTTCGGCTTCAACGACCGGGCTTCGTCGATTCTGGTCGAGCGCGACGACTGGCAGGTCTGCGAGGACGTCAGCTACGGCGGCCGTTGCGTGGTGCTGCGCCAAGGGCGCTACCCGTCGCTGGCGGCGATGGGGCTGAACGACAGCATCTCGTCGCTGCGTGTGGTGGACCGCTATGTGGCGCGCGGCGACGACGGCCGCTACAACCCGGCGCAGGGGTCTGAATCCGACTACCGCCGCCAGGGCAACGAGCGGCTGTACGAGGCCAGGGTGACCGACGCCCGTGCGGTGCTGGGCACGCCCGAGCAGCGTTGCTGGGTCGAGCGAGGCCAGGTGCCTGCCGGCCGCGGGGACGCCAACGTGCCGGGCGGCATCGTGGGCGCGTTGTTGGGCGGCGTCATCGGCCACCAGATCGGCGGCGGCTTTGGCAAGGATGTCGCCACCCTGGGCGGCGTGGTTGCCGGTGCCGCGGTGGGTGCCAATGTCGGCCGCGACGGCCAGGGCGTGGCCGCCCAGGACGTGCGGCGCTGTGAGTCGGTGCCCAGCCAGGCCCGCACCGCGTATTGGGATGTGACCTACCGCTTCCGCGGCCAGGACCACCGCATGCAGATGACCCGCCCGCCAGGCGCCACCGTCACTGTCAACCGCCAGGGTGAGCCGCGGGTCTGAGCCGCGGCATTGCCTGACATTTTTTACCGTCACCGAAAGCCGCTGACATGACCTCCACCCTTTGGCTGCTTGGCGCCGCCGCGATGTTGCCGGCCATGGCGCTGGTCGCTTGGCTGCGTTACGCCGACGACCCGACCGACGAAGCGATGGACGCGTTGGTGGGCCAGGGTGGACCGAGTTTCACCGGGCCGGACTGCGTTGGGGCTACTCCCGCCTCGACCCAGCCGACCTTGATTTCTCCCGCAGGTTTTCTGCAGTTTCCCTTGTTCCACAACCCAGGACTGACACCATGACCCACCACTTCAATTTCAGCTTCAAATCCGCTTTGGCCATCGCCGCGCTGCTGGCGGTGCCACTGGCCCAGGCCGCCAACCTCAGCAAGGACGAGTACAAGGCCGGCAAGACGCGCATCAGTGCCGACTACAAGGCCGCCAAGGCCGCCTGCGCGTCGATGACCGACAACGCCAAGGACATCTGCCACGAAGAAGCCAAGGCGCACGAGAAGGTGGCGCTGGCCGAGAACGAGTACAGCTACACCGGCAAGGCCACGGACGAGCGCAAGGTGCGCACCGTCAAGGCCGACACCAATTACGCGGTGGCCAAAGAGCGTTGCGACGACCAGTCGGGCAACGCCAAGGACGTGTGCAAGAAAGAGGCCAAGGCAGTGCATATCAAGGCCCTGGCCGACGTGAAGATGGACAAGAAGGTCACCCAGGCCGAGCAGGACTCGATGGACGCCAAGCGTGACGCCGACTACAAGGTGGCGACCGAGAAGTGCGACGCATCGTCGGGTGACGCCAAGGCCAGCTGCATCGCCGCTGCCAAGGCCAAGTACGGCAAGACCTGATCGGCAGGTGCGGTGATCGGGCCCAGGCCCGATCACCGGGCTGGTAACCACTGACGCGCCCCGCGCCCTGGATCAGGACGCGGGGCGGTTTTTTTGGATCAGGCCGGCCAGCAGTTCGAGTTGCTCGTGCTGCAGCGCCAGCAACTCGGCCCACTTTTTCTCGCGCAGTTCGTCCACCTTGTCGTGCAGCAGCATGATCTCCAGCTCGGCCTTGAGGTTGACCTCGTAGTCGTGTGCGGCACTGGCGCGGTCGCGCTCGGCCTGGCGGTTTTGCGACATCAGGATGACCGGCGCCTGGATCGCGGCCAGCATCGACAAGAACAGGTTGAGCAGGATGTAGGGGTAGGGGTCGAAGGTGCTGCCGCGTGTGGCCAGCAGCAGTGCGTTGGCGGCCACCCAGATCGCCATGGTCAGCCCGAACAGGCCCACGAAGGTCCAGGAGCCGCCGAACCGGGCCACCGCATCGGCGGCGCGTTGGCCGCGGCTGGGCGGGGTGCCCGGGTCGGTGGCCAGGTTGCGGGCGATGTGCCGGCGCTGGGCGATGTGACGGGCCACCTTCTCGGCCTGGGCGTCCAGGGCGGCGACCTTGGACGCGTCGCTGTGAGGGGCGGTCATGGGCGGGTGTGCCGGGCGGCAAAATCGTCCGGCTGCAGCACGATGGGCTGGCCGTGCGGCGTACGGTCAGCGGCATGGTCCCAGGCCTGGGCGCAGCGGGCCAGTTCGGCCGCGTCGGTGGCGCCCTTGGCGGCGACCAGGTCCTCCAGTGCCGCCAGCCAGTGCCGGTAGTAGGTGTCGCCCCGGTCGGGGTCGCCGGTGGCCTGCGCCGCGGCGATGCGGGCGGCCAGCGCGGCAGCCCACTCGGGCCAGCTGAACAGGCCGCGTTGGTGCAATTGCAAGGTCATCGCAAAGGCCTGGGCCTGCCAGGGCTCGGCAAACACCGGTGCGTCGGCGTCACTGGGCGGCAGGCCGGGGCGGGGTGGCCTGCCAGCGGCGGTCGGTGCGTCGCTCATGGCGCCTTCCCGCTGCGGGCCTTGCCCGGCGCTGCGGCGCTGGCGGGTTCGGGCTGCAGATAACTCTCCCAGGCATCGACCGAGACGCGCAGCTTGGGGTCGGTGCACTCGGGCCACAGGTCGGTGCCGCGCAGCACCACGGTGTAGAGCCATTGCGCCTGCTCGCCCAGGCCCTGCGCGTTGCTGTCGGCAAAAACATGGGTGCCGTGCCGGCGCTCCACTGTGCCGATCTGGTTGCGGGCATAGGCCGGCAGCCGGGTGTGGTGGTCGGGCTGCAGCGCCGAGGTGCGCACCCGGTCGCCCAGCGCAAAACGCGGCGCGCGGGTGGTCGGCCGGTTGGTGGGCGAGCCCTTGGCCAGCGCGGCGGCCACCTCGGCGGCGGCCAACAGCCGCGGCAGGGGCAGCGGGGGGTGCAGGGCGTGGCCGGCGGCCAGCTCATCGGGGCTGACCAAGCCACGTTCCAGCAGCAGGCGTAGCAGGCCGGCCAGCCAGATCTGGTAGTAGCTGAGGCCGCTGTAGTCGGGCAGGGTCTCGCGGGCGGCGCGGCTTTGGTCGATATTCCAGGCGCCGGCAGCGCCCATCGCCAGGGTGAGGGCCAGCACACGTGGCTCGCAGGCGGCGTGCCAGAGCTCACCTTCGGCCTCGGGTGGGTGGACTGCAAAAACGCCGCCGTGACCGGGTTGGCCGCCCAGGTCGGCATGGGGGGTGTAGCTCATGGCGCGCTGCCCGGGGCCGGGGCCGGCGCGGCGGCTGGCGCCGTGACAGGCGCGGTGACAGGCGCGGTGGCGGGATCCCGCGCCAGCCCGGTGCCGATCATCGAGTCGCGGGTCACCAGGTCGGCCAGCTGCGCTTCATCCCAGCCGTCGGTGCCGGCCGGGCGTTGCGGGATCACCAGGTAGCGCACCTCGGCAGTCGAGTCGCAGACCCGGATCGCGGTGGCCTTGGGCAGCACCACGCCAAAGTCGGCCAGCACACCGCGCGGATCGCGCACCGCCCGCGATCGGTAGGGCGCGCTTTTGTACCAGGTGGGCGGCAGGCCCAGCACCGGCCACGGGTAACAGCTGCACAGCGTGCAGACCACCAGGTGGTGCTGGTGCGGCGTGTTGGCCAGCGCCACCATGTGCTCACCCTGCCGGCCGGTGTAGCCCATGGACGCTATTGCCGCGGTGGCGTCGCGCAGCAGCCAGTCGCAAAACGGCGGGTCGGCCCAGGCCCGCGCCACCACCCGGGCGCCATTGCGCGGGCCGATGCGGGTCTGGTAGGTGTCGATCAGCACATCCAGTGCGGCCGGGTCGATGTAGCCTTTTTCGGTCAGCACGGTTTCCAGCGCCCGCACCCGCAGGTCCATCTCGCCCAGCTCGCTGTGCTCGTCGTGGTCGTGCGCCTCGCCGTGGTGGTGGTGGTGGTCGTGGTCGTGATCGTGGCTCATGGCATCGTCCTGTTGGGCAGTTGTCGTGCTGTCGGGCCGGGCGGGCGGCCCAGCCGGTTGGGTTGCGGCCGGCTCACAGCGCCGCCTCGACCATCATCTGCAGGCGCTGCTGGCCCTGGAACTCGTCGATGTTGAGCCGGTAGGCCAGCCGCACCCGGGCGGCCACCGGCTCGGCATGGCCGAACCAGATCGCATCGCGCAGCTGGCCGGCATGGCGCACCCGCAGTTTGAGGTGTTTTTCGCCGACCAGGCGCTGTTGCAGCACATCCACCTCGTCGCAGAACACCGGCGCCTCGAAGCCTTGGCCCCAGACCTGGGCGTCCAGCGCCGCCACGGTGGCCAGGTTGAAGTATTCCAGCGCCAGCGGGCCATCGGTGGCCAGGCAGCGGTTCAGCGCCTCGGGCTGCAGCCACAGCGTGGCCACCTCACGCAGGGCCGCGGCAAAGGTCGGCAGGTCGGCCTCGGCGAGGGTGCAGCCGGCCGCCATCGCATGGCCGCCAAAACGGCGCAACACACCCGGGTGGCGCTTGCTGACCAGGTCCAGCGCATCGCGCAGGTGAAAGCCCGGGATCGAGCGGCCCGAGCCCTTGAGCAAGCCGTCCTGGCCGCGCGCCAGCACAAAGGTCGGGCGGTGCAGACTGTCCTTGAGCCGGCCGGCGACGATGCCGACCACGCCCTCGTGGAACTCGGGGTCGAACAGCACCACGGCGGACGGGGTGCTGCTGGTGCTGCCTGCCGTGCCGTCTGTCTCGCCGCCAGCGCCCGCCTGTTGGGCCAGCAACGGCGCCAGCAGCAACTCGGCCTGCTGCCGCATGTCGGCCTCGACCACCCGGCGCTCGCGGTTGATCGCGTCAAGCTGCTGGGCCAGCGCAAGCGCACGCGCCGGGTCGTCGGTGGTGAGGCATTCGATGCCCAGCGTCATGTCCGACAGCCGGCCGGCGGCATTGATGCGCGGCCCCAGCGCAAAGCCGAAGTCGAAGCCGGCGGCGCGCTCCGCGCTGCGGCCCGCGACCACAAACAGCGCGGCCACGCCGGCCTGCATGCGGCCGGCGCGGATGCGCTTCAAACCCTGGGCCACCAGCCGGCGGTTGTTGGCGTCCAGCCGCACCACGTCGGCCACGGTGCCCAGCGCCACCAAGTCGAGCAGGGCGTCCAGCCGGGGCTGGCTGGCAGCGTCATACAGACCACGCTGGCGCTGCTCGGCACGCAGGGCCAGCAGCACGTAGAACATCACGCCGACACCGGCCAGCGCCTTGCTCTCAAAAGCACAACCGGGCTGCGACGGGTTGACGATGACATGGGCCGCCGGCAGTTCGACCGCGCCATCGGCGCCGAGCGCCGGCAGGTGGTGGTCGGTGACCAGCACCTGCAGGCCCAGCGCCCGGGCATGGGCCACGCCGGCGATGCTGGCGATGCCGTTGTCCACCGTCAGCAGCACGGCGGGGCTGTGGGCCATCGCCAGATCGACGATGGCCGGCGTCAGGCCGTAGCCGTGCACTGCACGGTCGGGCACGACGTAGTGCACGTTGCCGGGCGCGGCACCCAGCATCACCAGGCCGCGCAAGGCCACGGCGCAGGCGGTGGCGCCGTCGCAGTCGTAGTCGGCGACGACGCAAAAATGCTGGCCGGCGGCAATCGCGTCGGCCAGCAGCACGGCGGCCTCGGCCGTACCCCGCAGCGTGCCGGGCGCCAGCAGCCGGGCCAGGCCGTCGTCCAGGTCGTCGGCCGAGCGCACGCCGCGGGCGGCGAACAGCCGTGCCAGCAGTGGGTGCACACCGGCTTGCTCCAGCGCAAAGGCGATGCGCGGCGGCACGTCGCGGGTGCGCAGCGTGGGCGTGCTCACAAGGCCTCCAGCACGGCATGGGTGGCGGGCTTGCGCCAGCCGGCCGACAGCTGCTGCCACCAACCGCGGGGCTGCAGGGCCCAGGTCTGCGCCAGGCGCTCGCCGCACAGCGTCAGGCGCAAATCGCCGACGGCGCGTTGCAGGTCGGCAATCGGGCCGGCGTCCAGCGCGCGCCAGGCCTCGCACCAGGTGGCCCAGTCCTCGGTCAGCGCGGGGCCGCGCAGGCGGTCGTCGAGGGTAGGTGGGGCGGCCGGGGGTGTCGCGGTGACCGCGGCGGTGCTGAGGGTTGGCGGCAGCCTGCCGCAGCCGCTGAGCCAGAACGAGTTGACGGTGGGCAGGCCGGCGGCCTCGCGGCGGTCGTTCACCGCGTGGGTGTAAAGCACCATCTGTACCTCGTTTTGCAGCCTGCGTATCAGGCGGGCGGCACGCTGGTCGGGCAGCCATCGCGCCACATTGCGGCCGATCACCCGATCGATCGCCGCGCTGGGCAGGGCATCGAAGCTGGGGTGCGTGGCCAGCCATTGCAGCGGCGCGGCCCAGTGCAACGCAAAACCTTCACTCTCGAACAGGCCGCGCACGATGTCCAGCAATTCACGCGATGCGGCCTCGCCGAGCTGCAACGCCCGGGGGTCGGTCAGGCTGATGCCCTCGTTGCCCACGTCCAGGTGCACCGGCACCAGCTGGCCCCAGGCAGCGCTGCGGGCCTCGGGCAGTTGCAGCGTGGCGGCGGTTTGGGCCGCAAAGGGCAGGGCGCCGGTCGCGCCGTCGGCCGGGGCGGGCCAGCCCCAGGCTTGGGCCAGCGCCAGCTCGTGCGGCGCGTTCAGGCTGAACTCGTCGCTGCCCAGCACAGTGCCTGGGGTCAGGCGGGCCAGCAGCCGGTCGAGATGGGGCAGCGCCAGGGTTTGCAGCGCCTGCCGGCCGGCCTCGGAGACGGTGCCGGCGAAAGGGACGATGAGGTGCATGTGCCGGCATTATCCCGGCCGCGCATGGATGTGCGGGGCACCCGCCACCCCGGCGCCTGGCGCCGGACCCACTGTTAGCATGCCGACCGCATGAACTGGCCCTATGAATGGCAGATTGGCTGGCGCTACACCCGGGCAGGGCGCGCTGGCCGCCGCAACGGTTTCATCTCCTTCATCTCCTTCGTGTCGATGCTGGGCATCGCTTTGGGCGTGGCGGCGCTGATCATCGTGCTGTCGGTGATGAA
>JBBRZR010000036.1:0-19500 GCA_038236495.1 Burkholderiales bacterium
GCGCGGCATGGGTGCGGTGGCGGCCGGGCTGATCATCGCCACCGCCGTCAAGCTGTCGAGCACCCTCAAGACCAACCCGATGGGCCGGCCGGCCGGTTACACGCTGGCTGCGGCCACGCTGGTGCTGGTGGGCTTCTTGCGGTGGCCGATGGTGGGGGTGGTGCTGGGCCTGGGCAGCGTGGGCATGGCGCTGGCTGCCTGGCGCATCGGTGCGGTCCCGCCAGGGCCGGCAGCATGATCGCGCCCGGCCTGCTGAGCCTGCACGGCCTGACCTGGGCCGACCTGCTGCAGCTGTGGCTGCACTTCATGCTGTTGTCGATGCTGGCGGTGGGCGGCGCGGTCACCACCTTGCCGGACATGCAGCGCTACCTGGTCAGCCAGCAGGGCTGGATGAACACCGCCGATTTCACCACCAGCGTGGCCATTGCCCAGGCGGCGCCGGGGCCCAACATCCTGTTTGTCGCGCTGATGGGCTGGCATGTGGCGGGCCTGGCCGGCTTGCTGGCGGCGATGGTCGGCATCATGGGGCCGTCCTCCCTCGTTGCGCTGTGGGTGGGCCGCTACCGCCAGCGCCGTGCCGGCTCGCGCGGCATGCGCGCCTTCACCGCCGGGCTGACTCCGCTGACATTGGGCCTGCTGCTGTCCACCGGCTGGGTGCTCACGGCGCCCACCCGCGACCGCTGGGTGGCCGTGGCGCTGGTGGTCGTCACGGTGACCGTATCGGCCACCGGCAAACTCAGCCCGATGTGGCTGATCGCGCTGGGCGCCGGGGTGGGCGCGCTGGCGCTGGCCTGACCGCGCCACCGGTCGTCCACGTCGCCGCCGCCGTCCATGTCCATCCTTTCCGGCATCCACGACTGGCCGCTGTTCACAGTCGCCGGGCTGTTGCTCAACCTGACCCCGGGCGTGGACATGGCGCTGGTGCTGCGCTGCAGCGCGGGCCAGGGCTTCAGGGCCGGCGCCGCTGCCGCGCTCGGCGTGGGCGCTGGCTGCGGGGTGCATATCACCCTGGCGGCGCTGGGCTTCGGCGCGCTGCTGGCCGGATCACCGCTGGCCTTCGGCCTGCTGCGCTGGACCGGCGCGGCCTACCTGGTCTGGCTGGGCTGGGACCTGTTACGGCCGCGGGCCGGCAGCGGACAGGCTCAATACCAAAGCACGCTGCGGGCATCGCCACCCCGGCTGACGGCGGTTGCAGCCCGCTGGTGGCGGCTGTTTGGCCAAGGCTTTCTGACCAACGCGCTCAACCCCAAGGTGGCGATGTTCTTCCTGGCGTTTGTGCCGCAGTTCATCGCCGCCGACGCGCCCCACAAATCAGGGGCCTTCATGCTGCTGGGTGCGGTGTTCGTGGTCAACGCCACCGCGGTGAACCTGGCACTGGCCTGGGCCGCGGCGGCGTTGCGCCAACGCCTGGGCACCGATCAAGCCCGGCAGCCGGCGGTGCAGGCCGTCGGGCGCTGGTTGAACCGGGGTGTGGGTGCGTTGTTTGTCGCGCTGGGCCTGCGGCTGGCACTGGGTGACCCGCTGAGCTGACGGCCTGAGCAGGCAAGCCGGGCACGGCCGGGCTGTCAAGTGGGCGCCGGCAGCAGGCGCTGCACCAGCGGGTGCAACACCTTTTTCTCGGTGGCAATGGCAAAAAATTGCTCCTCCACCGCACCGCAAGGTGCCAAGCGCTGCAGCTCGAAACGCGCACTGAGCTTGTCGTCGATCAACTCGGCCGCCGGAAACAAGCCCATGCCGGCCGCGCCAAAGGTGACCAGCAGCGCGCTGTCCTCGAACTCCCCCACCACCCGAGGCACGACGCCGACACGCTCGAACCACTGATCGATGCGGCCACGCACTGCGGCATGGGCGGTGGGCAGCAGCACCGGCAAGTCGGCCAGACACTGCGGAAAGCCGTCGCGCGCCGCGTCCACCAGCGCGGTCGTGCCGTACCAGGCCAGCGGCGAGGCGCCCAAGGGGTGGCTGTAAAGCCGCAGGTTGCGGTTGGGCGGCGCCGCACGGTCTGCCAGCACCACATCCAGACGGTGCAGGGCCAGGTCGGCGAGCAGGCCATCGAACTCATCCTCGTGGCACAGCAGCCGCAGGCCCGGCGTGTCGATCACCGGCTGCAACAGGCGCCGCACCGCCAGCTTGGGCAAGCCGTCCGAGATGCCCACCGCCAGCCGCACGCCGGGCGTTGCCGCCGCGTCGCGCACCACGCCCGAGAGCTGCTCACCCAACGCAAAGATCTGGTCGGCCTGGCGCATCGCTGCCAGGCCGGCGTCGGTCAGCGCCAGGCCGCGACCGGCCGGCTTGAGCAAGGCATGGCCCAGCGACTGCTCCAGCTCCCGCACCTGGGTGCTGACGGTCTGTACCGCCATGCCCAACCGCGCGGCGGCACGCGCCATGCCGCCCTCCTTGGCCACAACCCAGAAGTAATAGAGATGCCGGTAGTTGAAGTCCAGGCTCATGGCGGCTGATTACCCTTGTTTTTACGAAACATAGATCATAAATCGTCTGCTTTTTAACGATGGATGCAAAGCCTATTCTGCAACCTCACCTCAACTTCCTGGAGTCCGCCATGCAAGTGCTGTTTGAATCCCGCGATCCCGATGCTGCCCAGTTGCGTGACCTTGCAGTCAAGCGGCTGCAGTTTGTGCTTCGCCGCTTGCACAGCCTGGTGCCATTGGCCCGGGTGCGGCTGTCGGATATCAACGGCCCGCGCGGCGGGGTGGACAAGCGCTGCCAGGTCGAGCTCAACACCGAGGGCGCCGGCAAGGTGGTGATCACTGCGCTGGCGCGCGACTGGCGCACCGCGCTGGACAGCGCCATGGCGCGGGCCGCCCGGTCGCTGTCACGCAGCTGGCAGCGCGGGCAGCGGCCGACACGCCCGAGCCGGCGCGACAGCGGGCAGCCGTCGATGCCGTGATCGCAGGCGGTCAATCCCCCCAATCCCAGACCACCGCCGTGCCGCGCACGGCAACGGTCCAGCCCACCACCGGTCTTTTCGTCCCACACCCAACCCGGAGTCCCATGCCATGAACACCCGCCCCAGCACTGCCCGCACAGCCCCCACCGACACCCTTGCGCTGGTGGCCCTGCCCCATCCAGCAGGCGCCGGCGCAACGACGGGTGCCGTCCAGGCCCAGACGCAGCGTGTGCTGCGCAACACCTACGCCCTGCTGTCGATGACGCTGCTGTTCAGCGCGGCTGCGGCGGCACTCAGCGTGGCCGCCAAACTGCCGTCGCCTGGCCTGGTGCTGATGCTGGTGGGCAGCTTCGGCCTGCTGTTTGCAGTGCACAAGCTGCAAAACAGCGGCTGGGCGGTGCCGGCGGTGTTTGCCTTTACCGGCTTCATGGGCTACTCGCTGGGGCCGGTACTGAACAAGACGCTGGCCATGCCGGGCGGCGCTCAGGTGGTGATGCTGGCGCTGGCGGCCACCGGCGTGACCTTCCTGGCGCTGTCGGCCTGGGTGCTGACCACCCGGCGTGACTTCAGCGCCATGGGCGGCTTCCTGTTTGCCGGCATGGTGGTGGCCTTGCTGGCCGGGCTGGGCGCCGTGTTTCTGCAAATGCCGGCGCTGGGCTTGGCGGTGTCGGCGATGGTGGCGCTGCTGTCAGCCGGCCTGATCCTGTTCGAAACCAGCCGCATCGCGCGCGGCGGCGAAACCAACTACGTGCTGGCCACGGTGGGCCTGTACCTGTCGATTTTCAACCTGTTCTCCAGCTTGCTGGCGCTGTTCGGTTTTGGCGGCTCGTCGGACGACTGACCCCGTCCCGGCCGCCTGGCCCCAGCGCGGCAATGCCCCGCGGTACAGCACCGCGGCTTTTGACCACACACCCATTCCTTTGAAAGACCTGACCCCATGCGCCACTACCCCAAGAACAGCCCCCAAGCCGCCGGCCGCATCGTCGCACTGGCACTGCTGGCCGATGGCCATCTCTGCAGACGGGAGCTTGATGTGCTGGACCAACTCGATGCCCACGGCCAGCTGGGGCTGGCCCAGGGGGAGTTGCACGCCGTGGTGCACGGCTTCTGCGAGGATTTGCTGGCCACCGCACACGGCAACTGGGACTCGGCCTTCCAGTTGGACGCCCGCACGCTCAGCCAGCTGTTGAGCGACATCGACGACCCGGTGCTGCGCCGCCAGGTGTTGGCCCTGTGCACGGCGATCGTCGAGGCCGACCAGCATGTGGCCGACGGTGAGTCGCTGGTGTTGCTGGCCGCTGCCGAGCATTGGGGGTTGACCCAGACTGTGCTGCAAGCGCCTGTCCACGCGCTGACCGCCTGAGCTCCTACCCCCTGAGCATCCCCTGACCCCCTGATCACACCCAACGGACACTGCCTTGGACGCCTCGACCGAACTGCGCAACACCGCCATTCAGCGCCCGGCGGTCTGTCACGCGCCTGCGCCCTTGCACCAACGGCTGCGCGAGTCCGCCGCCGGCCTGACGCAGGACCGGGTGTCGGTGGCCCAGTTGGCCGAATCACACGGTGCCGCGGCCCAGGGCACGCTGATGGTGCTGCTCGCCGCGCCGTGCCTGCTGCCGATGCCGGGTGTGGGCACGGTGCTGGGGCTGGGTCTGGCCGTGATGGCCATGGCCATGTGGCGTGGCCAGACAGGTGTCGGGCTGCCGCCCCGGGTCGCCAGCTTCCAGATGTCGGGCCGCTGGGCAAACCGGGTGCTGGGGCTGCTGGCCCGCTTCTACGAACTGGCCAGCAAGTTGGCACGCAGCCGCTTGCACGGCCTGTCCGGCGTTGGATTGCAAGGCTGGCTGGCGGCCATGACGGGCGTGATGGCGGTGCTGATCATCCTGCCCATCCCGTTTGGCAATGTGCTGCCCGCCCTGGCGCTGATGCTGCTGGGCCTGGGCCTGGTGTACCGGGATGGCGTGGCCGTGCTGCTGGCAACAGGCACGGCCGCAGCAGCCCTGCTGTACACCGCCACGCTGGGTCTGGCCGCCTGGGCCTGGGGCGTGGCGCCGCTGCTGCAACAGTGGCGGTCGTTTCAGGCCTGAGGCAGGGCCGCTGCGCCGGCTGGTAATGTCGATGCAGCCCGGACCGCTCCGCGGCGGTAGACCAGCAAGCGCCCCTTGTAGGCCGGCGCGCCGGACAGCCGGTCCGCCGGGCCGCCGCCCAGTCGGTGCTCCTGGCGGTCGAAGCCCAGGACAGCCATCTGCCGGTTGAAGGCGGGCCGGTTGCCGCGGTCCGGATCGACGATCCAGACCTCCACCCCAGCCGCAGCATGCGCGTCGATGAAACCTGCCAGCAGGCTTTGCGCATCACGCTCATACAGCAGGTCGCTGCCGATGATCAGGTCGAAGCAACCGGCTACACGCGGCCCGGCGCGGCGGGCCGCCGCCGCCGCGCCGGGCTCGGCCGCCACCGTTACCGGCACGCCCCACTGGCCATGCCGGTACTTCATCGGCAACAGGCCGTTGAGCCGCAGGTTTTCGCGCAAGAAGGCGCCTGCCAGCGGATGGCAGTCGCTGGCCGTGACATCGGCGCCGCGCCGGTGCCCCACCAGGCTGGCCAAGGCCAGACCACAGCCGATCTCGAGAATGCGCTCACCCGCCCGCACCGGCCGCAGCGCCAGCCGCGCCGCCAGGTGCGCCGCTGACGGCCACAACATCCCGAACAAGGGCCAGGTGGCCGAAGAAATGCCCAAGCGCTCCGCATCGCCCAGCGGATCGGCAAACTGCTGCCGGTCCAGCAGCGAGCGGATGAACAGGTCGGCCACGCCCGCCACGGCGATGGTGTCTTGCTTGGTCTGGTAACCGGGCATCGCAGGTCCTGCGAAGCCCTGGCGGGCAGCTTCGAAATGTAGGGGTAAGGCCGGCCCAGTATGAGGCCGCCGCCCTACATCAGCACGATGTCGTACTGCTCAGGGCTGAACGACGGCTCGGTACTCAGCGAGATCGGCTTGCCGATGAAGTCGCTCAAGCCGGCCAGGTGCTGGCTCTCCTCGTCGAGCAGCATCTCCACCACCGCCGCGCTGGCGATGACGCGGAACTCTTTCGGGTTGAACTGCCGGGCCTCGCGCAGGATCTCGCGCAGCACGTCATAACACACGCTGCGTGCGGTCTTGACCTGGCCCCGGCCCTCGCACGTGGGACAGGGCTGGCACAGCATGTGGGCCAGGCTTTCCCGGGTGCGCTTGCGCGTCATCTCGACCAGGCCCAGCTGGCTGAAGCCGCTGACCGACACCTTGGTGCGGTCGCGGCTGAGCTGCTTCTTGAACTCGGCCAGCACCGCCGACCGGTGCTCGTCGCGCACCATGTCGATGAAGTCCACGATGATGATGCCGCCCAGGTTGCGCAGGCGCAGCTGGCGGGCGATGGCGCCGGCCGACTCCAGGTTGGTCTTGAAGATCGTGTCGTCGAAGTTGCGCGCGCCCACAAAGCCGCCGGTGTTCACGTCCACCGTGGTCAGGGCCTCGGTCTGGTCGATGATCAGGTAGCCGCCGCTCTTCAGGTCAACGCGGCGGGCCAGTGCGCGGGCGATCTCTTCCTCGATGCCGAACAGGTCGAAGATCGGGCGCTCACCCTTGTACAGCTCCAGCTTGGACGCGGAGCTGGGCGTGAAGACGTCGCCAAAGGCTTTCAGGTCGTCGTGCTGCAGCTTGCTGTCGATGCGGATGCTCTGGGTGTTGTCGTTGACCATGTCGCGCAGCACCCGCTCGGCCAGGTTCAGGTCCTCGTGCAGCAGCGTGCCCGGTGGCTGCGACAGGCCCTGGGACTTGATCGTCGCCCAGGCCTTGCGCAGGTAGGCGATGTCATCCGCCAGCTCGGCGTCGCTGGCGTCCTCGGCGTTGGTGCGCAGGATGAAGCCGCCGGTGGGGCTGCCGTCGGCGGTGGCGGTCAAGGTCTGCATACGGCTGCGCAAATGCTCGCGCGCCTCGGGCGAGCCGATCTTCTGCGAGATGCCGATGTGGTTGTCCTGCGGCAAAAAGACCAACATGCGCCCGGCAATGCTGACCTGGGTCGACAGCCGCGCGCCCTTGCTGCCGATCGGGTCCTTGATGACCTGCACCATCAGGGTCTGGCCTTCGAACACCTGGCGCTCGATCGGCACCTGCACCGCTATCTCGTGCTTGGGGAAGTGGTGGTGGCCTCCGCCGTGCAGATCGGCCACATGCAAGAAGGCCGCCCGCTCCAGGCCGACATCGATGAATGCGCTCTGCATGCCGGGCAGCACCCGCGCCACCTTGCCCAGGTAGACGTTGCCCACCAGACCGCGCTCCAGCGTACGCTCGATGTGCAGGTCCTGCACGGCGCCGTTTTCGATGATGGCGACGCGGGTTTCCTGCGGAGCCCAGTTGATCAGGATGTCATGCATGGCGCGGGGCTTTTCTTGGACACGCCGTGGGCGTCTAGAACCGAGCCTAGAAAGTCACGCGCGCTTGTCTCAGCAACTGGGCCGTCTCGAAGAGGGGCAAACCCATGATACCGGAGTAGCTGCCGGCGACATGGGCGATCCAGCCCGCCAGCTGGCTCTGGATGGCGTAGGCGCCGGCCTTGCCAAACGGCTCACCGCTGGCGACGTAGGCGGCGATGGTGGCCGGGCTGAGCACCGCAAACCGCACCTGCGACACACTCAGTGCAGCCAAGCTGCGGCGGGCGCTGCCGGCGGGCGCCACCGCCACCGCCGTGAGCACACGGTGGCTGCGGCCGGACAGTGCCGCCAGCATCTCGGCAGCCTCCTGCGCATCGGCCGGCTTGCCCAGGATTCGCCGGCCCAGCGCCACCGTGGTGTCGGCGCACAGGATGGCGCCGGCGGGCAGGCCGCGGCGCTGGTGGCGGGCACGGGCGGCCTGCAGCTTCAGGCCAGTGACCCGCTGCACATAGTCGGCCGGCAGCTCGCCGGGCAGCACCGCCTCCAGCGCCTCTGCGTCCTCGTCGGTATCGGCCAGCAGCAGTTCATGCGGCACGCCCAGCTGGTCCAGCAACTGGCGGCGGCGCGGGCTTTGTGAGGCCAGGTAGATCGAGGTGGCAGCGGGCATGTCGGCGCAGTGGTTGGGCGAATCCTGGACGGGCACAACCGTGGGCCACGGCTGCGGCACAGCGTTGAGGGCTATTCGCGGTGGTAGGGATGGCCGGCGGTAACGCTCCAGGCGCGGTACAGCGCCTCGGCCAACAGCACCCGCACAAAGGCGTGCGGCAGCGTCAGGTCCGATAGCCGCCAGGTCTCGTCGGCGCTGGCCTTGAGGGCCGGGTCCAGCCCATCGGGGCCGCCCACCAGCAAAACCACGTCCCGGCCGTCACCCAGCCAGAAGCGCAGCCGGTCGGCCAGCTGCGCGGTCGTCAGCCGGGACCCACGCTCGTCCAACACCACCCGGCGGGCACCTTTGGGGCAGGCCGCCTCCAGCCGCCCCGCCTCGGCCGCCATGAGCTGGGCGGCGGTCTTGGCGCTGGTGCGCGGCTCGGCCTTGATGGCCTTGAGCTCCAGCCGCATCTCGGGCGGAAAGCGTTTGGCAAAGTCCTCGTAGGCGGCGTCAGCCCAGGCCGGTGGCCGCTGCCCCACCGCTGCCAGCAGCAGGCGCATGGCGGGCGGTCAGCGCCGGGTCGAGGGCTTGGACGACGGCTTGGAGATCGTCTTGCCCGCCGGCTTGCGGCCGGCCGGTGCTGCAGAGCGCCCGCCCGCCGCCGTCTTGCGCGCCGGGCCGGCGGTCTTGCGTGCCGCGGCCGACGCCGTCTTGACAGCCGCCGTGCGGCGGTCCACCGCCTTGACCACGATGGTTTTGAGCACCGGCGCCTTGGCGATGGCCTTCTTGCGCGCCACCACCTTCTTGGCCGCGGCCACCTTGGCGGCGACCTTCTTGGCCACTGCGGCCTTGGACGCCGGGCGCTGCGACGGCTCGGGCTTGGCGGCCACGGCCACACGCGCTTCTTGCTGCGGCGCGGCCTTCTTGGCGGCTTTTTTGGCAGCGGTCTTGCGGGCCGGCTTCTTGGGGACGGGCTCGTCGTCCTCGTCGTCGTCAGCGTCGCCTTCAGACGCCTTGACCAGGCCCTTGGCCACACCGCCCAACTTCATCTTGACCGGCTTGCCGCCCCAGATCTCCTCCAGGCGGTAGTAGTCGCGAATGGCCGGCTGCATGATGTGCGCCACCGCCGCACCGCAGTCGACGATGATCCACTCGCCGTTTTCACCACCCTCGGTGGCCAGCACCGGGAACCCGGCTTCGCGCACCGCGTTGCGCACGCCCGAGGCCAGGGCCTTGGTCTGCCGGTTGCTGGTGCCCGAGGCGATGATCACGCGCTCGAACAGCGATGACAGGTGCTCGGTGTTGAGAACCAGGATGTCCTGGGCCTTGACGTCCTCGAGTCCATCGACGATGGCCCGTTGAAGTTTGCGAATGTCCATTCAGTGCGGGGTGTCCCGTGGGGTTTCGGGCAAATTGCCCTGTTTATAGAGATGATGCTGCGAAATGTAGCCGGCTACGCGCTCGCCTACCAGTGCTGCAACCGGAAGGCCTGCCGCCAGACGGCTGCGGATGTCGCTGGCAGCGATGGCCAGCGGCGGCAGATCCAGGATTTGCACCCGGTGGGGCAGTGCGGCCAGCGCCGCGGGTGCCTGGGGCGCCTGACCCGCCCGCCCGGCCACCGCCAGCGTGAGCCGCTGCAGCAGTTCGGGCCAGTCGCGCCAGGTGTCGAAGCGGGCGTACTGGTCCTGGCCCAAGACCAAAAACCAGTCTGCACCGGGTTGTTCGGCCTGCATTTCGCGCACCGAATCGATGGTGTAGGTGGCGCCGTCCCGTTGCAGCTCGCGGGGGTCGATCACCTGGTGGCCAGGCTGTTCGGCCATCAACCCGGCCAGCAATTCGGCCAGCATGGCGGCCCGGTGCTGGCCCGACGCCACCACACTGCCCGCCTTTTGCCAGGGCGCACCTGCGGGCAGCCAGCGCAACTCGTCCAGCGCCAGCGCCTGTTGTGCCACCCGGCCCAGCGCCAGGTGCGCCAGGTGCGGCGGGTCGAAGCTACCGCCGAGCACACCGATGCGCCGCGTCGCTGTCAAGGCGTGCCGATCCAATCGCGTGGCCGCAAAAAGTCACTGTACAGCCGGGCCTCGGGCGTGCCCGCCTCGGGTTGCCAGTTGTAGCGCCACTTCACCACCGGCGGCATCGACATCAGGATGCTCTCGGTGCGCCCGCCGGACTGCAGGCCAAACAGCGTGCCGCGGTCGAACACGAGGTTGAACTCGACATAGCGGCCGCGCCGGTAGGCCTGAAAGTCACGCTCATGCTCGCCATACGGCAACTCGCGGCGGCGCTCGACGATCGGCAGGTAGGCCGGCAAGAAGGCATCGCCCACCGCGCGCAACATGGCAAAACTCTGCTCGAAGCCCAGCTCGGCAAAGTCGTCGAAAAACACGCCACCGATGCCACGCGGCTCGTTGCGGTGCTTCAAGAAGAAGTACTCGTCACACCAGGTCTTGAAGCGCGGGTAGAGCGCAGGGCCAAACGGCGCCAGTGCGCCTTGGCAGGTCTGGTGAAAGTGCCGGGCATCGTCCTCGAAGCCGTAATACGGCGTCAGGTCCATGCCGCCGCCAAACCAGACCACCGGCGCCTTGCCAGAACTTGGATCAGGCAACGCGGCAAACATGCGCACGTTCATGTGCACGGTCGGCACCCAGGGGTTGCGCGGATGCAACACCAGCGACACGCCCATGGCCTCGAACGGCGCGCCGGCCAGCTCCGGCCGGTGCTGGGTGGCCGAGGGTGGCAGCTGCAGCCCTTTGACATGGCTGAAGTTGCAGCCGCCGCGCTCCAGCAGGCCGCCGTCCTCCACCAGCTGGGTGCGGCCATCGCCTTGCAGCCGCTCACCCGGCGCGCGCACCCAGGCGTCCGTCACAAAGGGTTTGCCGTCGGCCGCCTGCAGCGCATCGATGATGCGCTGTTGCAAGCCCAGCAGGTAGTCACGCACAGCCTGGGTGTTCATGGGGTCTCCGGTCTGGCCGGCGGGCTTGGCGCCGCTCAACGTTTGATGGCGCGGTGGCCGATGTCGCGGCGGTACAGCACGCCGTCGATGTGGATGCCGCGCAAGGCGTCGTAGGCCCGCTGCTGCGCCAGCTTGGCCGAGTCGCCCAGGGCAGTGACACACAGCACCCGGCCGCCGGTCACCCGCAGGCTGCTGCCATCGCTGGCCGTGCCGGCATGGAACACCACCGCGTCCTCGGTATCGACAGGCAAACCGGTGACGGCGTCGCCCTTGCGCGGTGCAGCCGGGTAGCCGGCCGCGGCCAGCACCACGCCCAGCGCAAAGCGCCGGTCCCATTGCAGCTCGACCTGGTCGAGCGTGCCGTCGGTGGCGTGCATCAGCACATCGACCAGATCGCTCTTGAGCCGCATCAGGATCGGCTGGGTCTCGGGGTCGCCCATGCGGGTGTTGAACTCCAGCGTCTTGGGCCGGCCCTGGGCGTCGATCATCAGCCCGGCATACAAAAAGCCGGTGAACGGGATGCCGTCGCGCGCCATGCCCGCCACGGTCGGCAGGATGATCTCCTGCATCGCCTTGGCATGCACATTGGGCGTGACCACCGGCGCGGGTGAGTACGCCCCCATGCCGCCGGTGTTGGGGCCGGTATCGGCGTCACCCAGGCGCTTGTGGTCCTGGCTGCTGGCCAGCGCCAGCACATTTTTGCCGTCCACCATCACGATGAAGCTGGCTTCCTCGCCCTGCAAGAACTCCTCGATCACCACCCGCGGCACGGCCTGGCCATCGGCATCGGCGTTGTGCAGCACATCCAGGCCGCCGTCTTGCAGCATGAAGTCGATCGCGGCATGGGCCTCGGCCAGGTCCATCGCCACCACCACACCCTTGCCGGCAGCCAGGCCGTCGGCCTTGACGACGATGGGCGCGCCCACCGCATCGATGTGGGCATGGGCCAGTGCGGCGTCGGTGAAGGTGGCGTAGCGGGCCGTGGGGATGGCGTGCCGCTGCATGAAGTCCTTGGCAAAGGCCTTGGAGCTCTCCAACTGCGCAGCAGCCTGGGTCGGGCCGAAGATGCGCAGACCGCGGTTGCGGAAGATGTCCACCACGCCGGCTGCCAGCGGCGCCTCGGGGCCGACCACCGTCAGGCCGATCTTGTGGGCCTCGGCAAAATCAGCCAGCGCCACCGGGTCGGTGATGGCCAGGTTGGTCAGGCGGTTGTCGCGGGCGGTGCCGCCGTTGCCCGGCGCCACATACACCGCCTGGGCGCGTTCGCTTTGCGCCAGCTTCCAGGCCAGGGCGTGCTCGCGGCCACCGCCGCCGATCACCAGAATGTTCATGCCGGGGTCCGACCCCAGGCCTTGGCCAGTTTGGGCACGGTGGGCATCAAGCGCTTGCAAGCGTGCGGGTTCATGGTTCCATTTCGGCGTTGTGGAAAACGGCTTGCACGTCGTCCAGGTCTTCAATCACGTCCAGCAGCTTTTGCATGCGCTCGGCGTCCTCGCCGGCCAGCGGGATGTTGTTGTCAGTCCGCATCGTCACCTCGGCGATCTCGGGCACCAGGCCGGCGGCCTCCAGCGCCGCCTTGACGGCCTCGAAGTCGGGCGCAGCGCACAGCACTTCGATGGAGCCGTCGTCATGGGTGATCACGTCCTCGGCGCCGGCCTCCAGCGCCACTTCCATGAGTTTGTCCTCGGGCGCACCGGGCGCAAACACGAACTGGCCGCAGTGCTTGAACTGGAACGCCACCGAGCCCTCGGTGCCCAGGTTACCGCCGTACTTGCTGAAGGCGTGGCGCACCTCGGCCACGGTGCGCACCCGGTTGTCGGTCATGGTGTCGACGATGATCGCCGCACCGCCGATGCCGTAGCCCTCGTAGCGGATTTCCTCGTAGCTGATGCCCTCCAGCGTGCCCGAGGCCTTGTCGATGTTGTACTTGATGCGGTCCGCCGGCATGTTGGCCGCCTTGGCCCCGGCAATGGCCAGCCGCAGACGCGGATTGACACCGACGTCGCCGCCACCCTGGCGCGCTGCCACGGTGATCTCGCGGATGATGCGGGTCCAGATCTTGCCGCGTTTTTCATCCTGCCGGCCCTTGCGGTGCTGGATGTTGGCCCATTTGGAATGACCCGCCATGCTGGGAATGCTCCTTGTTCGTAACCCTCGAGTTTAAGTCGACGGGCTGACAGCCCCGCGCGGGCGGCTCGCCGCCTGGGCCGCAACTGGCCGCGTCGCGCCTGTCTGGGCCTGTTGGTGCCTGTTAGCGCCTGTTGGCGCAGCAACCAACCGCTAGACTGATCGGGCGCCGGCCCCGTCAGCCGGTGGAGCCCCTGCCCATGCCCGATCCCATCCTGCTTGCCCAGCGCGGCGCCATTGAGTGCCTGCTGCTGCCCGCCCTGGCCAACCGCCATGGCCTGATCACCGGCGCCACCGGCACCGGCAAGACCATCACGCTGCAGACCTTGGCCGAGAACTTCTCGCGGCTGGGCGTGCCGGTGTTCCTGGCCGACGTCAAGGGCGACCTGACCGGTATCAGCCAGACCGGCCGCACAAGCGCCAAGCTGGCCGCCACGCTGGCCGAGCGCGGCATCACGCCCAGTGCACCGCTGGCCTGCCCGACCACCTTGTGGGACGTGTTCGGCACGGCCGGCCACCCGCTGCGCGCCACCGTCAGCGACATGGGCCCGCTGCTGCTGGCGCGCATGCTGGCGCTCAACGAGACCCAGTCCGGGGTGCTGAACCTGGTGTTCAAGATTGCCGACGACCAGGGCCTGTTGCTGCTGGACCTGAAAGACCTGCGCGCCATGCTGCAGCAGGTGGGCGACAACGCCAGCGACTTCACCACCGAGTACGGCAACGTCAGCGCCGCGTCGATCGGCGCGATCCAGCGCGGGCTGTTGCAGATCGAGCAGCAGGGCGGCGACCGGTTCTTTGGCGAGCCCATGCTCGACATCGCCGACTTCATCCAGACCTCGGACGGCCTGGGCGTGGTCAACATCCTGGCCGCCGACCAGCTGATGAACGCGCCGCGGCTGTATGCCACCTTCTTGCTGTGGATGCTGTCCGAGCTGTTCGAACTGCTGCCCGAGGTGGGCGACCTGGACAAGCCGAAGCTGGTGTTCTTCTTCGACGAGGCGCATCTGCTGTTCAAGGACGCGCCGCCGGCGCTGGTCGAGCGCATCGAGCTGGTGGTGCGGCTGGTGCGCAGCAAGGGCGTGGGCGTGTACTTCGTGACGCAAAACCCGCTGGACCTGCCCGATGCCGTGCTGGGCCAGCTGGGCAACCGGGTGCAGCACGCCTTGCGGGCTTTCACCCCGCGCGACCAGAAGGCGGTCAAGGCGGCGGCCAGCACGATGCGCGCCAATCCCGGGCTGGATGTCGAGACCGCCATCACCGAGCTGGCCGTGGGCGAGGCACTGGTGAGCTTGCTGGACGAGCAAGGCCGGCCCTGCCCGACCGAGCGGGTGTTCGTGCTGCCACCGGGCAGCCAGATCGGTCCGATCACGCCGGCACAGCGCCAGGCCCTGATCGCGGGCTCACTGGTGGCGGGGGTGTACGACAAGACGGTGGACCGGGAATCGGCCTACGAGCGCATCAAGGGGCGCACGGCGCCGGCGGCTGGTGGCGCGACACCCGGTGCCGGGGCGGGCGGCGCGGGTGGCGCGTTCGGCCCGGGGCGCAGCATGGCGGACGAGGCCCAGGCCGCAGCGCGCGGCGGTAGCAACACCCCCACCGGCGGCAGTGGCAACGGCGGCGCAAATACCAGCCCGCCGCCCCCGGCCGACCCGGCAGGCGACGGACTGATCGACGGCCTGAAGGACATGGTGTTCGGCAGCACCGGCCCGCGCGGCGGTCGCCATGCCGGCCTGGCGCAGACGGCCGCCACGTCGGCGATGCGCTCGATCGGCTCGGCGGTGGGGCGTGAGCTGATTCGCGGCGTGCTGGGCTCGTTCCTGGGCGGTGGTGGGCGGCGGCGCTAGACCTGCACTCACCGGTGCTGCCACCGGCCCCACCGGCCGCACCAGCCTCAATCCCCGCCGCCCACCTTGCCCCGCAGCGCCTTGACCTGCCCGCGCTGCACCTTGCCCTCCACCCGCCGGCGCTGCGAGCCGCGCGTCGGCTTGGTGGCGCGCCGCAGCAACGGCACGTGGGCAGCCTCCAGGATCAAGGCGCGCAGCCGTTCGACCGCATCGGCCCGGTTGCGCTCCAGGCTGCGGTGGTCTTGCGCCTTGATCACCACCACGCCATCACCGCTGATGCGCTGGTCGCGCCAGGCCAGCAGGCGTACTTTTACCGAGTCTGGCAGGCTGGACGCGCCGATGTCGTAGCGCAGGTGCACCGCATTGCTCACCTTGTTGACGTTCTGGCCGCCGGCGCCCTGGGCCCGGATCGCACTGAACTCGATCTCGTCCTCGTGCGGATGCAGCAGCAGCCCGGCCGACGCTGGCATCATGGTCGGACTTGTGCGGATTGAGGAGCAGGCATGTTCGGTGTGGCGGATTACGGCGCGTTTGTGGTGGCGGTGATTGTCTTCCTGGCCATCCCCGGGCCGGGCAATCTGGCGCTGATCACCTCCACCGGCAAGGGCGGCGTGCTGGGCGGGCTGGCTGCCACGCTGGGCGTGATCGCCGGCGACCAGGTGCTGATGTGGCTGGCGGTGGCCGGCGTGGCCGCACTGTTGGCGGCGTCACCGCTGCTGTTTGCCGGCGTGCAGTGGCTGGGCGCAGCCTACCTGGGCTGGCTGGGCTGGCGCATGATCACCGCCAAACCGGGTGACGCGCCGGTGCTGCAGATCCGCGCCGGCCACTACTTTCGCCAGGCCTTCGCGATCACGCTGCTCAACCCCAAGGCCATCGTGTTCTACATGGCGTTTTTTCCGCTGTTTGTCGATCCGGCACGGCATCAGGGTCTGGCCACCTTCGGCTTCATGGCCGCCACCGTGGCAGGGCTGACCGCGATTTACGGCCTGGTGGCGGTGATGCTCACGCACCACTTTGCCGACCGCCTGCGCGCCAACCCACAGGTCACCCGCTGGATGAACCGGGTTGCGGGCACGATGCTGGTGGGCTTCGGCCTGAAGCTGGCGCTGTCGCGTTGACGGCTGCGGCCATTGTCAAACTGATCCTGGCCATGACGAATCGGCGCCGTGGGCATAGGGGGACGCGCTGCCGGGTCTGGCCACAACCGGTCAAACCATGTCAGCATGACCAACAGACAACAAGTGAGGTGGAACCATGGGCAAACTGGTGTTGCTGATCGCCATGGCGCTGGCAGGCGCTGCGGGTTACTACATCGGATCGTGGTCGGGACGCGACGCCTTGCAGGCTTTGTCCAAGGCCAAGGACCTGGGCGTACAGGCCCAGGCCGAGCACGACAAGGCCGTGAAATCGCTGCAGGACAAGGTGGCCGGCATGACCACCGACTACGAGCAGGGCAAGCAAAAGCTGGTGGCCGATCACCAGCAAGCCAAGACCGAATTCACCGCGACGCTGGCCAAACGGGACGAGCGCATTGCCGCGCTGGGCAAGAGCAACAGCGGCACCGTCACGCAGTTGGCTACCGCACGCGCCGCCGCTGCCAGCGCCAATGCCAACGCC
This sequence comes from Burkholderiales bacterium, assembly GCA_038236495.1. Taxonomy (GTDB): domain Bacteria; phylum Pseudomonadota; class Gammaproteobacteria; order Burkholderiales; family Burkholderiaceae_C; genus Pseudaquabacterium. Next base: position 16,506 of record JBBRZR010000036.1, read on the forward strand.
GGCACCACGCCGGCTGACAAAGCCCGGCTGCAGGCCGAGATCGACCGCCTAGAAAAAGAGGTGGCCGCACAAAAGACACTCATCGCCGGCCTGGAATGCTCCAAGGTGCAGGTGCCCGAAGAACTGCTGGCCCCGTTGCGGGTGGGGAGCGCACGATGAACCGCCTTGTCCTGCTGCAGCGCGCCACCGTCCTGCTGGTGATCGCCCTCGTGTCCGCTTGTGCACCCACCCTGCCGGTCATCGTCAAACCGGTGGACTGCCCCGTGCCAGCCGAGGCGCTGACCCGCCGGTGTGACGATCCTCGGCCGATACCCGCGCCCGGCGCAGCGGTCAGCTACGCCGACCTGATCGGCATCGGCATCGACGACCGCAACGCCCTGCGGGCCTGCGCCAAGGACTACCAATACCTGGCCGGCGTGGTGGCCGAATGCCAGAAGGCGATCAAGGATTACAACGACAAGCTGGTCGAGATCAACCAGAAGATCGCGAACAAGCCTTGAGTGCCCGGCCAGCAGCATGACCTGGGCTGCGCCGACCCTGCCCGCGCCGGTCGAGCCCATCACCGCGCGCCTGAAACTGCGCCAGTGGTGCGCCGCCGACCGCGCGCCGTTTGCCGCGATGAACGCCGACCCGGCCGTGATGCGCTACTTCGCCGGCCTGCTGGGCGCCGCCGAGAGCAACGCCAGCATCGCCGGCTGGCAGCAAGGCTTCGAGGCCCGGGGCTGGAGCAATTGGGCGCTGGAGCGGCGCGACACTGGCGAGTTCATCGGCTTTGCCGGCCTGTCGGTGCCCCGCCGAACCTTCAGCTTTTCGCCCTGCGTCGAAATCGGCTGGCGGCTGGCGCCTGCCTTTTGGGGTCAGGGTTTGGCCAGCGAGGCGGCCCGGGCCGCGCTGCAGGTGGGCTTCGAGCAGATCGGCCTGGACGAGATCGTCTCGTTCACCAGCCTGCTCAACCTGCCGTCTCGCGCGGTGATGCAGCGCATCGGCATGGTCGATACCGGGCAGGATTTTGACCACCCCGCCCTGCCCGACGGCAGCCCGCTGCGCCGGCACTGCCTGTACCGACTGGACCGCGGCTTGTGGGCCGCCCAGCGGGCGCAGGGCTGATCCGGCCGGGTCAGTCCACCACCGCCCTGGCGCCAGACATCCAACCTTGCCTCGATGAACAGTCCGGATCCAACGCCACGTCCGCCCTTGCCCGCAGGGATCTGGATGCTGGGTTTTGTCAGCCTGCTGATGGATGTCTCGTCCGAGATGATCCACAGCCTGCTGCCCCTGTTCATGGTCACCGCGCTGGGCGCCAGCGCGTTCACGGTGGGGCTGATCGAGGGTGCGGCCGAAGCCACGGCGCTGATCGTCAAGGTGTTCTCGGGCACCCTGAGCGACTGGCTGGGCCGGCGCAAGGGCCTTGCACTGCTGGGCTACGGCCTGGGTGCACTGAGCAAACCACTGTTTGCGCTGGCCGGCGGTGTCGGCTGGGTCGTGACGGCGCGGCTGATCGATCGGGTGGGCAAGGGTATCCGGGGCGCGCCGCGCGACGCGCTGGTGGCCGACATTGCGCCGCCGGCGATGCGGGGTGCCGCCTTTGGCCTGCGTCAATCGCTGGACACCGTGGGGGCGTTTACCGGGCCACTGCTGGCGGTGGGCCTGATGCTGCTGTGGGCCAACGACTTCAGGGCGGTGTTCTGGGTGGCCGTGCTGCCGGCGGCGGCATCGGTGCTGCTGCTGTGGCTGGGCGTCAAGGAGCCCGCTGCTCGGCCGGGCACGCCGCGTGTCAACCCTATTTCCCGTGCGGCATTGCGTCAGTTGGGGCCCGACTTCTGGTGGGTCGTGGTGGTGGGCGGGCTGTTCACACTGGCCCGGTTCTCGGAGGCCTTTCTGGTGCTGCGGGCGCAGCAGTCGGGCATGCCGCTGGCGCTGGTGCCCCTGGTGATGGTGGCGATGAACCTGGTCTACGCGTCGTCGGCCTACCCGTTTGGCCGCTTGTCGGACTGGTTGCGCATACAGGCCGGCGGCTCAGACCCTGCCAACCGTCCCGCGGCAGACGCCGCCGCCGATGCCCGTGCAGCGCAACGCAGCCACCAGCGGCTTTTGGTGCTCGGCCTGCTGTTGCTGATTGCCGCCGATTGCGTGCTGGCGGCCAGTCCCCACTGGGCCATGGTGCTGGCCGGTGTTGCGATCTGGGGCCTGCACCTGGGCCTGACCCAGGGCCTGCTGGCCACGATGGTGGCCGACACCGCCCCGCCCGCCTTGCGCGGCACCGCCTACGGCATGTTCAACCTGGTGAGCGGCGTGGCCTTGTTGTTGGCCAGCGTGCTGGCCGGACTGCTGTGGGACCGGCTTGGCGCGGCTTGGACCTTCTGGGCCGGCGCGATGATTTGCGTGCTGACGCTGGTGGCATTGCTGGTGAGGCGCGCTGCGCACTGACGCTACTCGATCCCCCCAACACATTGCCACGGCCGACGGTTGCCGGCTCGTTGCTGACTCTCGTTTTTGCGCCTGAAACTTGCCGTTCGTGGGTGCTGTGTGACCGCACCGCGCCGGGCTGGCGTGCCCCGCTCCGTGTCATTCCGGGCCGAAAAAGCACCGGCCCTCCCTTCTTTACCTGCGCGGGACACGCCAGCCCGACACGGCGCCAATACAACTGCTGCGCGCGCTGGGTTTTAAAGCCAACGCACGCGGAAAAGGTGGCGGCGGCCAAGGGCGTTGGGTGACCGGATCCCGTAAGTAAAGGAGGAGATGTCGGCCCGCTGGCCGGCATCGGGGGACATGGAGGGAGCCGGTTGCCCGACGCCCTTGGTTGCCTCGCGCCGCACCTCGAACGTTGAACGCCGAACGTCACCATACTGGCCAATCAAACGGCAGCTCAGAGCCGCAAGTCGCCACCCACATCCGGGCGCAGGCTTGGCCGCGCTACACCATGGCCGCCTGCAGCCCGCCGCTGTCACCCTGGCGGCTGACTTTGGCGGCACAAAGGCGATCATCGCGGTCCTGA
>JBBRZR010000037.1:0-19326 GCA_038236495.1 Burkholderiales bacterium
AAGCGCACGCTGTCGTGCCAGACCTCGGCCGTGTCGGGCCGGATCTGCACGTCGAAAAGCGTCTCGACGATGTTGAACAGGCCCGCCAGCACCCGCGGCTCGGTGAAGTACTGCTTGACGTCCTGCTCGCTGAAGGCGTAACGCGCCTCCTTCAACTTTTCGGAAACAAAGGACTGGTCCCAGACCTGCAGGTCGGACATGCCGAGCACGTCGGCTGCAAAGGCCCGCAGTTCCGCCAGGTCGCGCTCGGCATGCGGCCGGGCGCGCTGCGCCAGGTCGCCCAGAAAGCCGTTGACCTGCTCGGGCGATTCGGCCATCTTGGGCACCAGCGACAAATGGCCAAAGCTGCTGTGGCCCAGCAGTGCAGCCTCTTCGGTGCGGAGTTGCAACAGCTCGGTCATCAGCGAGCTGTTGTCGCGATCGGCCGGGCCGAACTCGCTGGCCCGGGTGGCATAGGCGCGGTACAGCTGCTCGCGCAGTGCCCGGTTCTCAGCGTATTGCATCACCGGCAGGAACACCGGCATGTGCAGCGTCAGCTTGTGGCCGGGCTGGCCGTCGGCGGCCGCAGCCGCCAAGGTCTGCTGGCAGACATCGGCCGGCACGCCGGCCATCTGCTCGGTGGTCGCGTAGAGCGAAAAACCATCGGTGGCGTCCAGCACATGCTCGCTGAACTGCTGGCCCAACACCGCCAGGCGCTCCTGGATGGCGGCAAAACGGGTCTTGGCCTCGCCATGCAACTCGGCGCCAGACAGCACGAAGTCGCGCATCGCATGGGCCAGCGCCTGGGTTCGGGCGGTTGACAGGCTGGCCGCAGCCGGGCCATTGGCCACCAGTTTGTACTTGGCGTAGAGCCGTTCGTCGGCCCCCAGCCGGGTGTAGAACTCGGTGATACGGCCCAGGTTGGCGTTGTAGGCCTCGCGCAACTCGGGCGTGTTGGCCACCGCGTTGAGGTGACCCACGGCCTGCCAGGCGCCCGACAGGCGCTCCAGCGGCACGTCGAGCACGGCCGACAAGGTGTCGAAGTCGGCCGGCACATCAGCGCTGACGGCACGCTCCAATGCGGCCTCGGCCGCCGGCAGCAGCACATCCAGCGCAGGGCCTATGTGCTCGGGGTGGATGTGGGCAAACGCGGGCAGGCCGGTGGAAGACAGCAGCGGGTTGGTCATGGTGGCCTCAAGCGGTGGCAGAAGTTGGGCTGGGTTGGCGGCAACGCAAACCGCTATCTGGCGACGCGTTCGGCCGATTCAACCGTGTTGACCAGCAACATCGTGATCGTCATCGGCCCGACACCGCCGGGCACCGGGGTGATCCACCCGGCCACCTCGCGTACCTCGTCAAAGTCGACGTCGCCACACAGCTTGCCGGCACCGGGTTGGCCGGCGGGCACCCGGTTCATGCCCACGTCGATCACGATCGCGCCAGGCTTGACCATGTCGGCCGTCAAGGTATTGCGCCGGCCCACGGCCGCCACCACCACGTCGGCCTGGCGGGTGAACAGCCCCAGGTCGGGTGTGGCACTGTGGCAGATGGTGACGGTGGCGTTGGCCTGCAGCAGCAGCAAGGCCATCGGCTTGCCCACGGTGTTGCTGCGACCGATCACCACCGCGTGCTTGCCCTTGAGCGGCACGCCGGTGGACTCGATCAGCTTCATGCAGCCGTAGGGCGTGCAGGGCCGGAAGCCCGGCAGCCCGGCCATCAGGTCGCCGGCGCTCTGCACCGAGTAGCCGTCCACGTCCTTGGCCACCGAAATCGTCTCGATCACACGTTGCGGGTGAATGTGGCGCGGCAGCGGCATCTGCACCAGGATGCCGTGGAGGGTGGGGTCGTTGTTGAGCGCCTGGATGCGGGCCAGCAGATCGGCCTCGGGCAGGCTGGCGTCGTACTTCTCCAGCACCGAGTGCAGGCCGTGCTCGGCGCAGGCCTTGACCTTGTTGCGCACGTACACCGCCGAGGCCGGGTCCTCACCGACCAGGATTACCGCCAGCCCGGGCCGGATGCCGCGTTCGGCGAGGGCTGCGATGCGCGGTGACAAATCGCTGCGGATCTGCTGCGACAGCGCAGTGCCGCTGATCAATTGGGCAGTCATGGGCTTTTCCGGTGGGTGCCGCAGCGTGGCAGGCGGCGGTGAAAGTGGCGGCAAGAAATGCAAGAGGCCGCTGTGAAGCGGCCTCGGCAAAGCAGCGTGGGCGTCAGGCCTTGGCGGCAGCCGTGCTGTTGGCGCCCAGCGCGATCTTCAGCAGATCGGCTACGGTATTGGCGTTGAGTTTTTCCATGATGTTGGCGCGGTGTGCCTCGACCGTCTTGATGCTGATGCCCAGGTCGTCGGCGATCTGCTTGTTCAAGCGGCCGGCAACGATGCGCTCCAGCACCTGCGCCTCACGCGTGGTCAGGCGCGACAGCAGCGCGTCGCGGCTGGCCTGCTCCTGGTGCTGGCTGAAGGCCGCGCGCGCCTGGTCCAGCATGCGCTCGACCAGGCCGATCAGGTCCTCTTCCTTGAAGGGCTTTTCGATGAAGTCCATCGCGCCCTTCTTCATCGTGGTCACGGCCATCGGCACATCGCCGTGACCGGTGATGAACACCACCGGCAGCGGGCTCTTTCGCTCGAGCAGGCGGTCTTGCAGCTCCAGCCCGCTCATGCCGTCCATGCGGATGTCAGCGATCAGGCAGGCGACTTCGCGCGGGTCGAAGCGGGACAAAAAGCTCTCGGCCGAATCAAAGCACTTGACCCGGTAGTCTTTGCCCTCCAGCAGCCACTGCAGCGAATCACGCACCGCCTCGTCGTCATCGACAACGTAGACCGTGCCTTTCTTGGGGATCAGGCTCATGGATGGCTTCTCGCGGCGAGCACGCTGTTGGGGAGTTGGGCGGGGCCACTGCCGGCATCGGGTGCGGCGCCATCCTGGGGATGAAGCCGCGGAATTTCCTCATGCCGAGCAGCGGTTTCTACGGGCAAGGTGAAGGCAAACCGGCACCCTGTCACAAGCTCGCCATTGTAGAGGTTCTGCGCTTTGATCCGCCCTCGGTGGCTCTCCACGATGGACCGGCAAAGTGACAGCCCGATGCCCATGCCGTCGGCCTTGGTCGAGAAGAATGCCTCGTACAGCCGGTGGATCACTTCGTCCGCCAGGCCGGGGCCCTTGTCGGTCACGCTGAACTCGATCACCCCCCCTTCTTCGGGGGTGTGGCGCGGTATCACCCGCAACTCGATGTGGCGCCGCGCTGTCGGCAGCTTGGCGCTGTCGATCGCCTCGGCGGCGTTCTTGAGCAGGTTGAGCAGCACCTGCTCGATCAGGATCGGGTCGCAGTTGATGTCGGGCAGGCGCTGCGCGACGTAATGCATGATCGACACGTTGCGCCGGCGCAGCTCGATGCTGGCCAGCTCCACCGCGTCCTCGACGATGGCCTTGGCTTGCGAGGGTTGGCGCTGCGGCTCGCTCTTTTTCACGAACGCGCGTATGCGGTGAATGATCTGGCCGGCACGCTCAGCCTGGCGCGCGGTCTTGCCCAGCGCGGCGATCAGCGCGTCGCGGTCGATGGTGTCGGCCTTGACCCGCGACACCATGCCGTTGCAGTAGTTGGTGATGGCGGTCAACGGCTGGTTCAACTCGTGCGCCACCGATGACGCCATCTCGCCCATGGTGATCAACCGGCTCGACACCTGGGCTTTTTGGGCCTGTTGTTCGGCCAGTTCTTCGGCGCGGCGGCGCGCGGTGACGTCGGTGGCGATCAGCATTTGCGCCAGCCGGCCGTCGGTCCATTGCAGGTAGCGGGCACGCACGTCGAACCACTTGTCCAGCGAGGCGGCGTAGACCTCGCGCGGGTTGGCGCCGACGCCGGTGAGCTCCTGCGTCGGCAGACCGGACAGGTTGTCCTCGTCGTCGTGGTCGGTCAGGGTGATGGGCAAGGTGGGCATGGTGCCGCTGGCCAACAGCGCGTGGCCGCGTGAATCTGCGCCGAACCACAGCCGGTAGGACCGGTTGGCAAACAGCAGCTCACTCTGCTGCACCGACAAGACCGACACCGCCGCCTCCAGACCCTCCAGCACGGTGGTGAAGCGCTCGTGCGAGGCGGACAGCTGATCGCGGATGCGCTTGGCCTCGGTGATGTTGGTCATCGAGGTCATCCAGCCGGTCTGCTGGCCGCGTGCATCGACCAGCGGCGAGACATACATCCGGGCGTCGAACAGCGTGCCGTTCTTGCGCATCACCTTGACCTCGATGCCACCGGCAGGGCTGCGGCCTTGCAGCTCCTGCTGCAGCAGCCTTTGGTTCTCGTCGATGCGCTCGCCGGGCCAGTAGGGGTAGGGCGGCAGGCGGCCGATCAGCTCGTCCTCGGTGAAGCCGGTCATGGCGCTGAATGCCGGGTTGACATAGCTGACCCGGCCCTCGGTGTCCATCGCCCGCATGCCGGTGAGCATCGAGTTCTCCATCGCCCGGCGGAAGTTGGTCTCCTGCACCAGTGCGCCCTGGATTTGCGAGCGCCGCCGCATGTGGCGCCAGGTGCCCAGCAGCATCCAGAGCGTCAGTACCGACAGCGCCACCACCATCCAGAACAGCGTGTTGCCGATCAAGCCGACGGACGTGCGGTAGCCACTGCCGCGCAACATCAGCCCGTTGGTGGCGGGTGCCAGCGGCACGTCGTGCAGGATGGCCGGGCGTCGGGTGCCACCGGGCAGGGTCATCACGCTGCTGGCGATGGTGTTTTCACGCTCGTCCAGCACTTCGATGGCATGGCGCCGTGTCACGTCGCTGGTGACGAAATGCCTCAGCAGCACGTCAATCGAGTAGTCGGCCACCAGCGCGCCGACAAACTGCCCGCGCGCCAGCATCGGCACATGCACCTGGAAGACCGTCGCGCCATGGCTGTCCTTGAACGGGCGCGAGTAGATGGGCTGGCGCAAGTCACGGGCCGCGATGAACGCCCATTCGGTCTCGCTGCGGCCGGGCGCCGAAACGGCCGTGTTGGTGGCGCTGGAGGCCGCGACCGCACCGGGCTGCGCGACGTCCTCGCGATCGGCCTGCGCCGAGTAGCGGGCCCGCGCACGGCGGTCGGCGCCCAGCCAGGCAAATTGGGTGATCTCGGGCCGGTCATTGGCAAAGGTGGCGGCTTGAGGCGTGAAATCGGCAACGCTCAACTCACGGGTGGTGAATTCGCGCGCCAGACGCACCAGTTGCTCCTGGTTCTCGATCAGGCGCAGGCGGATTTGCTGTTGCGCGATCTCGGTGTCCCGGGTAACCGCTTCGACCTCCCGCTCGAGTTCCTCGTTGCGCAGGTACCAAAAGGCGGAAATGATGGCCGCCAGAAACAGCAACACCGAGGCCAAAGGCCCGAAGGTGGCGAGCCTGTCCTGACGCGCCGCGGACTGGCGGCGCCACCAGCGGCCAATCAAACGGCGCTGGCCGGTAGTGGTGCTGCCACCGGTCGGGCCTGGGGAGTTGGGCATCATGGTGGCGGATTATCCGGGTGGGCTGCACAAGTCTGGCGAGGGGTCGATGGGGTTGTGGTGTTGTCGCTTCCCACAATACGAAATCGACTCGCGCCATTTGAAAATATCCTTGTTTTGTGCCAAACTGCGCCCCGTTCACTGCAAGCCCAGATGACCCACCCGACCCTGATCGAGGAGACAACCGATGTCCGCAATGCCCCAATCCTTTCTTGGCGCCGCCGCCAACGACACCGATGCCCAGGAAACCCGTGAATGGCTGGAGGCGCTGGACGCCGTCATTGCCAACGAGGGTCCAGCGCGCGCCCACTTTCTGCTGGAGCAGCTGATCGACGAGGCCCGCCAGGCCGGCATCGACCGGCCGTTCTCTGCCACCACCCCCTACGTCAACACCATCCCGACCGACCAGGAGGAGCGCTGCCCCGGCAACCTCGAAATCGAGGAGCGTCTTCGCGCCTTCATGCGCTGGAACGCGATGGCGCTGGTCGTCAAGGCCAACCGCCTCGACCCGGCCGACGGCGGTGACCTGGGCGGCCACATCTCGTCGTTTGCCTCGGTGGCGACGATGTTCGGCGCCGGCTTCAACCATTTCTGGAACGCCGAGCACGAGGGCCACGGCGGCGACCTGCTCTACATCCAGGGCCACTCGGCGCCTGGCATCTATGCCCGCGCCTTCATGGAAGGCCGCATCAGCGAGGAGCAACTGCTCAACTTCCGCCAAGAGGTGGACGGACACGGCCTGTCAAGCTACCCGCACCCCAAGCTGATGCCCAACTTCTGGCAGTTCCCGACCGTCTCGATGGGCCTGGGCCCCTTGATGGCGATCTACCAGGCGCGGTTCCTGAAGTACCTGCACGCCCGCGGCATTGCCGACACCAGCAACCGCAAGGTCTGGGTGTTCTGCGGCGACGGCGAGATGGACGAGCCCGAATCACTCGGCGCGATCGGCCTGGCCGCCCGCGAGAAGCTCGACAACTTGATTTTCGTCATCAACTGCAACCTGCAGCGTCTGGACGGCCCGGTGCGTGGCAACGGCAAGATCATCCAGGAGCTGGAGGGCGAGTTCCGCGGCTCGGGCTGGAACGTGATCAAGCTGCTGTGGGGCGGCTACTGGGACCCGCTGCTGGCGCGCGACAAAGAGCACATCCTGCGCAAGATCATGATGGACACGGTGGACGGCGACTACCAGGCCATGAAGGCCAATGACGGCGCGTATGTGCGCAAACATTTCTTCGGCCAGCACCCCAAGGCACTCGAGATGGTCGCCAAGATGAGCGACGAGGACATCTGGCGCCTGCAGCGCGGTGGCCATGACCCGCAAAAGGTCTATGCCGCCTACCACAAGGCGGTCAACACCACGGGCCAGCCGACGGTGCTGCTGATCAAGACGGTCAAGGGCTTTGGCATGGGCAAGGCAGCCGAGGGCAAAAACACCGCTCACCAGGCCAAGAAGCTGACCGACGACGACATCAAGGCGATGCGTGACCGCTTCAACATCCCAATCTCGGATGAGCAGCTGGCCCAGGGCATCCCGTTCTACAAGCCGTCTGAAGACACCCAGGAGATGAAGTACCTGCACCAGCGCCGCCAGGCGCTGGGTGGCTACCTGCCGCACCGCCGCACCAAGGCCGACGAGCAGTTCACCGTACCGGCACTCTCCACCTTCCAGGCCGTGTTGGACCCGACCGCCGAAGGCCGCGAGATCAGCACCACCCAGGCTTACGTGCGCTTCTTGACCCAGTTGCTGCGCGACAAGGCGCTGGGCCCACGCACCGTGCCGATCCTGGTGGACGAGGCCCGCACCTTCGGCATGGAGGGCCTGTTCCGCCAGATCGGCATCTACAACCCCGAGGGCCAGAAGTACACGCCGGTCGACAAAGACCAGGTGATGTACTACCGCGAGGCCAAGGACGGCCAGGTCCTGCAGGAGGGCATCAACGAGGCCGGCGGCATGAGCAGCTGGATCGCTGCTGCGACCTCTTACTCGACCAACAACCGCATCATGGTGCCGTTTTTTGTCTACTACTCGATGTTCGGCTTCCAGCGCATCGGCGACCTGGCCTGGGCTGCTGGCGACATGCAGGCGCGTGGCTTCTTGATGGGCGGTACCTCCGGCCGCACCACGCTCAACGGTGAAGGCCTGCAGCACGAAGACGGCCACAGCCACATCCTGTCGGGCACGATCCCGAACTGCGTGTCCTACGACCCGACCTTTGCGCACGAGGTGGGGGTGATCCTGCACCATGGCCTGAAGCGCATGGTCGAGCGTCAGGACAACGTCTACTACTACATCACCCTGCTGAACGAGAACTACCCGATGCCCGGCCTGATCGCCGGCACCGAGGAGCAGATCATCAAGGGCATGTATTTGCTGCAGGACGCCACGCCGGGGCTGGCCGGCCCTGACGGCAAGCGGCAGGTCAACCTGTTGGGCTCGGGCACCATCCTGCGTGAATCGATGGAGGCCAGGAAGCTGCTCGAAGCCGACTGGGGCGTGGCCGCCAAGGTCTGGAGCTGCCCCAGCTTCAACGAGCTGGCGCGGGACGGCCAGGACGCCGAGCGCTACAACCTGCTGCACCCGACTGAGCCACCGCGCCTGCCGTTTGTCGCGCAGCAGCTGGGTGCCCATGCCGGGCCGGTCATCTGCTCGACCGACTACATCAAGGTGTTCGGTGAGCAGATCCGGGCTTACATGCCGAGAGATGCACAAGGTCATGGGCGCACCTACAAGGTCTTGGGCACCGACGGATTTGGCCGCAGCGACTTCCGCAGCAAGCTGCGTGAGCACTTCGAGATCAACCGCCACTACATCGTGGTCGCGGCGCTCAAGTCACTGGCCGACGACGGCTTGCTGCCGCTGGCCAAGGTGGCCGAGGCGATCAAGCAATACGGCCTGAACACCGAAAAGATCAATCCGCTGTACGCCTGACGGCCTGACGTCCCAAAGGCAACATTCGCAGCGAACGGAGACAAGACATGGCATTGATTGAAGTGAAGGTCCCGGACATCGGTGACTTCAAAGACGTGGCGGTGATCGAGCTGCTGGTCAAGGCGGGCGACACGGTCGCGGCAGAGCAAAGCCTGGTGACGGTCGAAAGCGACAAGGCCTCGATGGAGATCCCGTCCAGCCACGCCGGCGTGGTCAAGGAGCTCAAAGTGGCCCTGGGCGACAAGCTCAACGAGGGCACTTTGTTGCTGATGTTGGAGACGGGCGCCGACGCTGCGGCCGTGGCAGCCCCTGCGGCGGCTGCAGCGGCAGCTCCTGCGGCTGCTGCGCCGGCCGCTGTGACGACACCCGCCGCAGCGCCGGCGGCCGCGCCCGTCACCGCTGCCAGCGGCGGCCCGGTGCAAGTGCTGGTGCCCGACATCGGCGACTTCGACGAGGTTTCGGTGATCGAGGTGATGGTCAAGGTCGGCGACACCATCAAGGCCGAGCAAAGCCTGATCACGGTCGAGAGCGACAAGGCCTCGATGGAGATCCCGTCCAGCCATGCCGGCGTCGTGCGCCAGGTGCTGGTCAAGCTGGGCGACAAGGTGGCCAAAGGCTCGCCGGTGGTGATGCTGGATGCGGTGGGCGGCGCGGCCGTTGCTGCATTTGCGGCTGCATCTGCGGCTGCGCCCGTGGACAGCGCACCAGCGCCGGCCGCAGCAGCCAGCGCGTTGGTGGTCAGTACCGCCTCAGTGCCCGCACCCGACCGCACCGCGCCCACCGCCGCGCTGCCGCCGCACGAGCCGACAGTGCCCAAGGGCGCGTTGCCGCATGCCTCACCGTCGATCCGCCGCCTGGCGCGCGACCTGGGCGTGCCGCTGGCTGAAGTGGCCGGCAGCGGCCCCAAAGGCCGCATCACCCAGGACGACGTGCAAGGCTTTGTCAAGAATGTGATGGCCGGTGCGGTGCAGACCACGGCGCAACAAGCCAAGGCGCCGGCTGCGGCGGCTGCGGGTGGTGGTGAGGCCTTCCCCGGCCTGCTGGCCTGGCCCAAAGTCGATTTCGCCAAGTTCGGGCCGATCGAGCGCAAGGACTTGTCGCGTATCCAGAAGATCAGCGGCGCCAACCTGCACCGCAACTGGGTGTTGATCCCCCACGTCACCAACCACGACGATGCCGACATCACCGAGCTGGAGGCCTTCCGCGTGGCCACCAACAAGGACAACGAGAAGTCCGGCATCAAGGTCACGATGCTGGCCTTCATGATCAAGGCGGCGGTGGCCGCGCTCAAGAAGTTCCCGCAGTTCAACGCCAGCCTTGAATCCACAAGCTCGGGCGACCAGCTGGTGCTCAAGAGCTACTTCCACATCGGTTTTGCCGCCGACACGCCCAACGGGCTGATGGTGCCGGTGATCAAGGATGCGGACAAGAAGGGCATCTTCCAGATCAGCACCGAGATGGGTGAGCTGGCCAAAAAGGCGCGTGACGGCAAGCTGGGCCCGGCCGACATGTCGGGCGGCTGTTTTTCAATCAGCAGCCTGGGCGGCATCGGTGGGCGCTACTTCACGCCCATCATCAACGCGCCCGAGGTCTCGATCATGGGCGTGTGCAAGAGCAGCCTCGAGCCGCGCTGGGATGGCAAGCAGTTTGTGCCGCGCTTGATCCTGCCGCTGTCCCTGAGCTGGGACCACCGCGTGATCGACGGCGCTGCGGCGGCGCGCTTCAACGTCTACTTCGCCAGCCTGCTGGCTGACTTCCGGCGCATCGTGCTGTGATGCCGCGCCCGCAGTTCAAACCCAACCCGATCCGGAGACCCCCATGGCATTGATCGATGTGAGCGTGCCCGACATCGGGGACTTCAAGGACGTGGCAGTGATCGAGATCCTGGTCAAGCCGGGCGACACCATCGCGGTGGAGCAAAGCCTGGTGACGGTGGAGAGCGACAAGGCCTCGATGGAGATTCCGTCCAGCCATGCCGGCGTGGTCAAGGAACTCAAGCTGGCACTCGGCGACAAAATAAACCAGGGGACGCTGATCCTGACGCTGGAGGCAGCGGCCGGTGCGTCGGCGCCTGCCGCTGCCGCGGCGGCACCAGCAGCGCCGGCTGCCATGTCGGCACCATCGTCCGCAGCCGCGCCGCCGGCAGCGGCATCAGTGCCAGCACCACCCGCCGCCAGCTACGCCGGTGGCGCCGATCTGGACTGCGACCTGCTGGTGCTGGGCGCCGGGCCTGGCGGTTATTCGGCGGCCTTCCGCGCCGCCGACCTGGGCCTGAAGACAGTCATCGTCGAGCGTTATGCCGCACTGGGCGGCGTGTGCCTCAACGTCGGCTGCATCCCCAGCAAGGCGCTGCTGCACGTGGCTGCGGTGATGGACGAGGTCAAGCACTTTGCCGACCTGGGCGTCACTTTTGCCGCGCCGCAGGTGGACCTGCCCAAGCTGCTGGTCCACAAGAACAAGGTGGTCGGCAAGCTGACCGGCGGCCTGGCGGCCATGGCCAAGATGCGCAAGGTGACGGTGGTGCGCGGCTACGGCAGTTTTGCCGACGCCCACCACGTCACGGTCGAAGAGACCAGCGGCGACGCCCAGGCCAAGACCGGCAAATCGCAGACCATCAAATTCAAGCAATGCATCATCGCTGCCGGCTCGCAGGCGGTGCGGTTGCCGTTCCTGCCAGACGATCCGCGCATCGTCGACAGCACCGGCGCGCTGGAATTGCGCCAGACGCCCAAGAAGATGCTGGTGGTGGGCGGCGGCATCATCGGGCTGGAGATGGGAACGGTGTATTCCACGCTGGGGGCCCGGCTCGATGTGGTCGAGATGCTCGACGGCCTGATGCAGGGCGCCGACCGCGACTTGGTCAAGGTGTGGCAAAAGATGAACGCGCCGCGCTTCGACAACATCATGCTCAAGACCAAGACGGTGGCGGCCGAGGCGACGGCCGACGGCATCCTGGTCAAGTTCGAAGGCCTGGACGGCAAGCCAAGCGAGGGGCTGTACGACCTGGTGCTGCAGGCCGTGGGCCGCACGCCCAACGGCAAGAAGATCGGCGCGGACAAAGCCGGCGTGCTGGTGACCGACCGCGGCTTCATCCCGGTCGACATCCAGATGCGCACCAACGTGCCGCACATCTTCGCCATCGGCGACGTGGTGGGCCAGCCGATGCTGGCGCACAAGGCGGTGCACGAGGCGCATGTGGCGGCCGAGGTGGCCGCTGGCGATACCAAAGCCCAGTTCGATGCCCGGGTGATCCCCAGCGTGGCCTACACCGACCCCGAAGTGGCCTGGGTCGGCCTGACCGAGGACGAGGCCAAGGCGCGGGGCATCAAGGTCAAAAAGGGCTTGTTCCCCTGGACCGCCTCCGGCCGGGCGATTGCCAACGGGCGTGACGAGGGCTTCACCAAGCTGCTGTTCGACGACAGCCCGGAAGCCCACGGCCACGGCAAGATCCTGGGCGGCGGCATCGTCGGCACCCATGCCGGCGACATGATCGGCGAGGTGGCGCTGGCCATCGAGATGGGCGCCGATGCGGTGGACATCGGCAAGACCATCCACCCGCACCCCACGCTGGGCGAGAGCATCGGCATGGCGGCCGAGGTGGCGCACGGCAGCTGCACCGACCTGCCGCCGGCAAGGCGCTGAGGGCGTGCACGGATTCCCGGTGCTGGGCGCCGGGACCTCAAGTTGCACGGTTTCGGGACGACAACACGGGTAGACGACGCCTGCCAGGTCTGCCGCGTTCAGCGGGCCGGGTTGTGCAGCGCGGCATTCCGTGAACCCGATCTGTGTGCCCCACGGCACACCGCAGCCCATGCCCTTTTCCCTGCCCACCCACCCGTTACGCGGGAAGGCACGTGCCTTGCCGCTGACCTCGGTCTTGCTGCCCCTGGCGCTGCTGGTCGTGGCAGGCGGGTGTGTGTGGTGGGACCACACCGTTCTGGCGCTGCTCCTGGCCGTGGCCGGTGGTGGCCTGGCCGGCGCCACTTGGGCGCGGCTGGGCTTTGCCATGGCCACCAACCGCTTGCTGGCCGACATGCAGACCGAGGGCAACGGCCGGCGCGACCTGTGGCCTGACCGAGCCAAGGGCGGCCAGCCAGCGCCCCAAGACACTGGCAGCTTCGGTTTTGTCAACGGCACGACGCCGCCGCCAAGGTCCAGGGCGCCTGAGTTGCAGGCCTTGTCCGACGGACTGAACCGCTTGTTGACACGCCAGCAGGCCTTGTTCGACGCCCAGTCCGGGCAGCTCGAATCGCTGCGCGAACAGGCGCACAGCGACGTGCTCACAGGCCTGCCCAACCGCCGCCACTTCATGGCCACGCTGGACGCCTTGCTCAGCGGCGACGGTGCACCGGCCGAGTTTGGCCTGGTCCTGCTGCGCCTGCGTGATCTTCAGGGCATGAACCAGCGCATCGGCCACGGTGCCACCGATCACGTGCTTCAGGCGCTCGGCCAGACCCTGCAGTCCTACCCGCAGCGCATCGACCGCTGCTGCGTCGGCCGGCTCAACGGGGCAGACTTTGCCTTGCTGCTGCCGGTGGGCGGCATGGCGGCCGAGACGGCGGCCTCGCTGGTCCAGGCCTTGCGCCTGCCGCTGGCCGGCATCGACCCGGCTGCCAGCGTGGCCGCGGGCGCGGTGGAATTGATGTCGCCGCTGTCCGCTGCCCAGGCGCTGGCACTGGCCGATATCGCGCTGTCACGCGCCGAAATCGACATCGGCTTCAGTGTGTCCGGCAAGGATGTTGCCGGCGGCGCGGCCGAGTCGTCGTCACAACCGGGCCACGAGTCCTGGCAACGGCTCATCGGCCGCGCACTGATCCAGGGCCGGGTGGCTTTGGCGGACTTTCCGGTGCACGCCGCCGATGGCCGGCAGTTGCACCTGGATTGCCCGTTGCGGGTGCAGCTGTCGCCCGGCGGTCCGCTGGAGCCCGCCTCGCGCTGGCTGGCCCAGGCCACGCGCAGCCATTTGTGTGCGGCGGTCGATGAAAAGGCCTTGGCGCTGGCGCTGCAGTCGATAGAGCGGGATGGCGTGGCACGCTGTGTCAATGTCGCCGCGCAATCCGCCTGCGCGTCCGAATTTGTCACCGCGGTCTCGCGCCGGCTGGAGGCTGCGCCTCAGGCCGCCTGCCGGCTGTGGATCGACCTGCCCGAATCCCTGGCGCTGGAGCGGCCGATGCTTGTGCGTGAACTGTCGCGCCGCTGGCGGCCGCTGGGCGTGATGCTGGGGCTGGAGCATGCAGGCGAGGGCTTGGCGCGCATCCCCCGGCTGATCGACCTGGGGCTGGACTGCGTGCGCATCGACGCCCGCTTTGTCAACGACCTGACCGGCCCGGACGCCGACGGCGCCCGGCGCTACCTGCGCGGTCTGGTGCTGCTGGTGCAGAGCGTGGGCCTGCAGGTGTGCGCCGAGGGCGTGCGGTCGGCAGCCGACCTGGACCTGCTCTGGGCGATGGGTTTCGATGCGGCCACCGGCCCGGCGCTGTCGGCGCAGGCCGTGATCGCCTGAGAGCCCACCTTTGTGCCAACGTCAGCCGATGTCGGCTGTGTGCAGCGGGTAGTTGCCGGCCGCGCGGCAGGCGAAGTAGTGCTTGAGTGTCTCGCGCACGGTGCGGAAGGCGATCTCGTCCCAGGGGATCTCGTGCTCGTGGAACAGCCGCGCCTCCAGCGTCTCGCTGCCCGGGTCCAGCGTGGTGTCGAGCATGCGGGCGCGGTAGAAAAAATGCACCTGGCCCACCCGCACCACGTTCATCACGGTGAACAGGCCCTGCATCTCGACCCGGGCGCCGGCTTCTTCCACCGTCTCGCGCAGCGCACCCTCCGCGACGGTTTCGCCCAGTTCCATGAAGCCCGCCGGCAAGGTCCAGAAGCCGTAGCGCGGCTCGATCGCGCGCTTGCACAGCAAGACCTGCTCACCCCACACCGGCACCGTGCCCACCACATTGAGCGGGTTTTCGTAGTGGATGGTGGCGCAGACAGTGCAGACCGCGCGGTCGCGGTTGTCGTCGTCGGGCATGCGGTAGGCCACAGGGGCCCCGCATTTGGGGCAGTGCTTGATTCGGCGCATCTCGATCATCGTGGCAAAAGTGTAGCGTTTGCCCATGGCATCATCGACGGATACCGCCCTTTCAACCCTACTGCCCACGCCCACCATGCGCTTTGTCATCACCCCTCCCGCTCAGCCCGCCGTGCCCGTGGCCGGGGGCGGTCTGTTTCCGGTGCACCGCGTCTATTGCGTCGGCCGCAACTACGCCGAGCACGCGCAGGAGATGGGCTTTACCGGGCGCGAGCCGCCGTTTTTCTTCCTGAAGCCGGCCGATGCGGTGCTGCCGGTGGCCGACGGCGCCACCGGCGAGATGGCCTACCCGCCACTCACCGGCAACCTGCACCACGAGATCGAGTTGGTGGTGGCGATCGGCATCGGCGGACACGACATCCCGGCCGGCGATGCGCTGCGCCACATCTGGGGCTATGCGGTCGGCTTGGACATGACCCGGCGCGACCTGCAAAACGACATGAAAAAGCAAGGCCGGCCCTGGTGCATCGGCAAGGCCTTCGATGAGTCCGCGCCGATCGGCCCGCTGCACGCCATCGCACAAACCGGTGAGCTGACCCAGGGCGCGATCACGCTCAGCGTCAATGGCACGCTGCGCCAGCAGGGTGATCTGCGCGACTTGATCTGGAACGTGGCCGAGACCATCGAAACCCTGTCCAAGGCCTGGACGCTGCAGCCGGGTGATCTGATCTTCACCGGCACGCCCGCCGGTGTGGCCGCGGTGGTGGCCGGTGACCTGATCGAGGGCCAGATCGAGGGCCTGGGCACGCTGCGGGTGCAAATTCGCTGAGCCTGGCCCGGCCTGTTCATCTCAACCCTGTGCGCAAAGGCGGTCGATCCATGCAGCTTTTCAACTACTTTCGGTCGTCGGCCTCGTACCGGGTGCGTATCGCGCTGGCGCTCAAGGGGCTGGACTACGACTACATGCCGGTGCACCTGGCCAAGAACGAGCAACTGGCCGAGTCGTACGCGGGGGTATCGCCGTCCCGCCTGGTGCCCTTGTTGAAGGACGGCGACGCGATGCTCACCCAGTCGCTGGCGATCCTCGAATACCTCGATGAGACCCACCCCGAGCCGCCTTTGCTGCCCGCCGACGCGCTGGGCCGGGCGCGGGTGCGGTCACTGGCGCAGGACATCGCTTGTGAGATCCACCCGCTGAACAACCTGCGGGTGCTGCGTTACCTGGTGCGTGACCTCAAGGTCAGCGAGGACGACAAAAACCGCTGGTACCGCCACTGGGTCGAAACCGGACTGGAGGTGGTGGAGCGCCAGCTGGCGGCCCAGCCCGCAAAGTATTGCCATGGCGACAGCCCGACGCTGGCCGACTGCACGCTGGTGCCGCAGGTCTTCAACGCGCTGCGCTTCGAGTGCCGCACCGAGCACCTGCCCAACGTGATGCGGGTGCATGCGGCCTGCCTGCAACTCGACGCGTTCACCCGCACCCAGCCGTCCGCCTGCCCGGATGCCGAGTGAGGCGGACTGAGCCCGACCCCGGCGCACTGGGCCAGGCGCTGCGCCCGGACTGGCCAGCGCCCGCCAGGGTCAGCGCGCTGATGAGCACCCGGCAGGGTGGTGTCAGCACGGCGCCTTTCGACAGCCTGAACCTGCGCCCGCATCGCTTGCCGGCCTTGGCCGACGGCAATGCGAGCGACGCAGAGGCCGCAGTGCTGGAGAACCAGCGCCGCTTTGCCGCCGCGCTGGACGCGCACCCGGTCTGGCTCGACCAAGTGCATGGCACCGATGTCGTGCGCCGGGGCGCGGGCCCTCTGCGCCCCGGCGCGGCGCTGCCGGTGGCCGATGCCAGCATCTGCACCGAGCCGGGCATAGGCTGCACGGTGCTGGTGGCCGATTGCCTGCCGGTGCTGCTGTGCAGCAGCAATGGTCAGGCCGTCGGTGCGGCCCATGCCGGCTGGCGTGGCCTGGCGGGCGGCGTGATCGACAACACCCTGGCCGCCTTGTGCAACGCGGCCGGTTGCCGGGCCGATCAGGTGCTGGCCTGGCTGGGCCCGTGCATCGGGCCACAGGCCTTCGAGGTGGGCGCGGACGTGCTGCAAGCCTTTGGCCAGTCTCTGCAAGCTCCTGATCCCACGCTGTTTGCCTATCAAGCTCGGCCGGACGGCAGCCCACGCTGGCGCGCCAATCTGGTTGGGCTGGCACGCCGCCGCTTGGCCGCGCTGGGGGTGTTGCAGATCAGCGGCGGCGAGTGGTGCACCGCATCCGATGCGTCACGGTTCTTTTCGTTCCGGCGCGACGGCCGCACCGGCCGAATCGCTGCCGCTGTCGCTTTGCGCGGCTGACGTGCTTGCCTCGGCGGCACGCTGCGCCCGGCGCCGCATCGGCGTTCCCATCAGGTACAGCACCAGGCCCAGCGGCAACACGCCGTAGAGCAACAAGGTAAAAAACGCCCCGAGCACGGTGCCCTGGGTGGAGGTGGCCTCGGCCAGGGCCATCAGGACGACGACAAACATCCAGGCCAGTGCGACGATGTGCATTTCAGATGGCGGTACGCAATATCACTGATTGAAATATCAAGTCATCATGCGGTAAGCTAACCGCCGTACAACGTGAACCCATGCAGAGCATCGCACACTGGCGAATGACCGGTGTGGAAAGAACAGGAGACTGGTATGACCAAGAAGACGGTTCCCGCCCTCGGCGACATCGGCAAAGAAGCCCAGGCGAACGTTCAAGCGAATGTTCAAGCGATAGGCACAGCCATGACCGACATGTGGAAGACGGTGTCGGGCCTGAGCCTGCCCGCGGACGCGATGTCCAAGCTGCAGGCGGACTACCTGTCCCAGGCCACAGCGATGTGGAACAACGCGCTGTCGGTGCCGGCCGCCGGCGCCGCGCCGGCCAAGCCGGCGGGCGACAAGCGCTTCTCGGCCGATGCCTGGGGCCAGAACCCCGCCACCGCCCTGGCCGCGCAAAGCTACCTGCTCAACGCCCGCACGCTGATGCAGATGGCCGAGAGCGTGCAGGGTGACGCCAAGACCAAGGCCCGGATCCGCTTTGCGGTGCAGCAGTGGGTGGACGCGGCCAGCCCGGCCAACTTCCTGGCCACCAACCCCGAGGCGCTGGCCAAGGCGGTGGAGACCCGCGGCGGCAGCATCAGCCAGGGCATGCAGCTGCTGTGGAAGGACATCGAGCAAGGCCACATGTCGCAGACCGACGAGAGCGTGTTCGAGGTCGGCCGCAACGTCGCGACCAGCGAAGGCGCGGTGGTGTTCGAAAACGCGCTGTTCCAGCTGATCGAATACAAGCCGCTGACCGCCAAGGTGCTGGAGCGGCCAATGCTGTTTGTGCCGCCCTGCATCAACAAGTATTACATCCTCGACCTGCAGCCCGAGAACTCGGTGATCCGCTACACCGTCGAGCAAGGCCACCGGGTGTTCGTGGTGAGCTGGCGCAACCCGGACGAAAGCCTGGCCGCCACCACCTGGGACGACTACATCGAAAACGGCGCGATCAAGGCGATCGAGGTGGTGCAAGCCGTCACCGGCGCGCCCACCATCAACACCCTGGGTTTCTGTGTGGGCGGCACCATCCTGTCCACCGCGCTGGCGGTGCTGGCCGCACGCGGTGAGCAGCCGGCCGAGTCGATGACGCTGCTGACCACCTTGCTCGACTTCAACGACACCGGCATCCTGGATGTGTTCATCGACGAGGCGGCCGTCAAGCTGCGCGAGATGACCATCGGCCCCGACGCGCCCAAGGGCCCGGGGTTGCTCAAGGGCAAGGAGCTGGCCACCACCTTCAGCTTCCTGCGGCCCAACGACCTGGTCTGGAACTATGTGGTGGGCAACTACCTCAAGGGCGAAGCGCCGCCGCCGTTCGACCTGCTGTACTGGAACGGTGACTCCACCAACCTGCCGGGCCCGATGTTTTGCTGGTACCTGCGCCACACCTACCTCGACAACCAGCTCAAGGTGCCGGGTGCGCTGACGGTCTGCGGTGAACAGCTCGACCTGTCCAAGATCCAGTGCCCGACCTTCATCTACGGCTCGCGCGAGGACCACATCGTGCCCTGGCAGGCGGCCTACCTGTCGACTGGCGTGCTGTCCGGTGTCAAGGACAAGACCTTTGTATTGGGCGCCTCGGGCCACATCGCCGGGGTGATCAACCCGGCGTCCAAGAACAAGCGCAGCCACTGGGTCAATGCAAAGGTGCCGGCCCAGGCCGCCGACTGGATGAAAACCGCTACCGAAACCCCCGGCAGCTGGTGGCCGGTGTGGTCGGGCTGGTTGGCCGGCCATGGCGGCAAGCCGGTGGCTGCACCCAAAGGCTACGGCAACCGCAGCCACAAGGTCATCGAACCCGCGCCAGGCCGCTACGTCAAGCAAAAGGCCTGATTCGGCCGACACCTTGCCCGGTCCAACCCAGCGTTTGCCCAACGCCGGCGTCTGGGCGGCTACCGATCTTTCACTGTAGATTCACGCCATCCGCACTTCACCTCAGGAGACAAACATGAGTACCGAAATCGTCATCGTCGCCGCCGCACGCACCGCCGTGGGCAAGTTTGGCGGCACCCTGGCCAAGACACCCGCCCCCGAACTGGGCGCTGTGGTCATCAAGGCCCTGTTGGAGCGCAGCGGCCTGTCGGGCGAGCAGATCAACGAGGTGATCCTGGGCCAGGTGCTGACGGCCGGCTCGGGCCAAAACGCTGCGCGCCAGTCGGCGATCAAGGCCGGCCTGCCGAACGCGGTGCCTGGCTTCACGATCAACAAGGTCTGCGGCTCGGGCCTGAAGGCCGTGATGCTGGCAGCCCAAGCGATCCGTGATGGCGACAGCGACATCATCATCGCCGGCGGCCAAGAGAACATGAGCCTGTCGCCCCACGTGCTGCCCAACTCGCGCGACGGCCAGCGCATGGGCGACTGGAAGCTGATCGACACCATGATCACC
>JBBRZR010000038.1:0-18934 GCA_038236495.1 Burkholderiales bacterium
AACACGCCCGAACCGGCAAAACCCAGCCATTTCATCGACAGCCCGCCAGCCACCGCGCCCACCACGCCGCCAGCCTGGCCGCCGGGCAAAACACCGTCCAGGCGGTAGAGCCGGGTCCATTCCAGCCCACAGCTGGCAGTCATCAGCAGGGCCAGGCCCGCCCAGAAAATCCAGCTGGGCATGGGCGGTGCATCGTCCGCCGCAGTGTCCTGCGGGGTGCCACGCAGCCAAAGCGCCAGGGTGGCCAGCCAGTCGCGCAGTGCCACCAGCATCAGCAGCCAGGCCGAATAGCCGAACAGGAACAGCGCCAGGTCTGACGCCCAGGCGCCCATCAATCCGGCCTTGTTGGCCACCGTACCGCCCTGGCCCGAGGTGGAAAAACCAGGGTCGGTGGCCTGGTGCGTGACCAGCGCCAGCAGCATCAGCAGCCAGATCAGCCCACCGCCCAGCAGCAAGGCCTGTTGGCGCCAGCGCCGCAGTTCAGCCGACGGTGCGCTGCGGCGTGCCGTCGCTGCGGCAGTGCCATCGGCACCCATTGAT
Source organism: Burkholderiales bacterium (assembly GCA_038236495.1). Classification (GTDB taxonomy): domain Bacteria; phylum Pseudomonadota; class Gammaproteobacteria; order Burkholderiales; family Burkholderiaceae_C; genus Pseudaquabacterium. The sequence continues at coordinate 541 of JBBRZR010000038.1, forward strand.
CCGAGCGGAAATGTCATGCCCGGGATTGTGGCCCATCGAGACCGGCCTGCCTGCGGCGCGCCGGCACAGCGATTGCAGGGCAGCGGCCCAGGCTTACTCAGGCTGTGGCGCGCGTTCCTTGATCAGCACCGAGCCGTTGTCCTGGGTCTCGATCACGCCGCGCTCCTCCAGGTCTTTCATCACCCGGCTGACCATCTCGCGCGACGCGCCCACCACCTTGGCCATGTCCTGGCGCGAGACCTTGTTGCGGATGGTCTTGACACCGTCGATCTCCTCGGACATCTCCAGCAGCGTGCGCGCCACGCGGCCATAGACGTCCAGCAAGGCCAGCGATTCGATCTGCCGGTCGGCATGGCGCAAGCGGCGCACCAGTCCGCGCAGGATGGCGTAGGACAGCGACGAGTTCTCAGGCAGGCAACGCGCAAAATCCGGCCGGCCCAGGACCAGCATGTCGGTCTGGATCTCGCAGCGCACCGTAGCCGAATGGGCCTCGTTGTCGATCAGGCTCATCTCGCCGACATAGTCGCCAGACCCCAATACGGCCAGGATCACCTCACGGCCGCGGTTGTCCGAAGTCAGCACCCGGGCCCGGCCGTTGAGCAGGATGAACAGCGCGTTGCTCTTGCGGCCCTGCTCCACCACCAGTTCGCCGCGGCGAAACCGGCGTTTGACCACGCTGTCGGCAATCGCCTGCGCCTGGTCGTTGGTGAGCATCGAGAACAGCGGCACGCGCCGGATCAAGTCGAGATTGGTCAGCATGGACATGGTGGATTCCCTTCCGTCGGAGAGTGTGTTCTTGTCGACTGCCTGCCCAACGCGCGAGTAGACGGGGCAAATTGCCGCAATTCCGTGAGGAATGCCTATTGTGCCGATTGACAGGCTTGCCGCAGTGGGTGTGCACCCCATGTGACAATTCCTGCATCAGTTGGGCCGCAGAGACTTTTTGTGGCCGGCTTCACCATTTGACGGGTCCACCATGAGCTCTGCCCCCCTCCACGCCCAAGTGCTGATCCTGGGGTCCGGCCCCGCCGGCTACACCGCGGCGGTCTACGCTGCCCGCGCCAACTTGAAGCCGATGCTGGTCACCGGCATGGCCCAAGGCGGCCAGCTGATGACCACCACCGAGGTCGACAACTGGCCGGCCGATGTGATGGGCGTGCAGGGGCCAGAGCTGATGGAGCGATTTCTCAAGCATGCCGAGCGCTTCAACACCCAGATCGTGTTCGACCAGGTGCATACCGTCGACCTGTCCCAGCGGCCGTTCAAGCTGAAGGGCGACAGCGGTGACTACACCTGCGACGCGCTGGTGATCGCCACCGGCGCCAGCGCCAAATACCTGGGGCTGCCGTCCGAAGAAGCCTTCATGGGCCGGGGCGTCAGCGGCTGCGCCACCTGCGATGGATTCTTCTACAAGGGCGACACGGTGGCGGTGATCGGTGGCGGCAACACCGCTGTCGAAGAAGCCCTTTACCTGTCCAACATTGCCAGCACGGTGCACCTGGTGCACCGGCGCGACAAGTTCCGCGCCGAGCCCATCCTGATCGACAAGGTGCACGAGAAGGTCGCCGCCGGCAAGATCGTGCTGCACCTGTTCAACACCCTGGACGAGGTGCTGGGCGATACCAGTGGCGTGACCGGGGTGCGGCTCAGGAACGTCAGCACTGGCGCATCAGTCGACCTGCCGCTGAAGGGCTGTTTCATCGCCATCGGCCACCAGCCCAACACCGACATCTTCAAGGGCCAGCTGGAGATGAAAGACGGCTACATCGTCACGCGCACCGGGCTGAACGGCTTTGCCACCATGACCAGCGTGCCAGGTGTGTTTGCCGCCGGCGATGTGCAGGACCATGTCTACCGCCAGGCCATCACGTCGGCCGGCACCGGCTGCATGGCTGCGCTGGATGCACAGCGTTTTCTTGAACAGCAAAGCTGACCCGCCAGGCTACATGCGTTTCTGGCTATAATCATGGTCTTTGCCGAGAGCGGCCGTTGAATCCACCCGAAGGCCAACCCTTCAGGGCCGGGGCAACGAGAGCGCTCAAGGCCGTGAGGGCTGCCGGACAGGGTCACACGTAAAAGCCTCAAACAGGCAGCTATTCAAGGCGGTGCAAGCCTCGGGGTACAGAACAGCGTACACCTTGATTTGTGGCTCCCCTGCGCTGGTTGCCGTGCCTGCAACAGTCAAGATTTTCGGAGAAGCGTCATGGCACGCGTCTGTCAAGTCACGGGCAAGCGCCCGATGGTGGGAAACAACGTTTCCCACGCCAACAACAAGACCAAGCGTCGCTGGTTGCCCAACCTGCAATACCGCCGCTTCTGGGTCGAGAGCGAAAACCGTTGGGTGCGCCTGCGCATCACCAACGCAGCGCTGCGCCTGATCGACAAGGTCGGCATCGACCAGATCGTGGCCGATCTGCGCGCCAAGCACGCGCTCTGATCCTCTCCCTAGACACCCGAAAATCCGGAGCACACCATGGCATCCAAAGGCGGACGTGAAAAGATCAAGCTGGAATCCTCTGCAGGAACCGGCCATTTCTACACCACCAGCAAGAACAAGAAAACCACGCCGGGCAAGCTCGAATTCATGAAGTTCGACCCAAAGGCCCGCAAGCACGTGCTGTACAAAGAAATCAAGCTGCGCTGATCGCAGCCGGGGTCAACCCCGGCATCGATCCTGGTTTCTGGAAGCCCACCCTCACCCGGTGGGCTTTTTGCTGGGCGTCACTTCTTTGTCGGGTGTCGGCCTGGGCAATGCACAAGCCATTGGCGCTTCAGCAGCGTCTCCAGCGTCCCATCAGCGGCGGTCAATCGCCTGAATCGGGCACCGCACCCATCCAATTGAAAGCCAGCAGGCCACAAGCGTGAAAAAGGGCTCCTCGGAGCCCTTGCTGTTCGACCGAACCCGCCAAGGCGGACCGACGTTTGCAGCACACCCCATCAGGCGTGTGCCGCCCGCAGCTTGATCGAGAATTGCTCCAGCGCCTCGATGCCGCTGCTCTCGGCCTTCTTGCACCAAGCCTGCAGGTCGCACAGGAGCTGGTCGGCCGACACATTGGTGCGGGTCCAGAGCTGGCGCAATTCTTCACGCATCGCCACCAGCTTGGCCAGCTTGGGGCTGCCCTGCACCGCGCTGGCCAGTTGCGGCAGCACCTCGGCCGGAATCTTCTCGGCATCGCGGTGCAGCCAACGCTTGGCCAATTGCAACTCGCCCAGCTTGCCAGTGCCCTGGGCCTTGGCCAGCTCGGCAGAGCAAGCGGCACGCAATTCATTGGCGTACTTGGCCATCAGCTCGTAGCGGTTGGCGATGATCGCCTCCAGCGTCTTGGCGTCGGCCTGCGACTTGACCGTCCCCAGCTTGAGCTGCGGCGCGGTCTTGCGCACCTTGGCCAAGCCCACCCACTCCATCGCGCGGATGTAACCCCAGCCGATGTCGAACTCGAAGGGCTTGACCGAGAACTTGGCCGAGGTCGGGTAGGTGTGGTGGTTGTTGTGCAACTCCTCGCCGCCGATCAGGATGCCCCAGGGCGAGACGTTGGTCGAGGCATCTGCTGCCTCGAAGTTGCGGTAGCCCCAGTAGTGCCCGATGCCGTTGATGATGCCGGTGGCCATCACCGGTATCCACAACATCTGCACCGCCCAGACCGTCAGGCCGATGGCGCCGAACAAGGCCAGATCGATGATCAACATCAGGGCCACCCCTTGCCAGCTGAAGCGGGTGTAGAGGTTGCGCTCGATCCAGTCGTCGGGCGTGCCGCGACCGTATTTTTCGATCGTTTCCTTGACCTTGGACTCGGTGCGGTACAGCTCGACGCCGGTCAGCAACAAGGCCTTGATGCCGCGGGTTTGCGGGCTGTGCGGGTCTTCTTCGGTCTCGCACTTGGCATGGTGCTTGCGGTGAACCGCGACGAACTCCTTGGTGACCATGCCGGTCGTCAGCCATAGCCAGAAACGCAGAAAGTGCGCGGGGATGGCGTGCAAGTCCAGAGCCCGGTGCGCCTGCGCCCGGTGCAGGAAGATCGTCACCCCGCTGATGGTGATGTGGGTCATGACCAGTGTCACCACCAGCACCTGCCACCAAGTGGCACTGGCCCACAGGCCATGCGCCAGCAGATCCAGCAATGACGAACCCAGCGTAGCAATCACACTCATCTTGACCCTTGACCGCCCCAAGACAGGGCGAATTGCGAATTGTAAGTGACCGGGCTCAACGCGGACGGTTGGAAATTACGTACTGAAGCCGGGTCAAACCAGAAGATGCGGGCGCTTTGTGCTGGCGCAAGCGCCGGCGCCCGAGTTTTCAGCGGCGTTGCCATACCGCTGCAAAAAACCCGTCAGTGGCATGCCGGTGCGGCCACAGGCGCAAATAGCCGTTTTGCGTCAACTCCGCGGCGCGCTCCACGTGCGCGGCCTCCAGCGCGTCTTGTGCCGAGACCGGGATGAAATCCGGGTGCGCGGCACCAAACGCCTCGGCCACCGCCTCGTTTTCGTCACGCAGCAGGCTGCAGGTGGCATAGACCAGCCGGCCACCCGGCTTGAGCAGGCGCGACGCGCTGTCGAGAATGGCGGTCTGCTTGACCTGCAACTCGGCCACTGCCTGCGGCGACTGGCGCCATTTCATGTCCGGGTTGCGGCGCAGCGTGCCCAGACCTGAACACGGCGCATCGACCAGCACCCGGTCGATCTTGCCGGACAGGCGTTTGACGCGCTCGTCACGCTCGTGCGCAATTTGCGCCGGGTGCACATTGGACAGGCCGCTGCGCGCCATGCGCGGTTTGAGCGCATCGAGGCGGTGGCCCGAAGTATCGAACGCGTAGAGCCGGCCGGTCGAGCGCATGGACGCACCCAGCGCCAGCGTCTTGCCGCCGGCACCGGCACAGAAATCGACGACCATCTCGCCGCGCTTGGCGTCCAGCAGCACGGCCAGCAGCTGGCTGCCCTCGTCCTGCACCTCGATATCGCCGCGCACGAAGGCATCGATCTTCTGCAGCGCGGGCTTGCCCGGCACCCGGATGCCCCAGGGTGAAAACGGCGTGGGCGCAACCCGCAGGCCGGCCTGGTTCAGGATCGACAGGATGTCCTCGCGCTTGGCCTTGAGCACGTTGACCCGCAAGTCCAGCGAGGCTGGCTCGTTGAGCGCGGCCACCAGGGGCCAGAACTCGGCGTCACCCAATTGCGAGCGCAGCGCCGATGCCAACCAGTCGGGCAGGTTGTGGCGCAGCTTCTCGGAGAAACCGGCCGGGTCCACCGCCTGCACCTGGGACCGCCACTGCTGCTCATTGGGGCCGACAGCGCCCTTGAGCAGGTTGGCGTCGCCCGACCAGGCCAGGATCGCCAGACGGCGCTCCAGCGCGCCGGTGCCGCTTTGGGCCTGGTGCTGCAGCAGTGAGCGCCGGCGCAGCACGGCGTAGGCGGTCTCGGCCAATGCGTGGCGCTCGCGTGGACCCAGGGTGCGGTGCTTGCGGAAAAAGCCGGAGACGATGCTGTCGGCGGGGGCGTCGAGCTTGAGCACGGCGCGCACCAGTTCGGTGGCCAGGTCAAGCAGAGCGGTAGGATGCATCCCCGGATTATCGCCGCGCGGCGGTTCTCGCCTGGTCGGTCTACTTGACGGACTGTTCCCCAACGCCGATGACCACTGACTTGCCGCCCCTGCCGCCCGCCCCTGTCGGCCGCTACCGCCATTACAAGGGCAACGAGTACGAGCTTGTCGGCGTGGTGCGCCACAGCGAGACACTGGAGCCCCTGGTGCTGTACCGGCCACTCTATGGCGAGGCTGCGCTGTGGGTTCGGCCCTACGCGATGTTCTTCGAGACCGTCAGCATCGACGGCGCGGTGCAGCCGCGTTTTGCGCGGCTGGATGTGCCGCCAGTCTGACCACTCAGCCGCAAAAAAGCTGTGCCACACCGCGCCGGTGGCGCACCACGCCGTCGTCGGTCAACAGCAGGTCACCCTCGACAAACCAGCGCACCGCCTCGGGGTACATCCGGTGCTCGGCCGCCAGCACCCGGTCTGACAAAGCCTGGGGTGTGTCACCGGCCAGCACCGGCACGGTGGCCTGGGCCACGATGGCGCCGTGGTCCAGCGTGGGCGTGACGAAGTGCACCGTGGCGCCCGCCACCTTGCAGCCGGCCTGAATAGCGCGGCGGTGGGTATGCAAACCGGCAAAGGCCGGCAGCAGCGAGGGGTGGATATTGAGCAGACGGCCGGCGTAATGCGCGACGAATCCATCGGTCAGGATGCGCATGAAGCCGGCCAGCACCAGCAGGTCGGGCGCAAAACTGTCGATCAGCCGCGCCAGCTCGGTATCGAAAGTCTCGCGGTCGGCAAACGGCTGGTGGTCGAGCACAGCGGTGGCAATGCCATGCTGCTCGGCAACGGCCAGCCCTTCGGCACCGGGCCGGTTGCTGATGACAGCCACCACACGCGCCGGCCAGGCCTGGTCGGCGCAGCGCTGCACGATGGCCTGCAGGTTGCTGCCGCGGCCGGAGATCAGGATCAGGATGCGCTTCATGTCGGGCGCGAAGTGTAGGGGCAAGGCCTTGCCGGGCCTGGCCCGACCGGTGCCAGCCTGGCAAAGCACGGTCTGCGAGAATCGCAACCCTCTCTAGAAGGATGTCTCCATGCGACCCCGCGTACTCTCCGGCATGCGCCCGACCGGCGCCCTGCACCTCGGCCACTACCACGGCGCGCTCAAGAACTGGGTGCGGCTGCAGCACGCGTACGACTGCTTCTACTTCGTCGCCGACTGGCATGCGCTGACCACGCACTACGAGGAGCGTGGCGTCATCGAGAAGTCGGTCTACGACATGGTCATCGACTGGCTGGCGGCCGGTATCGACCCCGAAAAGGCGACGATCTTCATCCAGAGCCGCCTGCCCGAGCATGCCGAGCTGTTCACGCTGCTGGCGATGGGCACGCCGCTGTCCTGGCTGGAGCGCATGCCGACCTACAAGGACCAGATGGACAAGCTCAAGGACCGCGATCTCGCGACCTACGGCTTTCTCGGCTACCCGCTGCTGCAGGCGGCCGACATCCTGATCTACAAGGCGTCGTTTGTGCCGGTGGGCGAGGACCAGGCGCCGCACGTCGAGATCACCCGCGAGGTGGCGCGCCGCTTCAACCACCTCTACGGCCGTGCCGCCAACCACGACCAGCAGGTGGCCGCCGCGCTGGCCAAGTTGAGCAAGGACGACGCCCGCTACATCGAGCGTCAGCGCAAGTCCTACGGCCAGGACGGCTCGGCCGAGGCACTGGGCCGTGGTGAAGCCGTGGTGCGCAAGGCGCGCGAGGCGGCCACGCTGGACAACGATGATGCCGAGTTGTTGCTGGGCCACCTCAAAGGCAGCGGCAAGAGCGTGTTGACCGAGCCAGCCGTGCTGCTGACCGAGACCAGCAAGCTGCCCGGGCTGGACGGCGACAAGATGAGCAAGAGCCGGGGCAACACGATCGCGATGCGCGACGAGCCGGCCGTGGTGACGACCAAGGTGCGCCGCATGCCCACCGACCCGCAGCGGGTGCGCCGCACCGACCCGGGTGACCCGTTGCGCTGCCCGGTGTGGCAGTTCCACCGGGTCTACTCCGACGCGCCGACCCAGGACTGGGTCGTACAAGGCTGCACCACCGCCGGCATTGGCTGCCTGGACTGCAAGCAGCCGGTGATCGACGCCATCCTGCGTGAGCAACAGCCCTGGCGCGAGCGCGCCGAAACCTACCTCGCCAACCCGAAGCAGATCCACTGGATCGTCGAGATGGGCACCGAGCGCGCCCGCACGGTGGCGCGCCAGACCATGAAGGAGGTGCGCGAGGCGATGGGGTTGAACTACTGAACTACTGAACTACTGAACTACTGAACTACTGAACGGCTGAACGGCTGGCGCCAGCCCGGTTGGGGCGTCCGGTTCAACCCAGCGGCAACAAAGCCGACGTGCCGGTGCCGAAGACCTCGACCCGGTTGCGCAACCCGGCAGAAGAAACCGATCAGACGGGTCAGTCCCTGTCCCGGGCGGGCCTGCGGCAGGTCGGTGTCATCGTCTGGGGTAAGCCTGGCGCTCACGGCGCGCAGCAAGACGGACAGCGCCGCCATCGACATCGCAACCGCCCGCAGCCAGCGCTCGACACGCCAGCGCTTGTATGGACTGCGCCCCTCGGCGCGCGGGGTCCGGCGCTCAGGCTTGCAGCAAGGGCACCAAGCCACCACTGCGGTCCAGCGCGATCAACTCGTCGCAGCCGCCCACATGGGTCTCGCCGATGAAGATCTGCGGCACGGTGCGGCGGCCGGTCAACGCGATCATGTGCTCACGCTGCGCCGGGTCGAGGTCGATGCGCACTTCGTCGATCAGGTCCACGCCGCGCTGCTTGAGCAAGGCCTTGGCCCGCAAACAGTAGGGGCAGACCTGGGTGGTGTACATGCGGACAACAGTCATGGCATCGGGGCGTCAAAAATTCACAACCCGTGATTGTCTCTGCACCCGCTTGACCTTGCAGCGCTGCTGGCATGACCCGACCGGCAGGACCGGCAGGACCGGCAGGACCGGCTGCGGCCGGCTTTCAAGCAGCGCTCTTGTCCACCGGCAATCCGGCCTCGCGCCAGGCCGCCAGGCCGCCGGCCACAACCGTGGCCTTGTCGTAGCCGGCCTTGCGCAACAACCCCGCCGCCCGGCCCGCCCGCGCGCCGCTGGCGCACAACAACAACAGCGGAACTGTCTTGTTGCTCGGCAACGACTTTGAGCCGTCGATCGAGCCCAGCGGGATGTTGCGGGCACCGACCGCATGGCCGGCGGCAAACTCAGCGGGCTCGCAGACGTCGATCAGCACGCCCTTCTCGCGGTTGATCAGGCGTACTGCCTCGGCCGCGCCCACACCGCCACCGGCGGACTTCTGGTACGTCTGCCAAAACAGCAGGCCGCCGGAGACCACGGCGAGCAGGATGAGCGGCCAATTTTCGAGGATGAACTTCACGGAGAGATGGCCTGAATCTGGAGGAGGACCGCGATTATAGAATTCGAGGCTGCCCACCCTGGGTCCGTGCGCCGCGCCGATCCCGGCCGGTGCGGCAGCGCCCTGGCACCACCCGCAGCATCCCGTCCAGCGCCAGCGCGCTGCCGTCCCACACTCGACTCCCGAAGCCACCATGTACAAGCTCGTGCTGATCCGCCACGGCGAATCGACCTGGAACCTCGAAAACCGCTTCACTGGCTGGACCGACGTGCCGCTCACCGCCACCGGCGTGGCCCAGGCCCGGCAAGCCGGCGTGCTGCTGCGCGAGGCCGGCTTCGAGTTCGACATCGCCTACACCTCGGTGCTCAAGCGGGCGATCTGGACGCTGTGGCACACGCTGGACCAGATGGACCGGACCTGGCTGCCTGTCGTCAACGACTGGCGCCTGAACGAGCGCCACTACGGCGCGCTGCAAGGCCTGAACAAGACCGACATCGCCAAGCAGTTTGGCGATGAGCAGGTGCTGGTCTGGCGCCGCAGCTACGACACGCCGCCGCCCGCGCTGACACCGGACGATGCCCGCAGCGAGCGCAGCGACCTGCGCTACGCCGGCCTGGCCCCCGGCCAGGTGCCGCTGACCGAGTGCCTGAAAGACACCGTGGCTCGCGTGATGCCCTGCTGGAACGAGGTGCTGGCCCCGGCCATCCGCAGCGGCCAGCGTCTGGTGATCGCCGCCCACGGCAACTCGATCCGTGCGCTGGTCAAGTACCTGGACGGCATTGCCGACGCCGACATCGTGGGCGTCAACATCCCCAACGGCATTCCGCTGGTCTACGAACTGGACGCCGACTTGAAGCCGACCAGCCGCCGCTACCTGGGCGACCCGGAAGCCGCTGCGCGCGCTGCGGCAGCGGTGGCCAACCAGGGCAAGGCCTGAGCCATGCGGGCACGCCGGACCAGTGGCCGCAAACAGTGGCCGGCGGCGGATGACCGGGCGCTCAGCCTTTGGCCGCCGTGCCTGGCGGGGCTTCTTGCGGGCGGCCAGCAGACCCCCGCCACAAAAGACAGACTCCGTTGTTTTACAGCCTGGAGTTCAGCATGACCATCGACCCTCGCTGCTGCGGCAGTGGCACCTGCATCGTGGATCCTGCGGGCCGCTGCTGGTGCGGCCAACAATGGGATGGCGAGAAGATGTGCAACCCGCCACCCGAGTCCCGGCACGACACCGAGCACCCGCCCGAAAGCAACCGGACCGGGCCGCAACAGGATGCCTCGCTGAACCGGGTCCGTTCAGCGAACGACCCGCCGGCGGTACGGCCCGCACCCGTGCTGCGCCAGCCCTGGCGCAGCGGTGTCGGGCGCCGGGCGCTGGCGCTGGGGTGGGTTGCTGCGCTGCTGAGCGCTTTGACGATGCCCTTGCCTGCCAGCGCTGCGGCGGTGGCCGAGCGCGACGCCCGTGCAGTGCGCGCGGTCATCGAGGCCCAACTCCAGGCCCTCAGGGCAGGCAACGCTGAGAGCGCGTTCGCCTTCGCCTCGGCGGCCATCCGCGCGCAGTTCGGTGACAGCGCAAACTTCATGTCGATGGTGCTGGCGGGCTACCCCATGCTGGCGCAGCCCGCAGCCACGTCGTTCTTTGTGCCGGAGTGGGCCGACGGCGCCGTGCTGCAGAGGGTGCAGCTGAAGGATCGCGCGGGCCGCCTCTGGACCGCCGCCTACCAACTGCAACGGCAGGCTGACGCCACCTGGCGGATCAATGGTTGCGCGGTGGCTCCAGATTCAGGCAACTCGTCCACCTGAAGCCTGGGACTGGCGCTGGCGCTGGCGGCCCGCAGCCTCATGGCAGAGTTCCGGCCCGAAGTCGGGAAGGCTATCGGGCCCGGGACAACACCGGGCCGCCGCCGCCGAACGCATGTACCGTGGCACCCGCCGGCTGCAACACGCCGACACGTCCATCCGCTTGCAAATCAAAGGAAACTCCGCATGACCACCACAGCCACCACCCTGGGCGTGATCGGCCTCGGCTCGATGGGGCGTGGCGCGGCGCTCAGCGCCTTGCGGCGCGGCATCCCCACCTGGGGCTTCGACCTCAGCGCCGCGGCCTGCACCACCCTCGCCGAAGCGGGTGGCTGCATTGCCGGCAGCGTCGCCGAGCTGGCGGGCCACTGCGACGCGGTACAGGTACTGGTCGTCAACGCGGCACAGACCGAGCAGGTGCTGTTTGGTGATGACGGCCTGGCCAGGCACCTCAAACCCGGCTCGGTGGTGATCACCTCGGCCACGGTCGACCCGACACTGCCACCACGGTGGGAGGCCCGGCTGGCCGAACGTGGACTGTGGCTGATCGATGCGCCGGTCTCGGGTGGCGCTGCCAAGGCCGCCAACGGCGAGATGACGGTGATGGCCTCGGGCCAGCCCGCCGCCTTTGCCGCCGTGGGCGGGCTGCTGGATGCGGTGGCCGGCAAGGTGTACCGGCTGGGCGACCGCGCCGGCCTGGGGTCCACCGTCAAGATGGTCAACCAGCACCTGGCTGGGGTGCACATCGCCGCTGCCTGTGAGGCGATGGCGCTGGGCATCCGCGCCGGTGCCGACCCGGCCCAGCTCTACGAGGTGATCTGCAATGCCGCTGGCAACAGCTGGATGTTTGCCAACCGGGTGCCGCACATCCTGGCCGGCGACTACACGCCGCTGTCCTCGGTCAACATCTTCGTCAAGGACTTGGGGATAGTGCTGGACGCGGCCCGCAAGCTGGCCGTGCCCTTGCCGCTGGCTGCCGCCGCGCACCAGCTCTACCTGGGCACGGCCGGCGCCGGCCACGGTGCCGAGGACGACAGCGCGGTGATCAAGCTGTATGCGGCGATGACCGGCATCACGCTGCCGGTACCACCCGCTATGGCCGCAGCCAAGGACGCGTCCTGATGTCCGGCGTGACGACCGAGGCGACGCAGGGCGTCACGACCGAGGCGACGCAGGGCGTCACGCCCGGCGTGACCCTCGGCGTGATTGCCGACGACTTCACCGGCGCCACCGACGTGGCCAGCATGCTGGTGCGTGCGGGGTTGCGCACGGTGCAGTTGCTGGGCGTGCCGGTGGATGTCACGCCCGAGGTGGCGCAAGCGCTGGCCCAGGCCGATGCGGTGGTGGTGGCCTTGAAGTCGCGCACCTCGCCGGCTGACGAGGCCGTGGCCGACTCGCTGGCGGCGCTGCGCTGGCTGCAGGCGGCCGGGGCGCGGCAGTTCTATTTCAAGGTCTGCTCGACGTTTGACTCCACCCCGGCCGGCAACATCGGCCCGGTGGCCGAGGCGCTGCTGGCCGCGCTGACCGCAGCCGGAAGCGCGCCGGGCAAGAGCCAGGGCCAGGGCCTGGTCTGTCCCGCCTTCCCCGAAAACGGCCGCACCGTGTTTCGCGGCCATTTGTTTGTCGGTGACGAGCTGCTGAGCGATTCGGGCATGCGCCATCACCCGCTCACCCCGATGACCGATGCCAACCTGGTGCGGGTGATGCAGGCCCAGTGCAGCGGCCGGGTCGGCCTGTTGCGCCGCGACACCGTGGCCCAGGGCGCCGCGGCCATCCGTGCCCGCCTGGCCGCGCTACAGGCCGAGGGCTGCCGCTGGGTGGTTGCCGACGCGGTGGACAACGCCGATTTGCAGCGCCTGGCCGAGGGCGCCGCCCAGCTGCCCTTGTGGGTCGCAGGCTCGGGCCTGGCGCTGGGCTTGCCGGCGGTGCTGGCCGGGCGCGGCTGGGTCCGGCTCGACGCGGCTGCCGCGCAGCTCGATCCGATGACCGGCAAGTCCGCCGTGCTGGCGGGATCGTGCTCACAGGCCACCCAGGCCCAGGTGGCGCACTGGATCCGCAACAGCCGGCCGGCCTGGCAAATCGACCCGGCAGCCGCCGCGCGCGGTGAGCCGGTGGCCGAGCAGGCCCTGGCCTGGGCGGCCCGCCAGACCGACACCCCGCTGTTCTACGCCACCACCGATGCCGCGACGCTCGCCGCCACCCAGGCCGCCCTGGGTGTGGCCACCGCCGGCGCAATGGTCGAACAGCTGCTGGCGCAGATCGCCCAGGGCCTGGTGTTGGCCGGCACCCAGCGCCTGGTCGTCGCCGGCGGTGAAAGCTCGGGCGCGGTGGTGCAGGCCCTGGGCGTGCACACGCTGCGCATCGGTGCGGCCATTTGCCCGGGGGTGCCCTGGACCCAGGCGGTGCGGGCGCCAGGCCAGCCAGCGCTGCAGCTCGCCCTGAAGAGCGGCAACTTTGGTGGCCCCGATTTTTTCAGCCAGGCGCTGGCCACGGCATGACGGGCACCAGGCCAACTGCCGCGGACACCACCGGGCTGCGCGCCGAGATCTGCCGCGTCGGCCGCTCGCTGTTCGAGCGTGGCTACCTGCACGCCACTGCCGGCAACATCAGCGTCCGGCTGGGGGACGGCGCCGGCTACCTGATCACACCCACCGACGCCTGCCTGGGCGCGCTCGACCCCGATCGGCTGGCCCAGGTGGCTGAGGACGGCACCCAGCTCAGCGGCGACCGGGCCAGCAAGACGCTGGCGCTGCACCGCCGCATCTACGCCGCAGCACCCGAGGCGAGGTGCGTGATCCACAGCCACAGCACGCCGCTGGTGGCCCTGACGCTGGCCGGTGTCTGGACGCCAGAGGCCGTCCTGCCGCCGATCACCCCCTACTTCGTGATGAAGGTCGGCCAGGTGCCGCTGCTGCCCTACCACCGGCCCGGTGACCCCGCTGTGGCGGAGCTTGTGGCCGCGGCCATAGCGCAGGCGCGGCAGCGCGGCGCGACCCTGCGCGCGGTGCTGCTGGACCGGCTGGGGCCCAATGTCTGGCACGACAGCCCGGCCGCCGCGATGGCCACGCTGGAGGAGTTGGTCGAGACCGCCCGGCTCTGGCTGATGGTCACGCCCCGGCCCAACGCCCTCGACGCAGCCCAGCTGGCGGAGTTGCGGCAGCACTTTGGCGCGGTCTGGTAGACCACCAGTCCGGCCCATCAAATCACGCGGCCCGGATCACACGCACTTGACCCGGCCGCCCGTCCACCCCACACCCGCCCAGCCCACCGAGACAGCCATGCCCCGCTTCGCCGCCAACCTGTCGATGATGTACACCGAGCATGCATTTCTCGACCGCTTTGCCGCCGCAGCGGCCGACGGTTTCGATGCGGTCGAGTACCTGTTTCCCTATGCGCTTGATGCCGCGGTGCTGGCCGAACATTTGCGGGCCAATGGCCTGACTCAGGCGCTGTTCAACGCCCCGCCGGGCAACTTCGAGGCCGGCGAGCGCGGCCTGGCCTGCCTGCCGGACCGGGTGGACGAGTTTCGCCGCGGCTTTGTCGAGCTGGCCCTGCCCTACGCCCAGGCGCTGGGCTGCCAGCGGGTGCATGTGATGGCCGGCCTGGTGCCCGCCGGCGCCTCGGCTGAAGACCTGGCCGCCTGCTACCGGAACAATCTGGCCTGGGCCGCAGACCAGGCCGCCCGGCAAGGCGTGGCGGTGCTGATCGAGCCGATCAACACCCGCGACATCCCGGGCTACTTTTTGAACCGGCAGCGCGAGGCCCATGCCTGGGTGCAGCAGGTCGATGCCCCCAACCTGCAAGTGCAGATGGACCTCTACCACTGCCAGATCGTCGAGGGCGATCTGGCGATGAAGCTGCGCCAGTACCTGCCCGGCGCTGCAAAAGCCTGCACCAGCCGGGTCGGCCATATCCAGATCGCCGGTGTGCCCGATCGCCACGAGCCCGATCTGGGCGAGCTCAACCACCCCTACCTGCTCGACCTGATCGACTCGCTGGGCTATACCGGCTTTGTAGGCTGCGAGTACCGGCCGCGCGACACCGGGCCGGGTGGCACGTCGGCGGGGCTGGGCTGGTTGCGGGCCTACCGGGCGGCCAGGCCCCAGGCCAGCGCCTGACCGGCCGGCGGGGCCCGCCCTGGCCGTCCCGGGTTATTCCTCGACCAGCCCGTACAGCCGCTCGGGCGCCATGCGCAAGACCATCTTGCTCTCGGGTACCAGCGACTTGATGGCGTAGGTCGGCTCGGCGGTGTTGCGCCGGGTGGTGCGCACCACCGGGATGCCGTGGCGGTCGGTCACGGCGGCGGCCACCGGGGTGTGCGCGGTGGCGCCACGGCGGATCACCACCGCCATCTCGCCCGAGGCCAGCTGCACAAAGTTGCCCGGCGGGTAAATGCCGTACTCCTTGATGATGGCCGAGGCCAGCGGGCTGCCCTTGGCCTCGGCAAACATCTGGCGGGCGGCGTCCAGCACCGGCAGCGCCGGGCGGTCGGTGCGGGGGCTGATCTTGGCCATGAAGACATCGGCCATGCGCAGGACAGACGCCAAGTCGCCCATCTCGCTCAGGTTGTGGGGGTAGCCGCCGCCGCCCGGCCGCTCGTGGTGCTCCAGCACCGCTTGCAGCCAGTCGGCGTCGGTCACGCCGGCGGACATCAGCCGGTCCACCGCCGTCTGGGGGTGGGCCTGGACCAACGCACGCTGGGCCTCGTTGAGCCGGCCGGCCGTGGCGTAGCGGCCCTGTTCCTCGATGATGCTGAGGTTCATGGTCAGCGCGGCCTTGACCAGGCTGGCCACCCGCTCGGACGACCAGCCGGCGCGGGTGGCGGCGAGCTGGCCCACCATCGCGCAGTGCAGCGCATGCGACAAGCCGTACAGGCTGAGCCGGTTCGGGTCTTGGCGCACCGACAGGTAGATCGCGATGTCGGGGTCGCGCTGCACCAGGCCCATCAACTGGCTGGCAAAGGTGGCGCAGCGCTCGGCAAAGCCCGGTTTGTCCAGGCTGGCCAGCAGCAGGTCGAGCCGGGCGGTGATCTGCTTCCACAAATCGAACAGCGTGAGGCGGCGTTTGCTGGCGTCAGCGCCGGCGGCCTCTTCACCGGGCTTGGCCTCGTCATGGTCGACGTACAGGCCCCGGGTCAGCAGGATCTGGCGCTGGCTGTCGTTGGCCACCACCCGGCCCTTGGCCAGCAACAGCACACCTTGCTCGTCGCGCACGCCAAACGGCAGGGGGTGGCCCACCTGGATGTGCTCGGTCATTTGCCGCAGCAGATCGATTGCCAAAACGCATGCTCCTCGCTGCGGGCCGCCTGCCCCGCGTCAACCCCGGCGGGGCCACGCCGCGGGGCTCGATCCGGACTGTAGCGGGGTCGTTGCGGCTCAGAAAGCCCGAACAGCGGCAGCGATCAGGCCAGCCAGCGGCACCACCGCCGTGGCATGCGGCACGGCGTCGCTGCTCCAGACCTGGCGCACGCCGGCCGCCCGCAATTGCGCCAGCGCATCGCCGACAAACAACGCGTGGGTCACCGCCACGTCCACACTGGCCGCACCCGCTGCCAACGCGGCGCGGCTGGCCTCGACCAGGGTGCGGCCGGTGCTGGCCACGTCGTCCATCAGCACCACGGCGCGGCCCGCGAGCGGCAGCGCGGGCAAGGCTACCCTCACGTCACGGTCGCCCAGGCGCTGTTTGTGGCAGACGGCAAAGTCCAGGCCGTGGCAGCGGCCGGCCTCGGCCACCCACTGCAGCGCTTCTTCGTCGGGCCCCAGCAGCAGCGCCCCGGGCACCTGTTGCGCCACCCAGGCGCCGAGCAAGGGCGCCGCGCTGAGCGCAATGCCCCGTTTGCCCGGCATCACCTCGTCGAGCGACTGGATGCGGTGCAGGTGCGGGTCTACCGTGATCAGGCCGTCCACCAGGCTGCCGAGCAGGGCGGCGATGTGGCGCTGGCTGACTGCCTCACCGGGGGTGAAAGCCATGTCCTGCCGCATGTAGGCCAGGTAGGGGCTGACCAGCAAGATCTGGCGCGCACCCAGCGCCCGGGCGGCCGGCAGGGCAATCAGCAGCTCGACCAGCTTGTGGTTGGGCTGGTGCAGACCGCGCAGCAGCAGCAGTTGCTCGGGCAGTTGCGGCGGCAGGCGCAAACGCGATTCACCATCCGGGAATCGGTGCCGATCGACCAACGCGAGATCAATGTTCAAGGCGGCGGCCAGCGCGATGGCCTGCGCCTGCTCGTCGTCGAATGCCAGCAACAGACCGGGATTCATGGCTTTGCCCTGGGTTGTGCGGGGGTGGCGGCCGCCGCTGGGATCAGGCCTGCGGGTGCTCGGCCTGGGGATGCTCGGCCTGAAGGTGCTCGGCCATCAGACTGCGCAGCGACTCGGCCAGCAAACGCCGGTCGGCATGCGCACTGCCGTGTGCGGGCAGCAGGTCCACATGCACCACCAGACCACGCGCCGTGGCCACCCGCCACATGCTTTGCAGCAGCGAGGTGTCGCCGACATAGACCACCGCCGGGCTGAAGCGGTGGGCCGGGTCGGCAAAACGCAGCACCGCGGGCTGGATCGGGGTGGCGGTGGCAATCGCCGCCTGCAACAGGTTGGCGTGGAAGGGCAGCAGCTCAGGGCCCTCGCCGGTGGTGCCTTCGGGGAACACCGCCACCGTCTGGCCGGCCTGCAGCGCCTCGGCCATCGCGTGCACCACGCGCAGCGCGTCGCGCTTGCGCTCACGCTCGATGAACAAGGTGCCGGCGCCGCGGATCAGCCAGCCCAGCAGCGGCCAGCGCAGCACGTCGGCCTTGGACACGAAGCGGGCATGGGGTACGGCTGCATGCAAGGCGGCGATGTCCAGCCACGACACATGGTTGGCCAGCAGCAGCGTGGCACCCGGGCGCGGCGTGCCGCTGACCCGCAAGCGCACGCCGATGACCCGCAGCACACCGGCTGACCACCAGCCGATGCGGGCCTGCCGGCCGGCCTCGTCCAGCGACGGGAAACGCAGCGCCATCACCGCCATGCCGTGCAGCAGGTGCAAACCCACCCGGGACAGGCGGAACGAGGCCAGCAGGACGGCGTTCAAGCGCGGCATCCTGGGCTGCGCCCCGCGCTGCGCCCTGGGCAGCGCCGGGCGCAGCGCCAGGGCGGCCCGGGCTGCGTTGACCGAGTTGGCCAAGTTGACCGAATGGGCTCCACCCGCCAGACCATCAAGCCGCCGGCGCCTCGTAGGCCACCGTGCCGGCCACCAGCGTGGCGCGCACCCTGCCCGGCAAGGCCATGCCGGTGGACTCGAACGCAAACGGGGTGTGCTTGCCCTGGCTGGCCAGGCCCTGCGGGGTCACCCTCCAGGTCTGGGACGGGTCGAACACACAAACATCGGCCACGCCGCCGGCCACCAGCTGACCGGCCGACGACGACAAGGAGCCCAGCGCATCCCCCAGCACCCGCACCGGGTCGCTGGTGACGCGGGCCAAGGTGACCGGCAGGGCCAGGCCGCTGTCTGCGCCCCACTTCAGCGCCAGGCTCAACAGCAGCTCCAGCCCGGTGGCGCCGGGCTCGGCCTCGCCGAAGGGCAGGTTCTTGGCGTCCTCGTCGACCGGGGTGTGGTCGGACACCAGCGCGTCGATCGTGCCGTCGGCCAGCGCGGCGCGCAACGCGGTGCGGTCGGCGCCCTGGCGCAG
>JBBRZR010000039.1:0-18869 GCA_038236495.1 Burkholderiales bacterium
CAGCAAGGCGGCCGCGCTCATCAACTGGCCGCTCTGGCAGTAGCCGCACTGCGGCACGTCGTGCTTGATCCAGGCTTTTTGCAGCGGGTGGGTGTTGTTGCGCGACAGGCTTTCGACCGTGGCCACCGACTTGCCGGCCACCGCCGACAGTGGCGTGCCGCAAGAGCGGATGGGCACGCCGTCCAGGTGCACGGTGCAGGCGCCGCAGAGTTGTGCGCCACAGCCGAACTTGGTGCCGGTCAGGCCGATCTCGTCACGGATCACCCACAGCAGCGGGGTGTCGGGTTCGAACTTGGCCTCGACGGCCTTGCCGTTGATCTTGAATTTCACGCTCATTGTTGTCTCCTGGTGGACGCAGCTCGGGCACGGTAGGTTTTACCCGAGGCTGATGTTCGTCGCACGGCGCTGCGCCGGCCGGCAGGACATACCCGCGATCCCGGCCGTGCGGCACTGCGCCAAAACGGGTCAGCACGATCACGCGCCCCGCAGTGTGCCGGGGCTGTGGCGGCGGGCTGCCATGGCGCATGGCTCTCATGGCGCAGGCTCTCATGACGCAGGCTCTCATGACGCAGGCTCTCATGGCGCAGGCTCTAATGGCGCAGGCTCTAATGGCGCGATGCGCCCTACCCCCGCGACATCGCCCGACAACCCCGCCTTCAGCCCCGTGCCCAGCACCCCCGCCGTGGTGCTGGCCGGCGCCCTGACGCTGGCGGTAGCCATGGGCATAGGCCGGTTTGCCTTCACGCCGCTGTTGCCGCTGATGATGCAAGAGGGCTTGATCGACGCCGCTGTGGGTGCCGAGCTGGCCGCTGCCAACTACCTGGGCTACCTGGTCGGTGCCTTGACCGCCGCCCGCCTGGCGGGCCAGCCGCTGCGCCTGGTGCAGGCTTGCCTGCTGGCGATTGTCTTGCTCACCGCCGGCGCCGGCTTGGCCCGCACCGAGGCGGTATGGGTGGCGCTGCGCTTTGGCGCCGGCGTGGCCAGTGCCTGGGCGATGGTGGGCATCAGCAGCTGGAGCTTGAGCACCCTGGCGCTGCGGGGCCAAAGCGTCTGGGGCGCACTGGTGTTTGGTGGCGTGGGTGGCGGCATCGTGCTGGCGGGCGGCCTGGCCTGCTTGCCGCACGCCGGTGGCGCCCGAGCGCTGTGGTTGCAACTGGCGGCGGTGGCCGGCGTCCTGGGCTGCGTGGTGCTGTACCTGACCTGGCGTGCACCGCGTCCGGTGGCCTCGGCCGTTGCGGCCACGACTGCGGCTGCGCCCGCGCCCGGGCGCAGCGCTGCCCTGCCCGCTGGCAGCTGGCCGCTGGTGATCTGTTACGGCAGCTTCGGCTTTGGCTACATCCTGCCGGCCACCTTTTTGCCGGCGATGGCGCGGGCGCTGGTCGACGACCCGCAGCGTTTTGGCCTGGCCTGGCCGCTGTTCGGGCTGGCGGCACTGGTCTCGACGCTGGTCGCCGTGCGCGGCCTGCAGCAATGGGTGCCGCTGCGGGCTTGGGCGATCTGCCAGGCGGCAGTTGGCCTGGGGGCGGCGCTGCCGTTGATCAGCCAGACCGGTGCGGCAATTGCGGCGGCGGCTTTGCTGGTGGGCGGCACCTTTGTGGTGGCCACCTTGATCGGCCTGCAGCAGGCCCGGTCCTTGATGCCGCACCACCCGGTGCGGCTGCTGGGTCGCATGACAGCCGCGTTTGCGCTGGGCCAGATCTTGGGGCCGCTTGCAGTTCGGGCGCTGGCCGGTGTGCGGCTGGGGCCTTGGGGCGCTCTGGAGATCAGCCTGGCCGCTGCCGCCCTGCTGATGGCGGCCACGGCGGCCTGGCTGTGGCGCCTGGGCGGGTCTAGCGCCGGCCCAGCACCTCGGGGTTGAGCGCCGACGGCGGACGTCCGGCCGTGGCCCCCGGACCCAGCACGGCGATCAGGTTGCTGGCGGCCAGATCGGCCATGGCCCGGCGGGTGCGTGCACTGGCGCTGGCAATGTGCGGTGTCAGCACCACATTGGGCAAAGCCATCAAGTCCGGGTGCACCGCGGGCTCGCCTTCGAAGACATCCAGCCCGGCGGCCAACAGTTGCCGATCACGCAGCGCCGCGGCCAGCGCCGCGTCATCCACCACGCCGCCGCGGGCGATGTTGGTCAGCGTGGCGCCGGGCTTCATCAGTGCCAGCTCGGCCGCGCCCACCAGGTGGTGCGACGCCGCGCTGTAAGGCACGACGATCACCAGGTGGTCGGCCTGCTGCAGCAACTCGTCCTTGCCGACCCAGCGTGCACCCAGTTGCTGCTCGATGGCCGGATCGAGCCGGCTGCGGTTGTGGTAGATCACCGGCATGGCAAAACCCAGCGCGCCGCGCCGGGCGATGGCCTGGCCAATGCGGCCCATGCCCAGCACACCCAGCGTGGCGCCGTGCACATCCGCCCCGGCAAACAGGTCGTAGGACCAGTGGGTCCAGCGGCCGGCACGCAGAAAGTGCTCGCTTTCGGTGATGCGGCGGGCGGTGGCCATCATCAGCGCAAAGCCGAAGTCGGCGGTGGTCTCGGTCAGCACGTCGGGGGCGTTGCTGACCAGCACAGCGGCCGCGGTGCACGCCGCCAGGTCGATATTGTTGTAGCCCACTGCCATGCTGCAGACCGCGCGCAGGTCCGGGCAAGCCGCCAGCAGCGCCGCGTCGATGCGCGGCGCGCCGGCAACGAAGACACCCGCACAGCCTTGCAGGCGCGCGGCCAGTGCTTCGGGGGCCCATTCGATGTGCTGGTCGGTGCCACAGGGTGCATCGACCTCGAAGTGTTGCCCCAGCCGGGCCAGTACCTCGGCAAACACCGGGATGGCTACCAGCACGCGGGGTTGTGGGGAACTTGTCATGTCATCGCATCCAGAGAAAGGTCAGCAGTACAAACAAGGGCAGCAAAATGCCGCAGGACCAGGCCATGTAGCCGAAGAAGCTGGGCATGCGCAAGCCGCGGTCCTCGACGATCGCCTTGACCATGAAATTGGGCGCGTTGCCGATATAACTGTTGGCCCCCATGAACACCGAGCCTGCCGAGAGGGCGGCCAGCGTGGCGGCCAGCGGGCCCATCAAAGTGGCCGCATCGCCGCCGGCCAGGTTGAAGAACACCAGGTAGGTGGGCGCGTTGTCCAGGAAGGACGACAACACGCCCGAGAACCAGAAGTAGGCCCAGGGCAGCGGCTGGCCGTCTGGCCCGGTGACGGCGCGCGCCACGGCGGCGAACGGCCCGTCCCCGCCGGCCTTGAGCATGGCCAGCACCGGCAGCATGGTGATGAAGATGCCGATGAAGAGCTTGGCCACCTCCTGCATCGGGCCCCAGCTGAACTGGTTGGCCTGGCGCACGCTGCGCGGCGTGAGCCACAGCGACGCCACCGTTACCGCTACCAGCAACAGGTCGCGCAGCAGGTTCTGCAGTTCGATCTCGGTGCCCAAGAGGTGGAACACCACGCCGGGTCGCCAGGCGCCACTCATCAGCACCAGCACCACCACGGCTGCCAGCGGCCAGAAGTTGACGCTGCCGTCCAGGCCAAGGCGCGGCGTGTCGGGTGTCGGGTCTTTGGGCAGCACACCTTCACGCCGGTACCAGTAACGGTCCAGCCCATAAAAGAGGGCCAGCAGCGCGCCGACCAGAAACAGCGTCTGCGACCACAGGTGCTGCACGGTCCAGAAAAAGCTGACGCCCTTGAGGAAGCCCAGGAACAGCGGCGGGTCACCCAGCGGCGTCAGCGAGCCACCGGCGTTGCTGACGATAAAGATGAAAAACACGAACACATGCACCGTGTGCTTGCGGTTGTCGTTGGCGCGGATCAGCGGGCGGATCAGCAGCATCGACGCGCCGGTGGTGCCCATCAGGCTGGCCAGCACCGCGCCCAGCGCCAGCAAGCCGGTGTTGAGCCCCGGGCTGCCATGCAGATTGCCCCGCACATAGATGCCGCCAGACACGGTGAACAGCGCGGTCAGCAGCACGATGAACGGGATGTACTCGGCCAGCAGCGTGTGCGCCAAGGCCTGGCCGGCGGCCGCCGCACCAAATACCGCGGCAAAGGGCAGCAACAGAGCCAGCGACCAGCCCGCCACCACCTTGCCGAAGTGCCGGTGCCAGAACTGCGGCAGCAGCAGCGGCAGCAGCGCGATCGACAGCAGCATGCCGGCAAAGGGCAAGCCCCACCATGCCGCCAACGCCCGGCCATCGATCTCAGCGGCCTGGGCCAGCCCGCCACTGGCGAGCAGACCACAGGTCAACAGCAGGCGACCAGCGCGCATCGGATGTCTCGGGGTGCTCATGGCAGCATCATTGGCAGCATTGTTCCCAGATCAGTCGATGCGGCCCGCTTGCCAGGCGCACCAAGCCTGTTGCGCCAGTTGCACCGTGCGCAGCTGCACTGCCACCGTGGTGGCGATGTCGCGGCCGTAGCCGCCGGCCATGCTGACCGCCACGGGCACGCGGCGCTGGCCCAGGAAATCAAACACCCGCCGGTCGCGCTCGGCCATGCCGGCGTCGCTCAGCTTGAGCCGGCCCAGACGGTCGCCCTCGTGCGGATCGGCGCCGGCCAGGTAAAAAACCAGGCCAGGCACCCGGCCGCAAGCCCGCTGCCGCGCCCAGGCCTGGTCCAGCGCCGCAGTGAGCGCGTTCAGGTAGGGCGCGTCGGTGCAGCCGTCGGGCAAGTCCACGTCCAGATCGCTGGCCTCTTTGCGGAACGGAAAGTTCCGGGCGCCGTGCAAGGACAGCGTGAACACCGTCGGGTCGTCACGAAAGATCGCCGCCGTGCCATTGCCCTGGTGCACGTCCAGGTCGATCACCCACAACGGCAGCGCGCGGCGGTGCTGGCGGTGCATCTCGGCCTGCATCAACCGGCCAGCCACGGCCACGTCGTTGAACACGCAATAGCCCGAGCCCTTGTCGGCGTAAGCGTGGTGGGTGCCGCCCGCCAGCTGCAGCGACACACCGTCGGCCAACGCCGCCCGGGCTGCCGCGATGGTGGCGCCCACCGAGCGCTTGCTGCGGGCCACCAGGCGCTCGCTCCAGGGCAGGCCGATCTCGCGCTGGGCCGCGGCGGACAAAGTGCCTTCGGTCACGGCGCTGATGTAGTCGGGTGTGTGGGCCAGTGCCAGCTCACCGTCGCTGGCCGGCTCGGCCTCGGCCAATTGCAGGCCACTGCACTCGGCCTCCACCCGGTCGCGCAGCAAGGCGTACTTGGGCATCGGAAAGCGGTGCCCGGTGGGCAGATCGATTGAAAACCGGTGGTTGCTGTAGACACGCATCGTGACCGTGATTCTGCCCAGCCTGCGCCGTTGGGCGCCAAAGCGCCTCATTTTGCGCAGCAGACTGGGCAAGCCCCCCTAGATTGCTGCAACGCAACAAAAACCCCTTGCAATCCCGGATCAGTTGCCTATACTTCGTCTTATGTTGCACTGCAGCAAACCAGCAACCTGCTGATCCACCCACCGGAGAACACCATGTCCTACCTGACCCAAGACCAAATCGCCGCCGCCAGCAAGGCCAACCTCGAAACCCTGTTCGGTCTGACGAACAAGGCCTTCGAAGGCGTTGAAAAGCTGGTCGAACTGAACTTGCAAGTGGTCAAGGCCAGCTTGGCCGAGTCCGCCGACAGCACCAAGGCCGCCCTGGGCGCCAAGGACGCGCAAGAACTGATGTCCCTGCAAGCCAGCCTGCTGCAGCCGTCCGCCGAGAAGGCCGCTGCTTACAGCCGCCATCTGTACGACATCGTCGCAGCCACCACCGCCGAAGTCACCAAGTCGGCCGAAGCCCAGTACGCCGAGCTGCAAAAGAGCTTCATGTCCGTCGTGGACAGCGCCGTCAAGAACGCCCCGGCCGGCAGCGAAAACGCTGTGACCCTGGTGAAGTCGGCCATCAGCGCCGCCAACAATGCCTTCGAGTCGGTGCAGAAGGCCAGCAAGCAAGCCGCTGAAATGGCCGAAGCCAACTTCACGTCGGTGACCAATACCGCCGTCAAGGCCACGCAATCCGCGGTCAAGGTTGCCAAGCGCGCTTGAGCGTAAATAACCCGAGGCTGCCTGGACCGACACGGAACCTTTTCGCAGCAGCCTGTCTCTGACAAGCTGCTGGGGTTGGGTGACCGCAGCACCGTGAATGGTTGTCTCCTCGGTACCCCTCGAAATCTCCATTTCCTGGGTACCTTCAGCCCGGTAGCTTGCTACCGGGCTTTTTTATGTCTGCCCGGCAGCGCGATGCCGGGCTTTTTTATGTCCGCCCGGCAGCTTGGCTCACCGGGCTTTTTTACACCGGTGCATCAATGCGTCATTGCGGCCAAGCGCAATCGCAAGGCCGCCAAGCCGGCGTGGGCCGCCTCGCGGCCCGAGTCGATCGCCCGCTTGCGGGCGGTGAAATCAGCACTCGACACCCCCACCAACCGCGGCCGCAGCACGATGTCGGCGTCCCTCAGCTCAAAGCTGTTGATGCTCTTGCCCATGATCGAGAAGGTCTGCAGCAGCATATTGAACGGGTCGCCGGTCGCATTGCCGTCGGGCGGCGACGAGATGTCGACCGCGATCACCAGTTCGGCCCCCATCTGGCGCGCAAAGCGCACCGGCACTGGCGACACCAGGCCGCCGTCGACGTATTCCCGGCCACCGATGGCCACCGGCTGAAACACCGCCGGCACCGCGCTGGACGCCCGTACCGCCAACCCCACGTCACCGCGCTGGAACAGCATGGGCAGGCCGTTGTCGAGGTCGGTGGCGACGATGCCCAGCGGCATCGGCAGCTGCTCGATGGTGCGGCCACCGGTCTGGTCACGCACATAGCGCGCCAGCGCGTCGCCGCGGATCATGCCGCGCCCCGGGAACGACCAGTCGGTGATGGCCGATTCGTCCATCGCCAGCGCCACCCGCGCCAGCTCGGTGCCGGTCCGCCCGGCTGCGTAGAGCGCGGCCACCAGGCTGCCGGCCGAGGTGCCCACCACCAGATCCGGCCGGATGCCGGCCTCCTCCAGCACCTGGATCACCCCGATATGGGCAAAGCCGCGCGCCGCACCACCGCCCAGCGCCAGGCCGATGCGCGGCGGTTTGGGCGGCTTGAGGGCAGCCGGCGGGGTGGGCGGAAGGGCGGGTGGCGGTGCGGGCGGTGGCGTCTGGCAGCCTGCCAGACCACCCGCCAGCAAGGCGGCCAGCAGGGCCAGGCCAGTCTGTCTTCGGTTCATCCGCCGATTGTAGGAAACAGCCGGCCGTGCGCCCGTCCCTTATTCCGTATGAGCATTAGAAGCAAACTAATGCATCGTTTGAATTATGAAGCCGGCCCCCTACAGTCCCGCCCTCTCGGGGCACTGTGCGCCCTGCAACAGGTTTTGGGCGGCTGAATGGACTGGATGGCGGGTGGGCTGGCGGGTGGGCTGGTGGATGGCGTAGCGGGTTGGGTGGCCGTGGCCAGCGGCTTCGGCATCGGTGCCATCGTCGGCATGACCGGTGTGGGTGGCGGATCGCTGATGACGCCGCTGCTGATCGGTGTCTTCAAGCTGCACCCGGCGGTGGCCATCGGCACCGACCTGTGGTTTGCCGCCGTCACCAAGTCAGGCGGCGCCTGGGCGCACCACCGCCACGGCCATGTCGACTACCGCACCACCGGCATGCTGCTGGCCGGCAGCATCCCGGCGGCTATCGCCACCATCGCGCTGATGAACCTGACCGGCATCACCAAGGGCTGGGCCAGTGCGTTGACGTTTTCACTGGGCATCGCGCTGCTGCTGACTGCTGTGGTGGTGGCTTTCAAGCAGGTTTGGCACCGGCTGGGCCTGAGGCTGGAGCGCTGGTTGCCCGAGCGCCGCAAGGCGATGCTGACGGTGGCCTGCGGTGTGCTGCTGGGCGTGCTGGTGTCGCTGTCGTCGATTGGCGCGGGCGCGGTGGGCGCCACACTGATCCTGCTGTTGAACCCGCGCTGGCCGACCCAGCGGGTGGTCGGCACCGACATCGCCCACGCCGTGCCGCTGACGCTGGTGGCCGGGCTGGGCCATGCCTGGCTGGGCCATGTGGAATGGTCGCTGCTGGGCGCGCTGCTGCTGGGCTCGCTGCCCGGCATCTGGCTGGGCGCGCACCTGACCAAGACCATGCCCGAGCGGCTGATACGTGCGCTGCTGTGCGTGTCATTGGTGACCGCCGGCCTCAAGGTCATCCATTGACCGATCCCAGAACCTGACCTCCCCAAAAGATCGCCTTTCACTTCCATACCCTGACGATGTACGCCTACACCGATTTCGACCGCCAGTTCGTGCATGCCCGCGCCGCGCAGTTCCGCGACCAGCTGGACCGCCACCTCGGCGGCAACCTGCCCGAGGACGACTTCAAGGCACTGCGCCTGCAAAACGGCTGGTACGTGCAAAGACATGCGCCGATGCTGCGGGTGGCCGTGCCCTATGGTGAGCTCAATGCCGCCCAGCTGCACCAGCTGGCTGGCATCGCCCGCCAGTACGACCGCGGTTACGGCCACTTCACCACCCGCCAGAACCTGCAGTACAACTGGATCCCGCTGACCCAGGCGGCCGACGTGATGGACCGGCTGGCAGCGGTGGACATGCACGGCATCCAGACCAGCGGCAACTGCATCCGCAACATCACCGCCGACGCGCTGGCTGGCGTGGCGGCCGACGAGATCGTCGACTCGCGCCCGTATTGCGAGGTGATGCGGCAGTGGAGCACGCTGCACCCCGAGTTCGCCTTCCTGCCGCGCAAGTTCAAGATCGCGGTCTCGGGCACGGTCGAGGACCGGGCCGCCATCGGCTGGCACGATGTCGGCTTGCAACTACTCAAGAACGGCGCGGGCGAGGTGGGGTTCCGGGTGCAGGTGGGTGGCGGCATGGGACGCACACCGATCATCGGCGCGGTGATCCGCGACTTTTTGCCCTGGGCGCAGATCCTGTGCTTTCTTGAGGCCATCGTTCGGGTCTACAACCGCTACGGCCGGCGCGACAACGCCTACAAGGCGCGCATCAAGATCCTGGTCAAGGCTGAGGGCCAGAAGTACTTCGACGCGGTCGAGGCTGAATTTGCCCGCATCCTGAGCGAGGACGTCGGCGCCGGCACCCAGCTGATCCCGCAAACCGAGTTCGACCGCATTGCGGCCAGCTTTGTGCGGCCGGCCGGTGTGCTGGCAACGCCCGAGGCCGCCGCGCCGGCGGTAGCTTTGCCGGTCGATGCCGCCCCGCTGGCCTACACCCGCTGGCTGCAACGCAACGTGCATGCCCACCAGGTGCCGGGCTACCGCGCGGTGACCTTGTCGCTCAAACGCGCCGGCCTGCCGCCAGGCGACGCCACCGCCGACCAGATGGACGCCGCCGCCACACTGTCGGCCGACTTCAGCCACAGTGAGTTGCGGGTCACGCACGACCAGAACCTGCTGCTGCCCTGGGTACGTGTGGCCGACCTGCCAGCGTTGTTCGAGGCGGCGCGGGCCCATGGCTTTGCCACCCCCAACATCGGCCTGCTGACCGACATGATCAACTGCCCGGGCGGCGACTTTTGCGCGCTGGCCAACGCCCGGTCGATCCCGGTGGCCGCGGCGATCACCGAGCGTTTTGTTGACCTGGACGAGATCTACGACATCGGCGATATCGACCTGCACATCAGCGGCTGCATCAACAGCTGCGGCCACCACCACAGCGGCCATATCGGCATCCTGGGCGTGGACAAGGACGGTGCCGAGTGGTACCAGGTCTCGTTAGGCGGCTCGGACGGCAGCACCCTCAGCGGTGATGCCGTGCCGGGCAAGGTGATCGGCCCGTCGTTTGCGGCCGAAGAAGTGCCCGACGTGATCGAGGCCGTGGTCGATGTCTACCGCGCGCAGCGGCTGGCCGGTGAACGCTTCATCGACGCGGTGCGGCGCATCGGCCTGCCCACTTTCAAAGCCGCCGCCGACGCGCAGCGCCACCTGACGGCCACGCACTGAGCGCGGCAACTGCAGCCAGACCACCCAAGACCCTCGACCGAATCGCACCGCATCGCCATGAACTTCATAGACTCCCACCATGACCGCTGGCAAACCGCCGGCGGTGAAGACGGCCCCCAGCCGCATCCACCCGCCCGCGCACACAGCCTGTTGACACTGGAGCAATGGCACGCCGTGCGCGACACCTGGCCTCAGGGTGTGCGGGTGGGTGTGATGTTGAGCAACACCACCGACATCGAAGCCCTGGCAGCCGACCTGCCGCGCCTGTCCCTGGTGGTGCTGCACTTCCCGAAATGGGTGGACGGCCGCGCCTACAGCCAGGCCCGTTTGCTGCGCGCCCGGTACCGGTTTGGCGGCCAGGTGCGCGCCACCGGCGACGTGCTGGTGGACATGGTGCCGCTGCTGGCGCGCACCGGCTTCGACGCCGCGCAGTTGCGCCCCGACCAGAAGATCGAGGTGGCCGAGCGTGCGCTGGGCTTTTTTGCCGGCCACTACCAGGGCGACACCCGACAGCCGCTGCCCGCTTTTGCCCGCGACCTGTCCCGCGAGGTGGGCCCGGTTGCGGCCCGCCTGACGGCCCGACAAAACGCCGAGTTGTCTGCCGGCCAGGGGATCTGAGGATGAGCGCGATCAACCTGTACGCGCGCGAAACGGCCGGATTCGACGGCCGTGTGGCCCACGCCCTGGCGGTGCTGCAATCGGCCGCGGTGGACTTTGCCGGCGGCGTCGTGCAGTCCACCAGCCTGGGTGCCGAGGACATGGTGGTCACCGACCTGATCGCCCGGCACAACCTGCCAATCGCCATCGGCACCTTGGAGACCGGCAAGCTGCACCCCGAGACGGTGGCGCTGATCGACACCATCAACCAGCACTACGGGCTGGCGGTCGAGGTTTACCGGCCGCAGGCCGAGGCGGTGCTGCACTTCGTCAAGACCCATGGCGAGGACATGATGCGCCGCAGCCTGGCGCTGCGCAAAGCCTGTTGCCGCGTGCGCAAGATGGAGCCGCTGGGGCGCATGCTGGCCGATCGCCAGGCCTGGGTCACAGGGCTGCGGCGCCAGCAGAGCGGCACGCGCGGTGAGCTGCCGTTCCAGGACCGTGACGACGCCGGCCGCACCAAGCTCAACCCGCTGGCCGACTGGAGCTGGGCCGACGTCTGGCACTACATCCGGCTCCACAACGTGCCCTACAACCCGCTGCACGACCAGTTCATGCCCAGCATCGGCTGCGCGCCCTGCACCCGCGCGATTGCGGTGGGCGAGGACTTCCGCGCCGGCCGCTGGTGGTGGGAGGACGAATCGCTAAAGGAATGTGGTCTGCACGTGGCGCAAGGCAAGCAGCCGAGCGCTGTTTCAAACATTGGAGCCGCCGCATGAACGCGCGTGTCGATCTGGATACCCTGCTGCCCGATTTGGACCAGCGCCACCTGGACTGGCTGGAGGAAGAAGCCATCTTCATCTTGCGCGAGGTGGTGGCCTCGTTCGAGCGGCCGGCGCTGCTGTTCTCAGGCGGCAAGGACTCGTGCGTCGTGCTGCGCCTGGCCGAGAAAGCCTTCAAGACCCGGGTCACGTCGCCCCTGGACCCTGCGCAGCGCGCCGGGTCATCCCCCGAGGCGAGCGGTCCGGCAACGGATGCGCCAGGCGCCAGCCCCGGCAACGATTTCAAGGGCAAGCTGCCCTTCCCGCTGCTGCACGTGGACACCGGCCACAACTTCCCCGAGGTGATCAATTTCCGTGATCAACGGATTGCCGAGATGGGTGACCGCCTGCTGGTCGGCCACCTGGAGGACAGCATGAAGCGCGGCACGGTGCGGCTGGCGCATCCGCTGGAGTCGCGCAACGGCCACCAGACCGTGACGCTGCTGGAGTCCATCGAGGAGCACCGCTTCGATTGCCTGATCGGCGGCGCCCGGCGCGACGAGGAAAAAGCCCGCGCCAAAGAGCGCATCTTCAGCCACCGCGACAGCTTCGGCCAGTGGCTGCCCAAGGAGCAGCGGCCTGAACTGTGGACGCTGTTCAACACCCGGCACCGCCCGGGCGAGCACTTCCGCAGCTTTCCGATCAGCAACTGGACGGAGCTGGACGTGTGGCTGTACATCGCCCGCGAGAACATCCCGCTGCCCGGCCTGTATTTCTCGCATCAGCGCGAGGTCATGCGCCGCAAGGGCTTGCTGGTGCCGCTGACCGCCGTGACGCCGCCCGAAGCGGGTGAGACGGTGGAGACTGCGGCGGTGCGGTTTCGCACCGTGGGCGACATGACCTGCACCTGCCCGGTCGAGAGCAGTGCGGCCAACGCCGCCGAGATCGTGGCCGAGACGCTGACCGCGACCGTCAGTGAGCGCGGCGCCACCCGCATGGACGACCGCAGCTCCGAGGCGTCGATGGAACGCCGCAAAAAAGAAGGGTATTTTTGACCATGAGCGCCGTTTTGACCCCCATTTCAACGCCCTCAAACGCCGCTCGGTCAGCCAGTTCGGGCGGTGTGCGCCACGGCATCCCAGCAGGCACCGACCACCGCGCCCTGCGTTTCCTCACCGCCGGCAGCGTCGACGACGGCAAGAGCACCTTGATCGGCCGCTTGCTGTACGACAGCCAGGCGATCCTGGCCGACCAGCTCGATACGCTGGAAAAGCGCGCCGCCGGCGGGCCGGTGGACTTGTCGCTGCTGACCGACGGCCTGGAGGCCGAGCGTGAGCAAGGCATCACCATCGACGTGGCCTACCGCTACTTTGCAACCCGCAAGCGCAAGTTCATCATTGCCGACGCGCCCGGCCATGAGCAGTACACCCGCAATATGGTCACTGCTGCCGCCGGCAGCGACGCCGCGGTGGTGCTGGTCGACATCACCAAGATCGCCTGGCAAGGCAACAGCGCCCGGGACTCAGCCGTGGCGCTGCTGCCGCAAACCCGGCGCCACGCGCTGCTGGCCCACCTGCTGCGCGTGCCCAGCATTGTGTTTGCCGTCAACAAGCTGGACGCGGTGGACGATCCCCAGGCCGCTTTCGAGGCCGCCGAACGCGCCCTGCTGGCGTTTGCCCAGCAGGCCGGCCTGACGGGTGTGGCCGGCATCATCCCGGTCAGTGCGCTGCGCGGCGACAACGTCACCCTGCCCTTGGCAGCGGATTGGTACCGCGGCCCCAGCCTGTTGCGGTTGCTGGAAAGCCTGCCCACCACCCAGGAGCGTACGGAGGGCGCGCTGCTGCAACCGGTGCAGTACGTCGCCCGTGATGGTGGCGACGGTGGCGATGGCATTGAGGGCGCCGGCCACCAACCACGCGTGTTCTGGGGCCGCATCGCACACGGCAGTGTCAAGGCCGGTGATGCGGTGCAGGTCTTCCCCAGCGGCGAGCAGGCGGTAGTGACGGCAGTGCGTCGCGCAGGCAGCACGGTGGGCAGCGTGGTGGCGGGCGAATCGGCCGGCATCGTGCTGGACCGCCAGCTCGACATCTCCCGCGGCGACTGGATCGCCAGCCCGGGCAGCCTGGCGTCCACCCAGCGTTTCTCGGCCACACTGGCCTGGCTGGACACCGAACCCGCCACCGTCGGCCGCAAGTACTGGGTGCGTCACGGCAACCGCTGGGTGCAGGCCCGGTTGGCCGCGATCGAGCACAAGCTCGACATCCACAACTTGCAGCCGATCGCCGCCCATGAGCTGACGGTCAACGAGATCGGCCGAGTCCAGATCGAGTTGCAGCAACCGCTGCCGCTGGAGGCTTACGCCAGCAACCGGGTCGGCGGCGCGATGATCGTGGTCGATCCGGCCAGCAACCGCACCAGTGGCGCGTTGCTGGTGCAGTCGCTGGGTTGACGACCGTGGCCGATCCGGTCGCCCGCACCGATGCGGCCGCAGTGGCCAGATCGGCCGATGCCGCATGCGTCGTCTTCATCGGCGCCGGCCCGGGCCAGGCCGACCTGATCACCGTGCGCGGTGCCCGGCGCCTGGCGCAGGCCGAGGTGGTGCTGTTCGACGCCCTGACCGACCCGGCGTTGCGTGAGTTGGCGCCGAATGCCCGCTGGGTGGATGTGGGCAAGCGCGGTTTTGGCCATGCCACCGGCCAGGCGGCGATCAACACCCTGCTGCTGCAGGCCGCACAGACGCACCGGTACGTCGTCCGGCTCAAGGGCGGCGACCCCAGCGTTTTTGGTCGGCTGGAAGAAGAACTGGAGACCTTGCGGGCCCACGGTATCGGCTGCGAGGTGGTGCCCGGCGTCACCGCCGCGCTGGCCGCCGCCGCCCACACCCAACGCCCGCTGACGCGGCGCGGTAGCGGCCGCAGCGTCAGCCTGACCACTGCCATGACCCACCTGGGCCAGCTGCAGGCCACCCGCACCGCCGACACCGAGGTGTTCTACATGGCGGGCCGCCAGCTGGCTGATTTGTCGCGCAAGCTGCAGGGCGCCGGCTGGCCAGCCGACACCCCGGTGTGCGTGGTCTCGCGCGCCGGCTGGCCTGACGCCAGGACGAGCGAGCATCCGGTGGCCAGACTGGCCGATGCCGCCACCTTGCACGCCGATCGGCCGGCGGTGGTGACCGTGGGCGCCGGCGCCTGCGCGCTGAGGCACAAGACCCCTGCACTTGAGCGGCATCAAGCCGACACCGTCAGCACCGCCGTTTAAAATCCAATGTTGTCTGAGCCGGCCACGCGCACACCGCCGGTCGCCCAGGCCCAGATCCTCCCTACTGCCAAGTCAGCCAAGCCCCCATGACCCACGTCGTCCTCGAATCGTGCATCCGCTGCAAGTACACCGACTGCGTCGATGTCTGCCCGGTGGATTGTTTCCGCGAAGGCCCGAACTTCCTGACCATCGACCCCGACGAGTGCATCGATTGCGCGGTCTGCATCCCCGAGTGCCCCGTCAACGCCATCCTGCCGGAAGAAGACGTGCCGGCCGACCAGATCTCGTTCATCAAGCTCAACGCCGACCTGGCCAAGAACTGGCCCAGCATCACCAAGCGCAAGACCCCCTTGCCCGATGCCGACGACTGGAAAGACCGCAAGGACAAGTTGTCCGAATTGATCCGCTAGGCCCGCGGTGCGTTCCGCTGAGCTGCCGGTGCCCACTGCCGAGCCACTGAGCACCATCCACTGCGACGCGCTGGTCATCGGCGCCGGTCCGGTGGGCTTGTTTCAGGTGTTTCAACTGGGCCTGCAGGGCATCGCGGCACAGGTGATCGATGCCTTGCCAGTGCCGGGCGGCCAGTGCATCGAGCTTTACGCCGACAAGCCGATCTACGACATCCCAGCCTTGCCGGTGTGCACCGGGCGCGAGTTGGTGGACCGGTTGCTGGTGCAGATCAAGCCGTTTGCGCCCACCTTTCATCTGGGCCAGACCGTCACAGCGTTGACGGCACGGGACGGTGACGGATTCGATGTCTTGACCAGCAGTGGCACGCGGTTCATCAGCCGCAGCGTGGTCATCGCCGGCGGTGTGGGCGCGTTTGCCCCACGTGCGCTGAAGGTGGACGGCGTTGACCGTCACCTGGGGCGTCAGCTTTTTTACCAAAGGCCTGCCGCGGGGGATCTGGCTGGGCGCCGGGTGCTGGTGCTGGGTGGCGATGAGGCCGCGGTGTGCGCTGCCGTGCAGCTGGCACAAGCCCAGGCCGACCGCCCGGCCCGCATCACCTTGATGCACCGGCGCGCCACGCTCAACGCCGAGACACGCACGCTGGCCGAATTTCAGGCCCTATGCGCCAGCGGGGCTTTGCACTTTGAGGTGGGCCAGGTGCTCTCCATCGAGGACGACGATGGCCCCGAACGGCGGCTGGCGGCGGTACAGGTGATCGGTGACGACAACAACACTCGCCGGCTGCAAACCGACGCGGTGTTGGTGTTCCTGGGTCTCAGTCCCAAGCTCGGGCCGATCGCATTGTGGGGGCTCGCGATGGAGCGTCGGCAGTTGGTGGTCGACGTCACCCATTTCGAGACCAGCATCCCTGGCATTTACGCGGTGGGCGACGTGATCAGCTACCCCGGCAAGAAAAAACTGATCCTGTGCGGCTTCCATGAAGCCACGCTGGCCGCCTTTGCCATGGCGGCCCGCCTGCGGCCCGGGCCGCCGCAGCCGCTGCTCTACACCACCACCAGTGCGCTGCTGCACCAGCGCCTTGGCGTGGCCACACCGCAGCGCAGCAGCGCGGACGCCTGAACAGCCGGCGTATTGCCGGGGGCTTTTGGAGCAGGTGCGCAAGCGCGGCAGCAAGCTTCGATTACATTGCAGTCCGCTGCCGGCGCCTTTGGGTGCCGGCATCAATTCGCTAGGGGTGTTGCGTCATGCAGTGGCGCGACTGAGAAAGTCCCTTTGAACCTGTTCGAGTCCAACTTTGAGGTCAGCCTCCAGGTCGGATTTGAAGCCCCGCAAGGGGCTGAGGTAATCCTCGCGCAGGGAAGCAGCCTGAATTGGCGTGGGGGTTCTCCTTGCGCATCGTCCAGTGTTTGCCAACCTGCCATCGCACCCGAAGGCAACACGATGGCATTCCGTTTCACTCCCCGATTCAAACGCCACCACCCGGCGATCGCCCAGGCCGTACTGATGCTGGCCACCCTGCCCGCCCAGGCCCAGGCCGCTGACACCCCGGTCACCCAGACCGTCACGGTCACCGGCAGCAACGCCGCCAACAGCGTGGGCCTGGCCGGCTTTGGCGACATCCCGCTGTCGCGCTCACCGTTCTCCGCCACCGTGATCGGCCTGGGTTTGCTGCAGGACGCCGCGATCACCGGCATCGGCGACCTGACGCGGCTCGACGCCGGCATCACCGACGCCTACAACGCGCCCGGCTACTGGGGCCAGTTGGCGGTACGCGGCTTCACGCTGGACAACCGCTACAACTACCGCCGCGACGGCCTGCCGATCAACGCCGAAACCGCCATCGCCCAGGGCAACAAGCAGACGCTGGAGATCCTCAAAGGCACCAGCGGCCTGCAAGCCGGCACCAGTGCACCGGGCGGCCTGGTCAACCTGGTCGTCAAGCGCCCGCGCGACCAGATCAGCCGCGTCAGCCTGGGCTTCGAGCAGGACGGCAGCTTTGGTGCGGCGCTCGACGTCGGTCGGCGCCAGGGCGGACTGGGCTGGCGCATCAACGCCAGTGCCGACCGGCTGGACCCGACCACCCACGACAGCCGGGGCCAGCGCGCGATGGTGGCCGCAGCGGTCGAAGCCCAGCTCAGCGCCAGCAGCCTGCTGGAGGCCGAGTTTGAATGGAGCCGCCAAAGCCAGCCCAGCACACCGGGCTTCAGCCTGCTGGGCAACCGATTGCCCAGCGCCAACAGCATCGACCCGCGCATCAACCTGAACAACCAGCCCTGGCGCCTGCCGGTGGTGATGGCGGGCCACACAGCGTCGCTGCGTTACACCCAGGCGCTGGGCGCTGACCTCAATTTGGTGGCACACGGCATGCGCCAGCGCCTGGACAGCGACGACCGCATCGCCTTTCCGTATGGCTGCAGCGTCGAGGGCAACTTCGACCGCTACTGCAGCGACGGCACGTTTGATCTCTACGACTTCCGCAGCGACGGTGAGCGACGTACCAGCGACGCGCTGGACGTGTCGATCAACGGCCGCGCCCAGTGGCTGGGCCTGGGCCACCAGTTCAATGCCGGCGTGCTGGCCACCCGCTACCAGGCCCGCTTCAACCGCCAGGCCTACAACCTCGTGGGCGTGGGCAGCATCGACGGCCTGAGCGTGTTGACGGCCGACCCCACCTTGAGCGACGAGCAGACCAACCGCGACGAGCGCAGCACCGAGTGGCATCTGCAGGATGCCATCAGCCTCAGCCCGACCTGGAGCTTGTGGGCCGGGTTGCGCAACAGCCAGCTGCGGCGCGACAGCGTGCGCACCGACGGCTCACGCGCCACCCACTACACGCAGAGCGTCACCACGCCCTGGCTGGCGCTGAGCCATGCCTTCAACCCACGCGACCTGGCCTACCTGAGCTGGGGCCAGGGCGTGGAGTCCGAGGTGGCGCCCAACCGCCCGCAGTACAGCAACGCGGGGCAGGCCTTGCCGGCGCTCAAGAGTGAGCAGATCGAGGCCGGCTTCAAACACAGTGATGCCGGGCTGGGCTGGCAGGTGGCCGCTTTCGACATCCAGCGCCCGGCCTGGCGGGACGTTGGCGATTGCAGCGTCCCTGCGGGCTGCGCCCGAACCGCCGATGGCCAGGCCCGGCACCGTGGCGTCGAGGCCGAGGCCGACTGGCGCACCGGCGCCTGGAACCTGCGGGCCAGCGCGATGGCGCTACGGGCCCGCCGTGAGGGCTCGACTGATGCCAGCCTTAACGGCCAGCGCCCCACCAACGTGCCGGCGGCCAGCCTGAAGGCGCAAGCCGCGTACAACGTCGCCGCCCTGCCCGGCCTGGCGCTGCTGGGCTTTGTCAGCCATGAAGGTGCACGCATGGTGCTGCCCGACAACAGCATCGCCACCCCGGGCTGGACCCAGCTGGACCTGGGCCTGCGCTACAGCCAGAAGCTGGCCGGCACACAGACGCTGGTGTGGCGGGCCGGCATCGACAACCTGGCCGACCGTCGGGCCTGGAAGGAAGCGCCCTACCAGTACGAACACGCCTACCTCTACCCGCTGGCGCCGCGTACTTTTCACGTCTCGGTGCAGGCTGGTTTTTGACCTGAGCCAAACTTCCAAGCTATACTCCAGGGCTGAATTCCTCGATAGCTCAGTTGGTAGAGCGCCGGACTGTTAATCCGTAGGTCCCAGGTTCGAGCCCTGGTCGAGGAGCCAATTTTTACGATGGTGACAAGCTAAGTGCTTGTCACCACTAACAAAAGCTCCATGCGTTGACGGGCCTTCCAGACCCCCTCACTTAGTCCGCCGGTGATTCAGGCGCATTCTTTCGATGGGATCTGAAATGGCAAACTCTCTTGAGTCCTCCGGTTCTGCGTCGCCTGCGTCTTTCAGCGCACCGACACCGTGATTGTCGACGCCGACCCTCAGCCTTCGCTGACCAAATACTA
>JBBRZR010000040.1:0-18827 GCA_038236495.1 Burkholderiales bacterium
GGCATCGGCGATGTTCTCGGCAATGCCGGAGATGCTGGTGGCGCCCCGCGGCAGCCGGTCCAGGGCTGCGGTCAGGTCCTTGGCCAGTGCCGACATGTCAAGCTGGGCGTGCTTGATCACCCGGTGCCAGTCGGAATCAGCGCCCTGCAGCAACTGGGCCAGAAAATGTTCCAGCTCGACGTACGGGTTGCCGCGCAATTTGCAAAACACCGTGGCGCCTTCGATTGCCTTGTAGGTGGACGCATTGAGCTTGCCAAACAGTGTCACGCGGTTGATTTCTGCCATGGTGTCTCTCTCAAGAGTGCAAGGGGTTCGGAACGAGATTCAGAGCGGCGGGTGTTGCCCCGGGTGGGCGGCCCAGCCAGGTGGTCCAGCCCAGCCGGCCGTAGCGGCCGGGGCGGCAAGCCGGGACTTCGGTCTTGTCGAGCTCCAGCCGCAGGTCCCAGCCAAATTCCAGGCCGACATACTGTTTGAGCAACGCCTGCAGCGCCGGTAGCGCACGGCCTACCGGCAAGAGCGCCTCGAAGGCCTCCAGCGTGAGCGGACCGATGTGGACCCGGAAGTGGTGCTGGCGGTCGAACACGGCCTGGCCCAGCACGGCGCTGACACCCAGTTGCGAGGTGGACAGCCGACGCGATGCGGCGCGGCGCCCAATGCGGCTGCGCTCGGCCGGTGGCAAGGGCATCCAGCGACCGACAAACTGCTCAACCTGCACCTGCATGCCCAAGAAGCCCGACAACAAATGGGCCAAGCCGTCGGCGTTGCGCACCTGGCGCGAGAGCAGGCCGGCAAAGGCCAGCCGGGCATGGTCCGGGGCGGCGTCACGGTTGCGCCAGGCATGGCCGCCCACGCCAATCATCGAGCCGACATAGTCGGCAAAGCGGTCTTCGGTTGGGCGGTCCAGGCTGACCGCGGGTTGGGCCTGGGCCCAGGCGCGGTAAAACAGCAACAACAGCCGGTGGTGGAACATGTCGGCAAAGCGGCCAAAGGTTTCGTCGCCCTTGTGCAGGCGGCGCTCTCGGGCATAGGCGGTCAAGTGCAGCGGCAGTGGCCCGTTGGGGCCAAACAGCCCAAAAAACTGCACCTCGATGCGTGGCTTGCCACTTCGGTCGTCCAGATCAATCGCCGACAGGCTGGCCGGCGCAAAGGCCAGGTTGGCCGCCTGCCCCAGGCGCACGGGTTCGTCCGCCGGCCGGCGTGCGGTGCCCAGCCGTGGCTTGTTCGGGTGCCGGGCTTCGACGAGGCGCATCAGGTGGAAAAAGTCGAACCGGTGAGGTGCCGCTGCTGCTGCGGCCAACGGGTCATGTCGAGCGCGGGTGGCTTCTGGCGCTGACGCTGTCTCGGTGCCTGGGGTCACCGCGGGCATCAGAGGATCGGACGTGTCCCGCACCGCGGCCTCCCGTTCAGGATGTCACCCCGGCTGGGTGAATGCAGCCGCAGTTGGGTAAAACCATTGATCGAGACGTGGCGTGCGACGAAGCGCTCGAGCACGCAGCCCAGCAAGAAGGCACTGGCACCTTCGAACGACAGGTCATCGGCCTCCATCGTCACCGCCACGCCGCGGCCGAAAGTGATCGGCCCCGGCATGGGCAAGCGGCGCACCACGGGCTGCAGCTTGACCGAGCGCAGCCCGTCGATCTGGCGTTGCGCGCCGGCATCGCCGGTCGGGGCGTAGAGCCGCAGAATATCCCGCAGTGCCGCAGCGCCTTGTTCGGCATCGGTATCGGTCAGCGACAGGTGGTTGAGCGACAGCTGGTTGATCAATTTCCACGCGATATTGCCCTCCCGCAGGGCCGACATCGGGCGCGACGGACCCTTGATGACCTGGATGCTCTTGATCGGGGCGGTCTCGGCCAGGGTCAAGTCGCTCTTGGCGCCACCGATCGGCATCAGGACCGGCAGGTCGCGGTTGGTGCACAGCGCCCGCACGCCGATCTGGCGCAATTCAGCCGAATACGGCGCCTCTTTCGCATCCACCACCGACAGGTAGACCTCGCTGCCGATGTAGGCGGTGCGCGGCCCGTCGCGTTGCTGCACCTGTGACATCAGGCGTGGCTCGCGTTGCACCGAGTAGTAGGCGTCCTGGCCGGAGCCCTCGGTATGAAACGCGTTGTAGAACGGCAGGAACCGCCATTCACTGTTGACCCCGCTGCCGTAGCCCACGACCTCCGTCAGACTGTGCACCTCGAAGTCCATCGGCCTGGTGCGGTCGGCAACGACGTGGAAATCGCTGCTGTCGGTGCCGACGTGGATGCGGTCGCAGCGTCTCTCCAGCAGGTTGATGGCGGGCACGCAATGCAGCGCCAGGCTGCTGGCGTCAACCGACTGCAGCAGCGCGTTGTCGATCCGGCTGAACAGGATGACGATATCGACCTCGCGCCCGCCACGGCTGCGCAGCGCAGTACCCAGCCCCGTCAGGTCAAAAAACAGAAAGCGCTGGGGAAAGGCAAAGTACTCCTGCAACAGCCGGTAGCCCTGAAAACCCTGCAGCGTCTGCGGCAGCAGCGCCTGGTTGTCCTCGAAACCGGCCAGGTTGATGCAATCGCTGTCGATCGCTTCGTGCCAGGAGGCAGGGCGCTGGGTCGGCAGCAACAGCACGCCCACCGCATGCCCGCCTACCAGTTCGTGCAGCCGGTAGGCGACGTCGTCCAGACCCGCGCAGTGCAGCCGGATGTCGTCCAGGGCGATTTGCGAAAAATCCATGCCGGCGGTGGTGCGCAGGCGAATGCGCAAACCCGAGCGGTACCGGCGCCATTCCGGGACCGCCGTCATCGGCAGATCGGCGGCCTGGCTGAAGTACTCGACCTGGGTCAGCTCCAGCGGCCACAAGGTCAAGGCCTGGGCGGTGCGGAACTCACAGGCAGTAGCGCCGGCCTTGCCGGCCTGGCCGTGCATCACGCTGCCGCGCGCCAAAGTCAGGCCTGCCGCCAGGCTGGGATCGCCGAGATCCGGGTTGACCCTGGCAATCAGCATGGCCGGCGTTGGCGCCAGAAATTGCGGGTAGACAATTTCGAGCAGGCGCTGCGTGAAGCGCGGAAACTCGGCGTCCATCTTGAGCTGGATACGCCCGGCCAGGAAGGCAAAACCCTCGAGCAGCCGCTCGACGTAGGGGTCGGTGACCTCCAGGCCTTCAATGCCCAGGCGGGCTGCGATCTTGGGAAACTGCTGCGCAAACTCGGCGCCCATCTCGCGCAGATGGCGCAACTCTTCGTTGTAGTAACGCAGCAATCGTGGATCCATCGGGGGTGCGGCGGCGGTTTGGGCGAGAGGTGGAGTGAGGGAATGGTGGTTGATCTGTCGGCTGGACAGATGGCCGCATTAATGGTCGATCTCGCGCACAGCGACTCGGCCAGTCTCCAGGTCGATATCGGTGTGCAGCAACAACTCGAGCGGCACCGGCTGGGCCCACAGTTGCCCCGAAATACGAAAGCCGATCAGGTTGTGGTGATCCAGTTGTTTGCTCGAAATCACCACCTCGACCGCCAGCGTTGCAGGCAGTATGCGGGGTTCATGCTCAAGAATCGCCTGCCTGACGCGTGATTGCAGCAGCACGGGATCGATGTTGGACGCTGAACTGCCTGACAACGGCGGCAATCCGTAGTTGAGCACCGAGTTGCGGGCATGAGGTGCTTGTGACCAATCGATCGCGTCGCCCGGTGCGGTGGCGTTGAACAGCCAGGCCAGATCGCGTAACACCACTTCGCGAAGTCGATTGCGGTTGATGGCCCTGGACTCGGTGCTTTCAACAGCCTGCGTGGGTGCCTCGTCGGTCAGCCGGTCAAGCAATGCCGGCTGCAGCCGGTCCTGGGCGCGTGGTGTGGCCATGGCGTCGTCAGCGTGCGCTGAGGATCAATCTGCGGCCGACGGGCCGGCGGCTGTATCGGCCGGTTCCGCGGTCGGCTCATCGGCTGCATTCAGCACGATCGACCGGATATCCATCAATCCAAAATCGTCGACATCGGTGGTGATCAGCCGCTGACCCAAACCCGCAAAAATGCCCGGCGATGTCTCGCGCCAGTCGGTGCTCCGCGATAGCGCCAGCAGATCGCCAGCCTCCAATGCGGTGTCGGGGTAGCGTGTCGGGATCAGGCCAACGACGGCGCCGCCGTTGGTGAATTCAAAGTGCGCGGGCATCCACACGGCATCGCGCAGGTCTTCCGGCGGGTCGATGTCAACTTTGGCCAGGCGGTTCCAGGGTAGCCAGTAGTAGCGGCCATTGATGATGGCCTCAAGCGTGGGCCCAAGCCGGGTGTCGGCGTCGGCAATCCATGCGAAAGGCCGGCCATCCAGGGTGCCGGCGGTCGTCGGCGCCAACTCAAGTGCCTGGGCGCGCAGCTGGCGGGCGGCATCGGCTTCGCCTCGTCCATCGCGCAGCAGAGCCTCAATCAGCAGTGCCACCCAGGTTTCAGGTTCGCCAAACAACATTGGCGCTTTCTGACCCGCAAATACCTGCAGGCGCAAGGTCTCACAGGCGATTGCCTCGCGGTAGGTTTGCACCATCGGCAAGGTGCCGGCGTCCAACTCCAGTGAGACATTGAGCTGGTTCAGCGCCCGCGTCCATTGCCCCAGCACGCACAGCAACTGAAACAGGAACACCCGCAACTTGGCGTCCTGTGGGTGCGTCCGCACCTGCAAGGTCAGCAACTCGAGGGCGCGCTTTGCATCGCCGTCTTTGAGTGCTTGTTCAGCCGCGCCGGGTTGGGCCATCGGGTTCACTCCGCTAAGGATGGATCAGGATTGGTGCCAACACTGCGGCAGCAGGCGATGAAGATTGTGTGCGGGTGCCACAACGGACGTCAGGAAGGCACACAGCTTTGAGCGCGCTCGGTTTGGCACCCGATGGACGCTGAAGGTTGCGGCTATCTTGCAGCCGCACAAGTTACCGCGGCATACGGGGCGCGACGGTGCCGGCGCGCAGTTGCCGCGCCGGCGTGCCCGATCCGTATTTGAATGTCCCGCCCAACTTCAACTGTGCAAGCAAGGCGTCGACGACCGGTCGATGCCTTGCTGTCAGCAGGCTTCAGCCTGCAGCAACGTTCTCGGCGATGTTCCAGGCGAAAGTCTTGTCGCCCGCAACAGTGCCTTTGGAGTCCTGCGGGGTGTAGTCATACTTGACCTCGCCAAAGTTGAGCGTGACGTTTTCGGTCAATCGGTCTTCGCCGCCCGAGCCACCGGTGCTCACCGAGGTGACCAGCACTTCCTTGAGCGTGATGTGGATGTATTTTTGCTGACCCTCACCGGCCTTGCGCACCAACAACTCGACTTGGGCGATGTGTGTGCCCTTGGCGAGTGACACCATCAGCGCGGCGCTGGCGCTGTCGATGTACTTGGTAAACGACAGGTCTTGGAAATTGGCTTTGCCAGCACCACCGCCACCACCGGTATGGGTTGAGCCAGACTGCGACATGCCCCAGCTCCAGGCCAGGATGTCGATGTCGCCCTTGGGGCCCTGCACCTTGTCACGGGACTCGCCCTTGATCTTGGCGCCCATGTTGATGAACATATCCAATGCCATGACTTGCTCCTAAAGTGGCTCCTGAACGAGCCTTTAAAAAACTGCAGACAGCGCCCCAGTTTGCGAGCGCCCCCAGTCGTGCAGCCGACTGAGGAACGGTGAGCGAAAAATCCAGGCTGGCGCTCAGGCGCCCTTGGCCGACGGCAGCTTGGACACCAGCCGCAGCGAAACCGTCAAACCTTCCAATTGGTAGTGCGGTCGTAGGAAAAACTTGGACTGGTAATAACCCGGGTTGGCGGGATCCTCAGCCACCACCACTTCAGCGGCCGCCAAAGGTTTTTTCGCCTTGGTGATTTCAGAAGAGTTGGCGGGATCACCGTCCACATACTGCATGATCCACTTGGTCAGCCAGCGCTCAACTTCTTCGCGCTCTTTGAACGAGCCGATCTTGTCACGCACGATGCACTTCAGGTAGTGCGCAAAGCGGCAGGTTGCAAACAAATAGGGCAGGCGTGCCGCCAGCTTGGCGTTGGCTGAGGCGTCCGGATCATCGTATTCGGCCGGTTGGTGCAGCGACTGCGCGCCGATGAAGGCCGCAAAATCGCTGTTCTTGCGGTGCACCAGCGGCATGAAACCGTTTTGCGCCAACTCGGCCTCGCGGCGGTCCTCGATCGCGATTTCAGTCGGACATTTCATGTCGACGCCGCCGTCCTCGGTGGGGAACGAATGGGTGGGCAGGTTGGCCACCGCACCGCCGGATTCGATACCGCGGATGCGCGAGCACCAGCCGTACTCCTTGAACGAGCGGTTGATGTTGGTGGCCATGGCATAGGCCGCGTTCGCCCAGGTGTACTTGCCGTGGTCAGCCGAGCCGGTTTCCTCTTCGAAGTTGAAGGCCTCGACCGGATTGGTCTTGGCGCCGTAGGGCAGACGCGACAAGAACCGCGGCATCGCCAGCCCGATGTACTTGGAGTCCTCCGACTCGCGCAGCGACCGCCAGGCGGCGTACTCTGGTGTGGTGAAGATTTTGGTCAGGTCGCGGGGGTTGGCGAGTTCTTGCCAGGATTCCATCTGCATCAACGACGGTGATGCGCCGGTGATGAACGGGCAATGTGCCGCCGCGGCGATCTTGGCCATTTCTGCCAGCAACTCGACATCGGGTGCGCTCTGGTCGAAGTGAAAATCGCCGACGATGGCGCCAAAGGGTTCACCGCCGAACTGGCTGAATTCCTCGGCATAGATCTTCTTGAAGATCGGGCTTTGGTCCCAGTTGGTGCCCTTGTAGCGCTTGAGCGTCTTGCCCAATTCGGCCTTGGAGACATTCATCACCCGGATCTTCAGGGACTCATCGGTCTCGGTGTTGTTGACCATGTAGCTCAGGCCGCGCCAAGCGCCTTCGAG
Organism: Burkholderiales bacterium; assembly: GCA_038236495.1. Classification (GTDB taxonomy): domain Bacteria; phylum Pseudomonadota; class Gammaproteobacteria; order Burkholderiales; family Burkholderiaceae_C; genus Pseudaquabacterium. Next base: position 6,857 of record JBBRZR010000040.1, read on the forward strand.
CTTTTGGAAGTCTTCGTGGTGCAGGATCAGATTGACCTGATCAGACAACTTTTTGTCTATCGCTGCGATCATCGATTCAATCGACGCCACGACATCACTGCCGATCAACTGGGTTTGTGCCAATGCCTGTTGCGCCAGGGTTTGCACGGCCTGTTCGACCGCGCTTTTGGCGTCGTCAGATTTGGGCTTGAACTCTTTCTGCAGCAGCGATGCAAGGTCGCCGCCTTCCATCGTCACGGATGCGAGTGCGCTTGCGGCTTGGGTTTCTGCCATGGTTTTTCCTTTTTGAGGTGTTTTGGCTTGGCGTGCTTATCAGGCCGACGGTGGTTTGGCCGAACTGGCCAGAGCACCCAGCAAGGCCGGGTCCGCCATCAGCTTGCCGATCAGCTCTTCCGCGCCTCCCTTGCCGTCCATGTAGGTCACCAGGTTCTGCAGCTGTTGGCGGGCCTCCAGCAGTTTGTTCAGGGAATCAACCTTGCGGGCCACTGCATCAGGTGAGAAGTCATCCATGCTGTCAAAGGTGATGTCAACGCTCATATTGCCTTCGCCTGTCAGCGAGTTGGCCACCTGAAACGCCACCCGAGGTTTCATGGCTTTCATGCGGGCATCGAAGTTGTCGACGTCTACTTCCAGAAATTTGCGGTCGGCCACAGGCGCCAACGGGTCAGCCGGCTTGCCTGACAAATCGGCCATCACACCCATCACGAACGGTAACTGGACTTTCTTCTCGGCGCCGTAGAGCTCGACGTCGTACTCGATCTGGACCCGCGGTGCGCGGTTGCGGGCAATGAATTTTTGGCTGCTGCTCATGTTGAATACTCCTGGTCGGCGAGGTAGAAGGGTTGAAACGTTCAGATTTACAAAGTTTTTGCAGTGTGGTCAGGGGGGGTCAAGAACTTGCGATCACGGCGGCGCCGGGCTTTCAACGCCCTCGGGATCCACACCCACCATGCCTGCTACTTCGGACAGTGCTTGCGGGGCCAAGGTCTTGAGCAATTGCAGGAAGTTCTGGCCGATCAACTGCCTGGCGCGTTTGAGAAACAGCGGCGCGGGGTTGGTGGGCTCGGCACGCTCAAGATAGTCGCAAATCATGTCGATTGCACGAATCGCCTCCGCACGGGAGCTGACTGCGCCTGAAAGATTGCTGCGTGCTCCAGCTGCACGGCTGCCTTGTGCCTCGTTGCCGGCATCGGCTTCGGTGGACTCACCAACATCGGCATTTTCGGTAGGCAGCAGGCTGACGATGCCGTTGGCCAGTGCGTAGAGCGGTCGCAGGTCGGGCGCCTCGCTGCCAAGCTTGTCGTTGGTCAGCGACATCAGTTGCCGGGTCAGGGTGGCGGCCTCCTGGCATTGGGTGCGCAGGACGGGCGCCTTGGCGATGGCATCGCCCAGCATGCGGGTGATTTGCTCCTTGCTGAGCAAGGACTCGTCTTCGGCGGCTGAACTCAACCCGAGCGCAACCGACACATGGCGCGCGGTGAGCTCGCCAATGGCGCGGTCGCGGATCAGCCGGGATTCACGCAGGTCGCCCAGCAGGCCTACGGGCTCGGGCATGGACGCCAAGGCATTGACTCGGGCGTACAGGTCGCCATCGTCGGGATCGGGCAACGGGTGCACCTGGTCCCACAAGGGGCCCATCATGCCGTTGACCAGGCGCAGGCCAACGGCCAGCGCGCCGTAACCCGCCAGATGCAGTTTGCCCCGTGTCCACAGCAATGCAAGACGCAGATCGCGTGATCGGTCCAGCAATGCTTCAGCGCCGTCGACCACGCTGCGCCAGTCAGGCGCCTCAGCGGGACCGAACTGGGATTCGGGTTTGCCCGTAGCTGCTTGCGAAACGGCGAGGAAGTCGTTGTCGTATTCGAGATCGGGACCGCAAGGCGCTGATTCGTCGCCGAGCGGCGTCAGCCATTCGGCGACTTTGCGTTCTTCGGATTCAAGTTCGATCATGAATGGACAGCTTGGGTTTTGGCTTGAGGCGTTGAGGCAATCCGGGGCACTGTTTGCTTGGAGCAATCCGACCGAACTCGGCCGAGTGTCTCAGGCTTGTCGTGATCTGAAAACCCCCCTGCTGATGATCATTTGGATGCGGAGAATCACTCGTCGCTTCATGGACCTGCTCCGATAACATGGGCTGTCAAAGATCACATCGGAGTGAGGTCGGGATGGTGCACGCGAGGTTGATCGCAAAAGCGCAGGTCATCGGGTTGACGTTGTGCCTGGCGTGCTGGGGGCCATCGATGGCGCAGTCGCCAGGTGCTGCGGTGCCGCGTACACCCGTCGTGGTGCCGTCCAGTGCCGATCTGGCGCCACTGCAGGCGATACCACCCAGCACGGCCGACTTGCCGGTCGTACCCAAGAAGCTGTCGCGTGAGTTGGGCAAGCCGGACGATGACTTGCGCATCGACATAGGCCGTTACAGCGTGGACGACAGCGCGCCAGCGGCATTGCGGGCGAGGCTGGATGACCTGACGCGAAACTTTGTCGGCAAGAATCGCAGCTTCGAGGACCTGAACAATGCCAAGGCCGAGGTCACCCGGTTCCTGCAAAGTGAGCTGGGCTACTACCTTGGCTATGCGTATGTGCCCGAGCAATTTTTCAAGGACGGTGTGGTACAGCTCGCCGTGCTCGAGGGCCGGCTCGACAAGGTGGTTCTGAAGTGGCCGTCTGGCAAAGTGTTGCCAGTACGGCAAGAGGTGGTCCAGGGCTTTCTGGACCATCTGAAGGAAGGCAGCATCCTGCTTGTGCGCGATGTCGAGCGGGTGGTGTTCCTGGTCAACGACCTGAGCGGAATCAGGGCGCGGTTTGACATCCAGCCCGGCAGCAAGCCAGGCACGGCCAACATCGTGGTCACGCCCGAGGCCGAGAGCATCTGGTCAGGCAAGGCCGAGGCTGACGTCAACGGTTCACGCTACATGGGCACCGTCCGGCTGGGCGGCCTGGTTCAGATGAACAGCCCTTTTGGCGGTGGTGATGTGCTGACCGCCAACGCGCTGACCTCAACGACTCAGGGGCTGTCGTTTGGATTGCTGGGCTATTCATCGCCGGTGGGCAGCGACGGCATCAAGGTTGGCACTTCGCTTTCGGCGGTCAAGTACCAACTTGACAAGAACCTGTTTCCGCTTGATCTGAACGGCACGGCGGTGACCTTCACCGGCTACGGTCTTTACCCTGTGATTCGAGCGCGTAACCTGAACTTGTTTTCGGTGTTCTCGGTCGAACACAAGGCCTACGAAGACCGACAAGGCGCTGCCGATAGCCGCAGCCGAAAGAACGTGGACACGGTAGGCCTGGGTGCCACGGGGGACTTCCGCGATGCGGCCCTGGGTGGCGGTGTGAGTACCTACGACGCCAACTTGATCAGCGGGCGGGTGAACTATCCCGAGGGCCGCCCCGGCGGGCTGGACGACGCGCCGAGCTTTACAAAGTTGACGTTTGGCATCTCGCGTTTGCAGGACCTGCTGTTCGTCTTGCCAGGCTTGCAGGACGCCCGCACCGGCAAGGTGCTGGCCTACGCGTCGATGCGGGGCCAGATCGCCTTTGCAAACCTGGACACCACAGAGCAGTTCCGGATCGGCGGGCCGGAGGGCGTGCGTGCCTTTGCGCCCGGTGAAGGTACCGGCGACGAGGGCGTCGTGTTGTCGCTGGAGGCGCGGCTGTTGCCTCCCGAGTCCTGGTTTGGGCGCATCTCCAGTGAGTTGGTGATGAGTGTGTTCCTAGATGCCGGTTATGTGCGGTACCGTCACAAGACCTCGGCGACGACCGTGGGCACTTTGTCAAACACCGAGGTGTTCAGCGGTGCCGGCCTGGCGCTGTCGTGGGTTCGTCCTGGTGGGTACGCGCTTCGGGCCAGCCTGGCGTCGCCCATCTCGGGCGTCCCGCGCAGCGACCCCTTGGTGCGCAGCCCTCGGCTGTATTTGTTGGCGACCAAGTTTTTCAATTGAAATTGCGCTGTGCCGCTGCGGTGCAGACGGGGGAAGTTACATGCCGACATCGTTGCCCTTGCGGCCAGCCTTCAAGCGCCTGCCGGTTAGGCGTTTCCTGTTGCATCCGATCGGTGTGGCGGCCTGCCTGCTGGGCGCGGCCCCCGCCAGCTTTGGGCTCCCGCAGGGCGGTGTGCCAAGCTTCGGCCAGGTGGCCGTCAAGCAGACCGACCCGCTGCAACTGAGCATCCAGCAGGCGAGCCAGCGGGCCGGCATCGACTGGACCACGTTTTCGATCGGCAGCAATGAGCGGGTGGTGATCAGCCAGCCCAACCGCAACTCGGTCTTGCTCAACCGGGTGGTGGGCAATGATCCGTCGCAGATTCTTGGCAACTTGCAGTCCAACGGCACGGTCTGGCTGATCAATCCGCGTGGCATCGTGTTTGGCGTCAACTCCAGGGTGGATGTCGGTGGCCTGGTGGCCAGCACCTTGTCCATCGGCAACGACGACCTGGCTTCGGGCCGGCTGCTCTTGAGCCGCCTGGGTGGCGATGCAAGCGGTACGGCGGGTGAGATCCGCAGCGAGGGGCAGATCAACGCACCCGACGGGACTGTGGCTCTGGTAGCGCCGCAACTGACGCAGAGTGGCCGCATCAATGCACGCCGGATTGGGTTGGCCGCGGCAACCGAGGTTCAACTGGACCTGGATGGCGACGGCCTGATCTTTTTTAATGCCCGCAATGACGGCAGCCTGGCCACACGGCTCAACCATCTTGGCACTTTGCAAGCCAATGGGGGCAGCATCGAGTTGAGTGCTGCAGCGCGGGCCGGTATGGCCGACACCGTACTTAACCTTGAGGGCGTGGTGCAGGCGCGCACCATCGGGCTGCGAGAGGGGCGGATCGTCATCGATGGCGGTGCCAACGGTGTGACGGTGGTTTCGGGCACGCTGGATGCTACCGGCGCTGCAGCGGGTGAGCGGGGCGGCGATATCGTTCTGCTGGGGCAGAAGATTGGACTGACGTCAACTGCACTGCTTGACGCCGCAGGCACAAATGGTGGCGGCGGCATCCGCGTGGGCGGCGATTTCCAGGGCAAGAATCCCGACCTGCATAACGCCGAGATGGTCACGGTGCTGGGCGGGGCGCGGCTGGTAGCCGATGCGACGGTGCTGGGCGACGGTGGGCGGGTGGTCGTCTGGGCGGACAAGGCGACACGTTTTCGGGGCGAGATCAGCGCCAGGGGCGCCGCGCGGGGCGGTGACGGCGGCAACGTCGAGGTTTCGGGCAAGGACTATCTCGATTTCAGCGGCGTCGTCGATCTCTCGGCGCCGCGGGGCCGTGCCGGCACGCTGCTGCTCGACCCCACAAACATCGAGATCGTTGCGTTGGCGGCCAACGCCGATATCAATGCCGATGGCACGAAGACCGATGACATCGACAATACGGGTGGAGTAGGTGGTACGCCGACCCTGGCTTTCGCCGCGCCCGGCGCCAACAGCAAGATCAGTGCACCCGGTCTGGTCATCCAGCTCGGGCGTGGTGCGGTCGAGTTGCAGGCCACCTCGGATATCCTGGTCAGCGCTGCGGTGACCTCCGCGGCCGGCAACCTGTTGACCATGAGGGCGGGTGGAAACATCTCTGTTGCAGCCGCACTCAGCGTCAGCGGCGGGATCATCCTGTCGGCGAACGACGCAGGCGTTGCTCCTACGGGCACTGGCCATGTGGTGCTGACCGCCAACCTGGATGCCGGCCCGACCGGAGCGCTGACCCTCAACAACAACGCCAGCGTCACAGCGCATTCCTTGGGCGGCAACTTGTCCGCTGGAACTATTGGCATTACCGGTAAGGTGGCGCTGACACAGGCAGCCACTTGGACTGTCAACAGTGTCGGCCCGTCGGTCATCGACGGCCAGATTTCGGGTGGCTTCGGCTTGACCAAAGCAGGCACGGGTACCTTGACGCTGTCAGGTGCCAACGGTTACACAGGTGCAACAACAGTGAATGCCGGCACGCTGCAGTTCTCAGGTGCCGGCGCCTTGGCCTCAACGAATGCGCTCACGCTGGCCAATGTGGCCGGGGTGACCCTGGACCTCAATGGCACGAGTCAGACGCTGGGCTCACTGTCGGGCGGCGGCGCGGCAGGCGGCAACGTGACCAGCAGCGCAGCGGGTGCGGTCACGCTGACCACCGGGGACGCCACCAGCACTGGGTTTGCTGGCGTGATCGCGAACGGTTTAGGCACGGTGGCCGTGACCAAGCAAGGTGCTGGGGTGTTCACGCTGTCCGGGATCAACACCTACACGGGCGACACCACGGTCAATGCAGGCATGCTGAAGCTCTCGGGCGGCACGGCTGCGGTGGGCGGCACGGTTGTGTTGGGCGCGAACACATTGGACTTGTCCGACGGGGCAAGCCTTGCCAACCTGGTAACGCTGAGTGCAGGGGCCAGCCTTGCCAACAGCAGCGGCGCCGGCACACTGGCGCCAACCTCGGGTTCGGTGGCACTGGCGTTGCCAGGCGCGCTGAACCTGTCGGGAACGGGGGCGGGCCTGACCGTCAGCCGGGTTCTGGCGGGTGCTGCTGGCGCGGTGACAGTCACCGGCGGCGTGGTCACATTGGCTGCTGCCAACACCTACGTGGGTGCCACGACGATCGGTGTCGGCAGCACCTTGGCGCTGGATGCCACCGGGACGATTGCGACGAGTTCTGGCGTGGCCAATGCCGGCACCCTGACGATTGCTGCCGCCAAGACCATCGATTCCATGACCGGAGCGGGCGCGACCACGCTGGGCGCGAACACGCTGACGATAGGTGACGCGAGCAACACCTCGGCGTCCTACACCGGTATTGCAAGCGGTACTGGCGGGATCACGACGGCCGGCACAGGCACGCTGACGCTGGGCGGCGTCAATGCCTACACCGGTGCCACGACGATCGGCGCTGGCAGCACGCTGGCGCTGAACGCTACCGGGACGATAGCGGCAAGTTCTGGTGTGGCCAATGCCGGCACCCTGACGATTGCTGCCGCAAAGACCATCGATTCCATGACTGGTACTGGCGCGACCGCGCTGGGCGCTAACACCTTGACGATTGGCGATGCGAGCAACACCTCGTCAGCGTACACCGGCATTGCCAGCGGTACCGGCGGGCTCACGACGGCGGGCTCGGGCACGCTGACCTTGGGTGGCGTCAATGCCTACACCGGTGCCACGACGATCGGTGCCGGCAGCACACTGGCGCTGGATGCCACTGGGACAATTTCGGCAAGCGCTGGCGTGGCCAATGCCGGCACCCTGACGATGGCTGCCGCCAAGACGATTGACTCGATGACCGGTGCGGGGGCGACCACGCTGGGCGCGAACACGCTGACGATTGGCGACGCGAGCAACACCTCGGCGACCTACAACGGTATTGCAAGCGGTACTGGCGGGCTCACGACGGCGGGCACGGGCACGCTGACCCTGGGCGGCGTCAATGCCTACACCGGTGCCACGACGATCAGTGCCGGCAGCACGCTGGCGCTGGATGCCACCGGGACGATTGCGGTAAGTTCTGGCGTGGCCAATGCCGGCACCCTGACGATTGCTGCAGCAAAGATTATCGATTCCATGACCGGAGCGGGCGCGACCACGTTGGGCGGCATGCTGACGATTGGCGATGCGAGCAATACCTCGTCAACCTACACCGGTGTGGCGAGCGGGGTGGGCGGGCTCACGGCGGTGGGCACGGGCACGTTGACCCTGGGCGGAGTGAACACCTATGCGGGCGGTACGACAATCAGTGCCGGCAGCACGCTGGCGCTGAATGCGACCGGGACAATTTCGGCAAGCGCTGGCGTGGTCAATGCCGGCACCCTGACGATTACCGCTGCCAAGGCGATTGACTCGATGACCGGTGCGGGCGCGACCACGTTGGGCGCCAACACGCTGACGATAGGTGACGCGAGCAACACCTCATCGACCTACACGGGTGTGGCAAGTGGTACCGGTGGGATCACGACCGCCGGCACGGGCACCTTGACACTGGGCGGGGTGAACGCCTACACCGGCGCCACGACGATCGGAGTCGGCAGCACGCTGGCGCTGAATGCCACCGGGACGATTGCGGCAAGCGCTGGCGTGGCCAATGCCGGCACCCTGACGATTGCTTCGGCCAAGACCATCGACTCCATGACCGGAGCGGGCGCGACCATGCTGGGCGCGAACACGCTGACGATTGGCGATGCGAGCAACACCTCGTCAACCTACACCGGTGTGGCGAGCGGTGTGGGCGGGATCACGACGGCGGGCACGGGCACGCTGACTCTGGGCGGTGTCAATGCCTACACCGGTGCCACGACCATCGGTGCCGGCAGCACGCTGGCGCTGGATGCGACCGGGACGATTGCCGCAAGCTCTGGTGTGGCCAATGCCGGCACCCTGACGATTGCCGCAGCCAAGACCATCGACTCGATGACCGGTGTGGGTGCGACCACGCTGGGCGCGAACACGTTGACGATCGGTGATGTGAGCAACACCACGGCGACCTACGCCGGTGTGGCCAGCGGTGCGGGCGGAATTGCCAAAAGTGGTGGCGGCACGCTGACCTTTGTCGGCGCCAACAACTACACCGGCAACACCACGATCAACTTGGGAACGCTGGCAGTTAGCGGTGTGGCGGCGAAAGCCGGCCTCGGCGGAACGATTGCGGTCGGGACAGGCACGCTGGACATCCTGAACGGGGCGGCGCTGGCCAATGCAGTGACGGTTAATGGTGGCACGGTAGCGAACTCCGTGACAACAGGCACACTGTCTGGAAACTTGACGCTGGCGGGCGCCGCCAACTTGAGTTCGACGGCAATGGAGCTGGCGCTTGTCGGTGTGATCGGCGGCGCAGGCGGTATCACCAGCGCAGGTACGGGCACGGTTAAGTTGTCGGGCGCAAACACTTACACAGGTGCCACGACGATCGGTGTCGGCAGCACCTTGGCGCTGGATGCGACGGCGACGATTGCGGCGAGCTCTGGCGTGGCCAATGCCGGCACCCTGACGATTGCTGCAGCCAAGACGATCGACTCGATGACGGGTGCTGGGGCAACCACGCTGGGTGCAAACACGCTGACGATAGGCGACGCGAGCAACACCTCGGCGACCTATTCCGGTATTGCCAGCGGTGCAGGCGGGATCACGACAGCCGGCACGGGCACGCTGACGCTGGGCGGCGTCAATGCCTACACCGGTGCGACGACGATCGGTGCCGGCACCACGCTGGCGCTGGATGCGACCGGGACGATTGCGGCGAGTTCTGGCCTGGCCAATGCCGGCACCCTGACGATTGCCGCAGCCAAGACCGTGGCCGCGATGACCGGTGCGGGAGCGACCACGCTGGGCGCCAACACGCTGACGATCGGTGATGTGCGCAATAGCTCGGGGACCTACACCGGCGTGGCAAGCGGTGCAGGCGGGATCACGACGGCAGGCACGGGCACGTTGACCCTGACCGGCGTCAACACCTACGCCGGTGCCACGACGATCAGTGTCGGCAGCACGTTGGTGCTGGATGCGACCGGGACGATTGAAGCAAGTTCAGGCGTGGCAAATTCGGGCACCTTGACGCTTGCCGCAGCCAAGACAATAGCATCCATGACCGGTGCCGGCGCAACCACTCTGGGCGCGAACATGCTGACGATCGGCGACGCGCGCAACACCTCGTCGATCTACAGCGGCGTTGCCAGCGGTACGGGCGGGATCGTCAAAGAAGGCGGTGGTGTCTTCACGCTTGGCGGTGCCAACACCTACACCGGGCCTACGACGGTCAACGCCGGTACGCTCAGCCTGGGCGCTTCTGACCGGCTGGCCAATGCCGGCATGCTGGTGGTCAGCGGCGGAACGTTCAATCTGGATGGATTTTCCGACACGGTGGCCGGCGTGCAGTTGACCGCCGGTTCGATCACCAACGGCACACTGACCAGTGTCTCGGCATTTGACCTGCAGGCCGGTGGGGCCAGCGCGGTGCTGGCGGGCAATGTCGGACTGAACAAGACCGGCATCGGCACGGCCACCCTCAGCGGCGCGAACACCTACACCGGCGCGACCTCGATAACCGCCGGCACGCTTTCGGTGGGTGCGACTGGCGCGATCACCAGCGTCAGCGCGGTGACCATCAACGGCGCGACGGCGGTGCTCGACATGGGCGCCAACAGCAACACCGTGGCCTCGGTCTCACTGCAGGGTGGTGGATCGATCATTGGCAGCACGGGCGTGCTGACCAGCACGGCCGCGTTTGACCTGCAGGGTGGCAGCGTGGGCGGGGTGCTGGGCGGTACGGCCGGAGCGAGCAAGACCGGTGCAGGCACAGTCACGCTTAGCGGCGCAAACACCTACTCCGGCACGACTCTGGTCAGCGACGGCCTGCTGACGCTGGGCGCGTCAGAGCGGCTGGCCAACGCCAGCACCCTGGTGGTTGGCGGCAGCGGCACCTTCGACCTGGGCACGTTCACCGAGACGGTGGCCGGCGTGCAGCAGACCGGCGGCACGATCAGCAACGGCAGACTGGTGAGTACCGGCGCGTTCGACCTGCGAATTGGCGCGGCCAGCGCGGTGCTGGACGGGGCGGTGGGCCTGAACAAGACGGGGGCGGGCACGGTCACGCTGAGCGGGGCCAACAGCTACACCGGCGCGACATCAATCACGGCGGGCACGCTGGCACTAGGTGCCAACGACACGATTCCGAGCGGCAGCGCGGTGACCGTGAACGGTGCGACCGCGGTGCTCGACATGGGCACACGCAGCAACACCGTGGCCGCAGTCTCGCTGCAGGGCGCAGGCGCTATCACCGGCAGCACGGGTGTGCTCACCAGCACTGCGGCGTTCGACCTGCAGAGCGGCAGCGTGGGCGCTGTCCTGGGTGGCACGGCCGGGGCGAATAAGACCAGCGCAGGCACGGTCACGCTGGGCGGCAACAACAGCTACACCGGCGCAACGACGGTCAGCGCGGGCACGCTCACGCTGGAGGCGTCCGACCGGCTGGCCGACGCCAGCGCGCTGGTGGTCAGCGGGGGCACGTTCGATCTAGGCGGGTTCAGCGACAGCGTGGCCGGAGTTCGGCAGACCGCAGGCCTGATGACCAACGGTACGCTGACCAGCCTGAGCGCCTTCGACATGCAGGCCGGCACGGCCAGCGCCGCGCTGGCCGGCGCGGTCGGATTGACCAAAGCCAGCGCCGGAACGCTGACCTTGAGCGGCGCCAACACCTACACCGGCGTGACCTCGATCACTGCGGGAGCGCTGACGCTGGGTGCGAGTGACACCTTGCCCATCAGCACCGCGGTCATCGTCGATGGAACCACCGCTGTGCTCGACATCGGTACCCGCAGCAATACGGTGGCCGCGGTGTCGTTGCAAGGCGGCGGTGCGATCCAGGGCAGCAGCGGGGTGCTCAGTAGCCTGTCCACTTATGACATGCAAGACGGTAGTGCCAGTGCCATCCTGGCCGGCGCTGTCGGGCTCAGCAAGACCACGAGCGGCATCGTCAGCCTGAGCGGTGCCAACGCCTATGGCGGTGCCACCTCGATCACCGCCGGCACGCTGACGCTGGGCGCCAATAACACCCTGCCCAGCAGCAGCACCGTGACCGTGGATGGTGCGACGGCGGGGCTCGCGATCGGGGCTCGCAGCAACACCATCGCAGCGGTTTCGCTGCTGGGCAACGGCCTGATCACCGGCAGCAGCGGTGTGCTCACCAGCACCGCGGCCTTCGACCTGCAAAGTGGCACGGTAGGCGCCATCCTGGGCGGTACGGCTGGTTTGAATAAAACCAGTGCTGGTACGGTCGTGCTCGAGGCGTCCAACACCTTCACCGGCGCCACCACCGTGAGCGCAGGCAGGCTGACGCTTGGCGCCAACGACGTCTTGCCCGACAGCACGGCGGTCACGGTCATGGGCGCCACCAGCATGCTCGATATCACCACCCGCAGCGACCGCGTCGCCTCGGTCTCGTTGCTGGACAGCGCGGCGATCAACGGCAGCAGTGGAGTGCTGACCAGCACCGCCGCCTTCGACCTTCAAA
>JBBRZR010000041.1:0-18774 GCA_038236495.1 Burkholderiales bacterium
AAGTGCGCCAACATCTGTACCAACGCCATCGCAAACGGCTGCTCCAGCAGCGGCAGCGTGAGCAGCATGCCGATCAGGCCGACCGACAGCGTGATCGGAAAACCCACCGAAAACACGCTGATCTGTGGCGCGACGCGCGAGATCACGCCCAGCACCAGGTTGACAAACAGCAGCATGCCCACCAGCGGCAGTGCAATCCACAGGCCGAGCGTGAAGACCTCGGCACCCCAACGCTGGGGCTGGGTCTGGCGCAGGAAGGCAAACGGCTCGTCGGCGACGGCAAACACCTCGAAGCTGCGCACCAGCGCGGCGATGATCGCCAGGTGGCCGTTCGACAGGATGAACAAGAACGCCACCAAGGTGCCAAAGAACCGCCCGCTGGCCGTGCCTTGCGACGCGGTGGCGGGGTCGAAGAAGCCGGCGAAGTTCAGGCCCATTTGCAGCCCGATCAGCTCGCCGCCCATCTCGACCGCGGCAAACACCACCCGCACCGCAAAACCCAGCGTGATGCCGACCAGCAATTGTTGCAGCAGCACGATGATGGCCAGCGCCGAGTCCAGCGGCACCACCGGGATGGGCGGCAGCGAGGGCTGGGCGGCCAGCGCGATGAACAGCGCCAGCCCGACCTTGACCCGCATCGGCACCGCACGCTGGCTGAACACCGGCAGCGCGGTGAGCAGCGCCAGGGCGCGCAGAAACGGCCACAGCACCGGCGTCAGCCAGGCCAGCAACTGGGCTTCGGTGAAGGAGATCACAAGCTGTTCATCGCGCGGGCACGGGGTGGCGCTGCTGGCGCTGCGTGCGTGCTCAGCCAATCACCGTCGGGATCGCCAGCAGCGTGCGCTGGATGTACTCGACCAGCATGGTCAGCATCCAGGGCCCAGCGATCGCCAGCACCGCGACCGCCGCGACCACCTTGGGCACAAAGCTCAGCGTGGCCTCGTTGATCTGGGTGGCAGCCTGGAACACGCTGACCACCAGGCCCACCACCAGCACGGCCAGCAGGATCGGGGCTGAGACCAGCAGCAGCATGTAGAGGCCTTGCTGGCCGAGGTGAAACGCTTGTTGGCTGTCCACAGTGGGTCCCGGATTCGGTCAGGTGGCGAAGCTGGCGGCGAGTGAACCCAGCAACAGGTTCCAGCCGTCGGCCAGTACAAACAACATCAGCTTGAAGGGCAGCGACACCAGCACCGGGCTCAGCATCATCATGCCCAGGCTCATCAGCACGCTGGCCACGATCATGTCGATGATCAGAAACGGGATGAAGATCAGAAAGCCGATCTGGAACGCGCTTTTCAGCTCGCTGGTGACAAACGCCGGCACCAGCACGGTGAACGGCATGGCCTCGCCGGCCACCTCGGGCGCCACCTTGGCGAGCTTGGCAAACAGCTGCATGTCGCTCTGGCGGGTCTGTTTGAGCATGAACTCGCGCATCGGCTTGCCGGCTTTCTCGACCGCCTCGGCAAACTCGATCTTCTGCGCCGAGTACGGCAGCCAGGCGTCGGTGTAGACCTTGTCCAGCGTGGGTGACATCACGAAGAAGGTCAGGAACAGCGACAGCCCGACGATCACCTGGTTGGGCGGTGCGGCCTGCGTGCCCAGCGCCTGGCGCAGCAGCGACAGCACGATCACGATGCGGGTGAAGCCGGTCATCATCAGCAAGATGGCCGGCAGGAACGACAGGGCGGTGAAGAACAGCAGGGTCTGGATCGGCACCGAGTAGGCGGTGCCGCCTGCGGCCTGGCCGATCAGCAGTGGCAGGCCGGGGCCGGCGGCGGTACCGGCCGATTGCGCTAAAGCCGCTGCAGGCAGCGCCGATAACACCGACAAGCCCAGGCCTTGGACGACCCGCCGCGTGTTGCGGCAAAAAAGAGGGCGGTGCTCAGCGCGCATGGGGGCTCCCGATGTCGGGCGGCGTGGCCGTGCCGCGCTGCTGGCGCGCCAGCAGTTGCGCAAAGATCGGCAGCGCGCCCGGCGGTCCTGCGGCAGGCTCGGCCTGGGGTGGCAGGGTGTGCAAGGTGTGGATGCCGGCCGGCGTGACACCCAGCACCAGCCAGCGCCGCTCGTCGCCCGAGCCGACCTCGACCGTGACGATGCGTTGGTTGGCTGCCAGCGGCAGGGCGGCGACCACCCGCATGGCGCCACCCGCACTGCCGGCGCTGAACTTGCCCAGCGGCGAGCGCTTGAGCAGCCACAGTGCGGCCGGTATCAGCGCCAGGATCAGCACGAATGCCAGGATCGGCCCCAGCACAGAAGAAAAATTCATCGAGCATTCCTTGCCATATCGAAGTCCAAGGTTGCCAACTCGCGCCCTGCGTCGCATGCGCCGGTCTGGCCAAGCGGCCGCCGCGGAACCGGCTTCGCCGGGCCGCCAGCGGCGCCCCCTGGGGGGAGCGACGAAGTCGCTTCGGGGGGGGCCATCATGTTCTGCTCAGGCGGCGCATGCGCTCGCTGGGCGTGACGATGTCGGTCAGGCGGATGCCAAACTTGTCGTTGACCACCACCACCTCGCCCTGGGCGATCAGGTAGCCGTTGACCAGCACGTCCATCGGCTCGCCGGCCAGCGCTTCCAGCTCAACCACCGAGCCCTGAGCGAGCTGCAGGATGTGCTTGATGGGGATGCGGGTGCGGCCCAGCTCCACCGTCAGCTGGACGGGGATGTCCAGGATCATGTTCAGGTCGTTGCCGGCGGCGTTGACCGCGCCCGACTGCGCCGAAAAATTGGCAAACGACGCCGCTGCCACCGACTCGGTCGGCATGCTCACCGCAGTGGCGGGCTCGGGCTTGGATTCGTCCAGCGCGGCCGCCCATTCAGCGGCCATGCGGTCTTCTTCCGACAGGGTTTCGGCTTCTTCACTCATGGTGGTCTCCCAACCAGCCGGCGTCGGTGCCGGTCAACAAACGGTCGATCTTGATGGCGTTCTTGCCGTTGGACGTGCCGTAGTGGCAGTCGAACACCGGCACACCATCTACCTTGGCCTGGATCATCTTCTTGAGATCCAGCTCGATGAAGTCGCCCGGCTTGAAGCTCAGCAGCTGCTCCACCGTGGCGCGTGCGGTGGCCAGCTCGGCCACTACCGGCACGTCGGCCGACTGGATCTGGGTGCGCAGCAGCCGGATCCAGCGCCGGTCGGGCTCGGCGTCACCCTGCATGGCCGAATACAGCACGTCGCGGATAGGCTCCAGCGTGCTGTAGGGGATGCAGAAGTGCACCGTGCCGGTGGTGTCGCCGATCTCCAGCGTGTAGCTGGTGGCCACCACCACCTCGCTGGGCGTGGCGATGTTGCAGAACTGCGGCTGCATCTCCGAGCGCTGGTACTCCAGCTCCACCGGGTAGATGCCGGCCCAGGCCTTTTTGTACTCGACGATGATGGTCTCGACCAGGCGCTGGATCACCCGCTGCTCGGTGGCCGAGAAGTCGCGGCCCTCGATCCGGGTGTGGTACTTGCCGCTGCCGCCGTACAGCGCGTCGATCACTGCAAACACCAGCGACGGGTCGCAGACAATCAGCCCGCTGCCGCGCAGTGGTTTGACCGAGACGATGTTGAAGTTGGTCGGCACCACGATCTCGCGCAGGAAGGCGCTGTACTTGATCACCTTGGCGCCGCCGATCGAGACCTCCGGGCTTTTGCGGATCAGGTTGAACAGACCCAGCCGGATGTTGCGCGCAAAGCGCTCGCCGATGATCTCCATCGTGGGCATGCGCCCACGCACGATGCGTTCCTGGCTCGCGATGTTGTAGTCGCGGATGCCCTCGGTCTTGGTCTCTTCGGTCTCGAGCTTCTGGCTCTCGCCGGTGATGCCCTGCAACAGCGCATCGACCTCGTCCTGCGACAGGATCTGCTGGTTCATGTTGGAGACTGCAAGTACGAAGCCTGAGCGTTGGTCGCGTTGTGCGACTCACGACGCCCGCAAGCAAGCGGGCGCCGCAGAGCCGGCTCCGCCGGGCTGTTGGCGCCGCCCCCCTGGGGGGGAGTGCCGAAGGCACTTCGGGGGGGGGACATCACTGGATGATGAAGTTGGAGAAGTGAACGGCTGTCACCGGCAGCGCGGGCGGGGCGGCCTTTTTCTTCTTCTTCTTTTTCTTGGGGGCATCGGCATCGGGCTCTTCTGGCGCTTCTTCCTCTTCGTCCACCTCAAAGCCCAGCGGGCGCACCGCGGCGTAGAGGATGGACTTGGCCAGCTTCTCCTTGCCTTCGCGGGTCAGCATCTCGGCGGCGGTCTTGTGCGCCAGCACCATCAGGATGTTGTTGCGTATTGCCGGCATGTAGGTCTTCAGCTCGTCGGCGGTCTTGGCGTCGTCGATCTCCAGCGTGACGCCGATCTGGGCGTAGCGCTCGGACTCCTTGTCGGCCAGGTTGACCGTGAACGGGTCCAGCGCCACAAAAGTGGGTGGGTGTTTGGGGTCGTGCTTGGGTTTGGCCTTGGCCGGCTCGGCGGACTCGGCTTTGCCGTGACCGTCGCCGGCGTCTTCTTCAGCGTCCACCGGCTTCTTCTTCATCAGCACCATGGCGGCACCACCGCCGCCCAGCACCAACACAAGCACGGCGGCGATGATGATGATCAGTTTTTTCTTGCCGCCTTTGGCGGGGGCGGCGTCGGCGGTGGCGGCGGGTGCGGCGGACATGCGGATCTCCTGGGCGAAGGTGGGCGGCGCACACCGACTGCATGCGGCGATCCCCTCAGGCCATTATTCGGAGCACGGCGGTCAGGCGATGCCGCAAATAGCGGTGCAAAGCGCCGTGATTTGCCGGCCGGGCCGTCACGCCACCAGATCGACCAGGCCGCGGGGCGTGCCGCGTCGGCTGGCGAGAGCGGGATCGGCGGCGCCGCTGTCCGGGCGGGTGTCCCGGCCCAGGCCGCGCGGGGCCTGCGCGGCGGGGCTGTGCTCGGGCGCGGGTTGGCGCCCGGGGTGCTGCTGGAACACGCCACCGCCGGTCAGCGTGAGTCCGGCGTCTTGCAGGGCGCCGGCCAAGGTTGGCAGCGAGGCCTCGATCAGGTCGCGTGTGGCGGCCCGGTCGGCCTGGAAGTCCACCCGCGCGGCGTTGCCGTCCAGTGCAATCTGGACCGTGATCGGCCCCATCTCGGCGGGGTTGAGCTGCAACCGGGCGGTCTGCACTCCACCCTGGGCAAACAGGCTGACCTGGGCGCCCAGTGCGGGCGCAAACGCCGGGCTGTCGACCGGCACCGCGATGCGCGCTTCGACCATCGCCGCGGCGGCGGGCGTGTTGGCCAGGCCGGCGGCGGTGGTGGACTGCGCCGTGCTGGCGCCGCCAACCGCCGGGGCGGTGCCGCTGATGTCGCCAGGGTTGGCGTGGGCCTGTGCGTCAGCGCCAGCGGCGCTCTGCGGCGACGACGACACCGCGGCGTTGGCTGCCGTTGTCATGGGCCCCGTCTGGGCCAGTGATTCGAGCCGGGCGGCGCCGCTGCCCGGCCGCTCCAGGCGGCGGGTGTCCCGGTCTGCACTGGCCAGGTTGGCCGTGTCCGGCGCGCCGTCATCCCCCACGGCGGTGGCCGGGCGATCACCTTGGGTACTGCGGCGCGGGCCGCCCGGGATGTCAGCGCCCGATACTGCCGCGGCGCTGGCGGCCTGGGCGGGTGTGGGCAGGCTGGCGGTAGCGGCCTTGCCCTCGACCTGGGGTGCCGCTGGGTCGGTGGTGGGCGCCGGAGCGGCCTCGGTCGGCAGGCCTGGCGTGCGGCGGGCGGCCGCTGTGCCGTTGGCAGCCCCGGTGTCGTGGCCGGCGGCCAGGGCCGCCGTTTCAGGGCTGCCGGCAGGCGCGCCGGGGCTGTGCGCAGCCTCCGCCGTCGCGGGGGTGACGCGCTGACCCAGAACGGTGCCCGCGGGCACGGCTGCACCTGGTGCGGCCGACACGCCGGCTTGCGGTGCGGCATCCGGTCGCTGCGGCGCGGCGGCGGCGGTCTGCACGGCCTCGGCCGGGGTTGACGGGGCGGGGTCGGCCGCGCTGCGGTCAGGCCGTGTTTCGCTGCGGCGCAGTGCGGTCGTGGCGGCCAGGTCGCCGCCCGGTGTTGTGCTGGCCCCACCCAGCTGGGACGGTGTGCTGCGTGCGGCAGCGATGGCGCTGGCGTCGGGCGCAGCGGGGTTGCCGTCAGCCGCGTCGGGGCCGCCGTCGAAATGAGGTGTGGACCGGTCTGTCGCAACCTCGGCCGCGCCGGTCCGGTTGCGGGCTGCGCCGGTCACAGTGGCCGGCGTGGCCGTGCTCGGGGCCGTGCCGGGGTCGGTGGCGGGGTCGGTGGCGGTACCGGCAGCCGTAGCGGCAGGCAGCAAGGCGGCGTCGGTCGGTGCTGCCTCGGCGGTGACCCGGGCGGCCCAGGCGGCAGCGCTGGATTGTCCGTCGGCAGCGCCGGGGTTGGCAGCCGACCGGGCGGACGCCGCCGGCCGCAACGTGCGGCTGCTGGCGCCGTCCGGGTCCTCTGCGGTGCTGCCGGCGCCTACGGCGCTGTCCTGATAGGCAACCGTGCTGCCGTTGGGGTCGCGTTGACGCTGTTGCGCAGCAACCCAGCCGGCGGTGGACTTGGCGTGTGTGCCACCGGCGGCCGTGATGTCGACGGCGCCTGCCTTGATCGCGCTGCCACCGTCACCGGTCACGACCGGCTGCGCGGCTGCCAGGGGGCCTGGGCCCGTCGGGTCAGCCGCCAGCGCCGCGGTGGGGGCCGGGCGGGGCGCGACGCCGGACAGGCTGCTGTCCGGCGCTGGCACGGGATCGCCATAGCTGCGGGTATCGATCGGGTCCAGCGTGACCTCGCCGTCATCCAGCGTACGGCCGGATGGCATGGCACCGGCGCGCACTGCTGTGCCGTCGGCCGCGGTGGGGCGCCATGCCGCCAGGGCGGCGTGGCGGGCACGGGCGAGGTTGGCGTTGACGGCCTGGCTCGCGGCGCTGCGGCTGTCTGCCGCGTTACCGGCGGCCTGGCTGGGCCCGGCGTCATCGCTGCCCGCTGCCTGGCCCGTGGCCGTGCGGGGCGGGGCGCCCTGCGGGCTGCCGTCCTCGCTGGGCTTGTCGCCGTGGTCCGTTGGCGGCGCCGGGCTTGCGGCGGCGCTGATCGGTTTGGCATCGGCGTCGGTGTCGGCGGTGGCCGGCCGGTTTGCAGCGGGCTGGGCCGGGGGTGCGGGCGCCACCGGATGGGGCTCAGGGCTGCGCCCGGACGCCTGGCGTTGCTGGGCCAGGCGCTGGTCGGTCTGGCGCAGGTCGGCCTGCTGTTGCATCAGGCGTGCAAAGCCGGCGCCGGCAACGGGGTCCAGCCGGACGGTTTTGCCGGACAGCGCACCGGATGCGGCCTGGGCGGGTGCGGTCAAGATCGACGGCAGGGTCTTGAGCATGGCAGTCCTTGGGGTCAGGTGAACAGGGGGGCCATCGGCAACCCGGCGCCGTGGCTGCGCTGGGCCGCCTCGTCGGTGCTGCGCTGGTCGCGGCGGGCGGCGATCTTGTGCAGCTCGGCCTGGCGCCGGGCGATCAGCTTGCGCACACCGGCCACGCGCAGCTCGCGCGCCAGCAACTGGTCGCGGGCGCGTTGCACCCGGTTGGCCAGCTGATCGGCCTGGCCGGTCTGCACCGCGATCGCATGGTCCAGCCGCTGGCCGAAGCCGCGGTGGCAGTGCAGCAGTTCGGGGGTGCCCGATTCGCGGAAGCGGGTCTGCCAGCGCTGGTCGTACTCGCCGCGGTAGTCGCACAGGTGCTGGGCCTGGGCCTGGGCCTGGGCCACCAGGCCCTCGGCCTGGCGCAGCTGGGCCAGGGCGGCATCGCGCTCGCTTTCGCTGCGTTGCAGCAGGGCCTGCAGCAGGATGATCGAGTTCATGGGCATGCGGGACCTCGGACGGTATGGTGGGGGTGGATGGGTGATGCGGGCGAGCGGTCGAGCGGGCGGACGAGCAGGCCGGCGAGTGGGCTGGCGGTCAGGCGCTCATCAGCCGGCACAGCTGGTGGCGGCTTTGCGCCATCGGTGCACGCTCGTGCATGTCCTGTTGCAGCAAACTGATGAGTTGCGGGTTCAGCGCCAGCGCCAAGTCGAGCTCGGGGTCGTGGCCGCTCTGGTAAGCGCCGAGCTGGATCAGGTCACGCGCCTTGTTGACCCGGGCCAGCATGGCGCGGGCGCGGCGCGCAGCTTCGATCTGCTCGCGCGGCGCCACGGCGTTCATCACCCGCGAGATCGAGCGTTCGACATCGATCGCCGGGTAGTGGCCGGCCTCGGCCAGCTCGCGCGACAGCACGATATGGCCGTCCAGGATGCCGCGGGCGGCGTCGGCGATCGGGTCTTGCGGGTCATCGCCCTCGGTCAGCACGGTGTAGAACGCGGTGATCGAGCCGCAACCGTCCTGGCCGTTGCCCGAGCGCTCCACCAACTGCGGCAGCTTGGCAAAGACGCTGGGTGGGTAGCCCTTGGTGGCCGGCGGCTCGCCGATGGCCAGTGCGATCTCGCGTTGGGCCATCGCGTAGCGCGTCAGGCTGTCCATCAGCAGCAGCACGTGGCGGCCCTGGTCGCGAAAATGCTCGGCCACCGCGGTGGCGTAGGTGGCGCCTTGCATCCTCACCAGCGGGGCCGAGTCGGCCGGGGCCGCCACCACCACGCTGCGCGCCAGGCCGTCGGGGCCCAGGATGTCCTCGATGAACTCCTTGACCTCGCGGCCGCGCTCGCCGATCAGGCCGACCACGATCACATCGGCCTCGGTGTAGCGCGCCATCATGCCCAGCAACACCGATTTGCCCACGCCGGTGCCGGCAAACAGGCCCAGGCGCTGGCCGCGGCCCACCGTCAGCAGCGCATTGATGCTGCGCACGCCGGTGTCCAGCGGGATGCGCACCGGGTCGCGCTCCATCGCATTGATCGGGCGGCGCAACATCGGCTCGTTGCGCACGTGTTGCAGTGGCCCCAGCCGGTCCATCGGCGCGCCCATGGCATCGACCACCCGGCCCAGCAGGCCGTCGCCCATCGGCAGGTGCAGGCCGCGGTCCTCGCTGCGGCGCCAGAGCTGGTTGTCGCGGCCCAGCAAGGGCGGCGCGTGCGGGGTGAACCGCGGGCTGACCCGGGCGCCGCTGGACAGCCCGTGCAGCTCGCCGGTGGGCATCAGCAGCGCGCGGTCGCCGTTGAAGCCCACCACCTCGGCCTGCACCGGCAGGGCGGCGTCGCCGTGCACCTCGAAGACCGCACCCACCGGGGCGCGCACGCCGGCCGCCTCCAGCACCAGGCCGGTCACGCGCACGAGGGTGCCGTGGGTCTGCAGTGGCGCGCGCACGGCGGCATAGGCTTGCAGGTCGTCCAGAAACAGGCGCCAGCGCTGCTGGCGGGCCGATGGTGTGGTGGTCGGCAGGGTGGCCGGCAGGGCGGCGGGCGCTGCGTCGGTGTCGGTGTCGGTGACCGGCAGGTCGACGGTTGCTGCATCGGCCGCGGCATCGGTGACGAGATCCAGCGTGCCGGTCATGCGTCAGCGCCCGGTGAGGCTGGCTCGGTGGCCGCGTCGTCCCAGGGCACACCGGCGCCCAGTGCGTGGGTGGCTTGCAGCCAGCGGGCGGCAATGCGGGCGTCGATCACGCCGGCATCGGACTCGACCCGGCAGCCGCCGCGGGCCACCGAGGGCTGGGCCAGCAGGCGTGCGCCGCGGGCGGCCAGCGCCTCTTCGCAGCCGGCGGCCACCAGCACGTGGTCGTCGGGGTTGACCAGCACGGTGATCTGGCGCGCGCTCATCAACACCGCGTTGACGGCCTCGCGCGCCACCTGGGCCACCAGCGCCGGGCGCACGCTGAGCTCGCTGCGCACGACCTGGCGCGCCAGCTCGGTGGCCACGCGCGCCACGCTGCTGGCCATTTGCTGCTCCAGCGCACCCAGCTCGGTGTCGAGCGCGGCCAGCACCTGGCCCATCTGGCTGCTGGTCTGGCTGGCAAAACTTTGTTTGAAGCTCTCCAGCGCGACCAGGCCGTCGCGGTAGCCGTCCTGGTAGCCCTGGGTGCGGGCGGCGGCCACCTGGGCCTTGAGCTCGGCCTGGTGCGCGGCGGTCAGCTCGGCGCGCAGCGCGTCCAGTGCGGCCAGGGCGTCGGGCGAGGGCGCCTGCACGGCCTGGGCACCGCTCGCTTGCGGCGGGGTCTCGCCGGCCCGTGCGGTGCCGGGCCAGGGTTTGCCGGGTTGGGCTGTGTCCGCGCCAAAGGACTCGGGCGTCCAGGCCGCGAAGCCCTGCAACTCCTCGCGCGGGATGAAGCGGGTGTAGGGCGTGCCGGCGCGCGAGTTGGGCGGCGGCGGCACCTGGCGCGTCGTGCTTTCGCGTCTAGAGGAATTCATCCGCGCCTCCGCTGGCGATCACGATCTGGCCTTCGTCAACCAGGCGGCGCACGATCTTGAGCATTTCCTTCTGCTCGGCCTCGACATCGGACACCCGCACCGGGCCGCGGCCGTCCAGGTCCTCGCGCAGGGTTTCTGCGGCGCGGCTGGACATGTTCTTGAAGACCTTCTCGCGCATCTCGGGCGTGGCGCCCTTGAGCGCGAGCACCAGCGACTCGCTCTGCACCTCTTTGAGAATGGCCTGAATGCCCTTGTCGTCGAGTTTGATCAGGTCGTCGAAGCCAAACATGTTGTCCATCAGCTTTTGCGCCAGGTCGGCATCGGACTCGCGCACATAGTCCAGCACGCTGGTCTCCAGCGCGCTGCCCAGCTGGTTGATGATCTCGGCGGCGGTCTTGACGCCGCCCAGCGAGGCCTTGCGCATCTTGTCGCCGCCGGCCAGCGCGTTGCTCATGACCTCGTTCAAGTCTTTCAACGCGGCCGGCTGGATGCCGTCCAGCGTGGCGATGCGCACCATCACCTCGTTGCGCTGGCGCTCGGTAAAGCACTTCATCACCTCGGCGGCCTGGTCGTTTTCCAGGTGCACCAGGATGGCGGCGACGATCTGCGGGTGCTCGTTGCGCAGCAGCTCGGCCACGGTGGTCGGGTCCATCCACTTCAGGCCTTCGATACCGGTCACGTCGCTGCCCTGCAGGATGCGGTCGATCAACAGGTTGGCCTTGTCCTCGCCCAGCGCCTTGCGCAGCACGCTCTTGACGTACTCGTCGGTGTCGGCCACCAGGGTGTGCTGCTCAACCGCCTCGACCGCAAACTTGTCGAGCACCCGGTTCAGCCGTTCACGCGGCACCACCTTGAGCCGGGCGATGGTCTCGCCCAGCTTTTGTACCTCTTTGGGCGCGAGGTGCTTGAAGACCTCGGCGGCCTCCACCTCGCCCAGCGACATCAGCAGGATGGCTGCTTCCTCGACACCGGAATCGTCCATGGGGGGCTCAGTCAGTCGTCGGTTGGGGGTGGCGAGGGTGGTACGGCGGGCAGTCCGGCCGGTGGCCGGGCATCACGCGGGTTCGCCGCTGACCCAGCCGCGCAGGATGCTGGCCACCGCGGCAGGGTTTTCGATCGCCATCAGGCGGGCATCGGCCAGCTGCTTGTCGATGCGCGGGCCTTCCAGCGCCAGCTGGGCCGCTTCCTCGCTCAGCGGCAGCGCCTGGACGTCATCGACCACGGCATCCAGTCGGGACTCGGCCGGCAGCGGCTCGACCATTTCTTTCTTGAGCGCCGGGCGCACCACGCCAAACAGCAGCATCACCGCCATCAGGGTCAGCGCGGCCGGCACGCCGGCCACCTTGACCAGGTCGATCAGCCAGGGTTGGCGGTAGACCGGCACCGGCTCGGGGTCGACCTTGGGCTCGGCGCGGAACGGGATGTTGACGACGCGCACCGAGTCGCCGCGCTCCTTCTTGAAGCCGACCGCCTCCTGCACCAGCGCGGTGAGCTTCTCGATCTCCTCGGGCGCCAACGGCAGGCTGGTCGGCTTGCCCTTGGCGTCGGTACTGCTGCGGTGGTTGACCAGCACCGCCACGTTGATGCGCTTGATGTTGCCCACCGCATTGCGTTGCATCTCGACCCGCTTGTCAAGCTCGTAGTTGACTTGGTTGTCGCGCTTGAGCCCGCTGTTGTTGCCGCCGGCCTGCGCCGCCTGCAACGGGGCGGATGCGCCCACCACCGGCGCGGTGGCGGCCGTGCCGGCCTGGTTGCTGGCAGCACCCGGCACACCGCTGGGCATCACGCTGCTGCTGGGGCCGGCCTCGGCGCTGCGCTCGCTGCGCACGCTGGCCTTCTGGTCCGCGCCCTTGTTAGCGCCGTAGGCCTCGCTGGTGGATTCGACCTGGTTGAAATCCAGTTCGGCCGTCACGGTGGCGCGCAGGTTGTCCGGGCCCAGCGCCGGCTCCAGTACCTCCTTGACGTTCTTGAGCAGCCGGGCCTCGGTCTCGCGCAGGTGGGCACGCTGCTGCTGGGTCAGGTCGCTGCGGCCCTCGCCGTCGGGCTGGGTCAGCCAGTTGCCGTCCTGGTCGGTGATGGTCACGGCCTTGGCCACCAGGCCGGGCACGCCGGTGGCGGTGAGGTGGGCGATGCCGGCGATCTGGGTGCGGTCCAGCGTGCGGCCGGGTTGCAGCGTCAGCGCCACCGAGGCCGACGGCTTGTCCTGGTCGCGGAAAAAGCCGTTCTGCCCGGTCAGCGCCACCATCACCTTGACCGACTGCACCGCCGAGATGGTGGCGATCTGCTGCTCCAGCCGGCCGCCCAGCGCCCGTTGCAGGTTGGTGCGCTCTTGCAGCGACGATTGGCCGAAGGTCGGCTTGTCCATCAGCTCGTAGCCGCTGGGGGCCGAGCGTGGCAGGCCCTGGGTGGCCAGCTTCATGCGCAACTCATTGGCGCGCTCGGCGGGCACCATGATCAGGCTGCCCACGGTGCCCAGCTGGAAGGTCTCGCCCAGCTTGGTGAGCTGCTCGATCACCGCGCCGGCCTCGTTCTCGGGCAGGGTGTGCGAGAACAGCGGCGTCATCGGCACCTGGCGGCTCCACAGCGCCAGTGCCACCGCCAGCGCCAGCAGGCCGGCAGTGCCGATGGCCAGCATCGTCTTCTGCCGTGCCGGCAGCGCCTGCAGCCGGTTCAGCGGGGCCAGCGGCCCTGTCAGGGCGGTGCCCGCGCCGGGGCCAGCAGCCGCCAGCAGGGCAGCTTCGTTGGTCGGGGTCAGGGCGGTAACAGCGGCATCCATGGGCGGGGCAGGTGGGGTCGGTGGTAGTGGCGGTGGCAGTGGCGGTGGGTGGCAGGCCGGCGGGCAGGCGCAGAGCCATGGACAAGCGTGTTCGAGGTCGATTGTTGGAGTGGCCCGGCCGTCGGCATGGCGCAAACAGCGCGCATTTAGGGCTTCAGTTCGCACCCTCATGGCCGAGGTCGGGCTCTACAGTGCCTGTCGTGGCATGGGGCAGACCGCCTGCATGCCGCAGCCACTTCAACCCGCCATGAAACTCGAGCTCAAGCCCTTCGACTTTGCCCAGGCCGTGGCCCGCGCCGGCTTGCGGCCGGACGGCCACCCGGTGGGCCCGGCCGCACCGGCCGGCGCGCCAGGCAGTTTTGGCGTGGCGATGAGCCAGGCATTGCGGGTCGTCAGCGATTCGCAGCTGGAGGCCAGCAATCTGCAACGCGAGTTGCAGCTGGACAACCCGACCGTGAGCCTGGAGCAGACGATGATCGCGATGAACAAGTCGCAAATCGGCTTCACCGCCGCGCTGACGGTGCGCAACCGGCTGGTGCAGGCCTACAGCGACATCATGAACATGCAGGTCTGAGCGCCTGCGTCAGGACGCTGGCGAGGCCTTGGCCGCCGGCGCGACACAGGGCGGGGTGCCGGGCAGGTGCCCGTCGGGCGCGCAAAGGTTGGCACGGCCCAAAGCGCCCAGCCGCAGCCGCAGCTGCACGCCCTCGCGTGAGCTGAAGCTGGCCTGGCCGGCGTGCAGTGCGGGCAGGCTGACGTCGTTGTCGGCCTGGAAGGCCATGGCATCGGCCTGCAGCAGCCGCACACCAGCGGATTCGGATGCACGCACCAGCTTGATCACGCCCGGCAGCGTGGCCGCTGCGTCTTGCCGGCAATCGACAGGCGCGCCGGTGCTGATCGCATAACACCAGGCGGCACCGGTCTGGAAGCGCAGGTGCACGGTCTGGCGGCGCTTGGCCGACTCTTGGCGCGCCAGGGCAATGTCGGCCTGCAGGTGGTGGGCAGCGGCCTGCAGGCGCTGGCGGTCGATCAACGCGCTGAAGCTGGGGGTTGCGATGGCGCCCAGCACGGACACGATGGCCAGCGTGATCATCAGCTCCAGCAGCGTGAAGCCGATCCGGCGCACGGGACGGCGCACCCTGACCCTCAGTCCAGCGACAGCAGGCGCCGACGCTTCTGGGTCTGGTCGATGTAGCGCTGCAGCGAGCGCTCGGTGCCGGCGTCGAGTTGCAGCAGCTCGCAACCCAGGCGCAAGCCGGTAGCGCCCGACAGGATCGAGCTGGCGTGCTGCAGCCGCAGCGTCACGTCCAGCGGGTTGCCGGCGTCCAGCGCCAGCCGCACGCCGCGCAGCGTGATGCCCAGCGGCAACGTGGGCACGTCGTCGGGCAACAGCAGTGCGCAGCCACCGATGCTCAGGTCCAGCACACGCAGCGCCAGCTGCATGTCGGGCAGCGACGGGTGGCGCAGGTAGGCGGTGGGGCCGGTCCGCTCCAGCGTGCGCACCCGGTAGCTGCTGCGGCGCTGAAAGCGGTAGACGCAACGCGGCAGGCGCGCCTGCAGCGCGGTGGCACGCGGGCTGCGTACCAGCACCAGGTCTTGCAGGTCGAACTGCAGCTTGACCGCATCGAGGTAGGCCACGGCGGTGGCCTCGTTGGTCTCGACCAGGCCCGGCAGCTGCGAATCGCGCGACTCGACGTCGAAGGCCAGGCGCTGGCGCTCGCTGTCCACGGTCCAGACCGTGGCACCCAGGTTGGCACCGGCCGGCCCCGACAGCGACACCGGCGTGGCGCCGTCGCGCAGGCTGCGCAGCAGTGCCATCACCTCGCGGGGGTGGTCGCAGCGGAACTCGGCAAACGGGTCGCGGCCGTCGTCGTCATCGATCGGCGCCGGGCGGGTGTCCATGAAGGGCATGACGGGGCTTTGGCTGTCGTGGGTGGGCGCGTTTGGCTGGCGAGGCGCTCAGAGGGTGAGGGTTTTTCGTAGCGAGCGGTCGTCAGCCTAGGCGGACGGAGCGCAGGGACCGGAACGTACTTCCTGTACGTGAGGATTCCGAGCATCCGGCCAACGACGCATGGCGGCTGCGCAGCAGAAGAACGCTCGCCCTCTCAGTGCAGGGTGTTGGGCCGGCCGCCGATCATCTGATCAAGGTCGTCTATCCAGGGCTCGGCCAGGTGGCGGATCTCGGCATCGTTGACCAGCACCCGCTTCATGATGCGGGATTTGAGCTGGGTCTCCTCGCCGCTGAGTGCGTTGCCGCGGGCCGCGTTCTTGAGCTGGCTGATGAGCAGCACGCAGGCGCCCTCCAGCTTGATCACATGGTCCCAATTGCCCGTGCGGGCGGCGTCGAGCATGTCGGCGCTGGCCTTCTCGATGGCCTCGTAGTAGCTCAGGAGACTGCTGTTCATGGTGGGCTCGCTCAAAGGCCTCGTGAGGTCAGTTGTGGGCGGTCGCATCGACCTGTGTGCCGATGGCGGCCCAGGCGTCGCGCAGCGGTGTCAGCAGTGCCGCGCATTCGTCCAGTGCGGCCTCGTCGTTGCGCAGGTTGGCCTGGGTCAGGCGCATGCAGACATAGCTGTACAGGTCGGACAGGTCGGCCGCGAGCTTGCCGCCGTCCTTCAGGTCGAGGGCGGACTTCAGGCCCTCGTCGATGATGCGCACCGCCTGGCCAATGGCCAGGCCCTTGGCTGCGACGTCGTGGTTGCGCAGGGCGCCCTTGGCGCGGTGCACCGCGGCCATGAAGCCGTCGAAGAGCAGGGCGACCAGCCCGTGCGGTGAGGCACCCGCCACCATGGTCTGGACGCCGACCTGGCGGTAGGCGCCGGCGAACTGTTGGGAGCGGGGTGTGGGCTGAGCGTGCGGTGCGCTGAACATAGGGTGTCGTGGCTGGCTGCGGGTCGGTCTCGGTAGTAGATTTATCGGACTTGGGCCGCCGGACTTGAGCCGCGTGGTGCACCAAAATGGCCGGGACTTCGGCCGTCAGTCAGGCGGAAAGCCGCAACGAGCGCCCACGAACGGCGGCGCCAGGGCAGCATGGGCAGGCATGCCACGGTGCCGCCCCGCAGAAACGGACACGCCCCTGTGGCAGGGGCGTGGAGCTTGGCAGCGCGCCACCGGCGGCCGCGCGGAAGTCGGGCAGGCGTCAGGCGCCGCGTGCGCCGGACGCCTGAGCCCGGTCGTCAAGCGCCGGACTTGTTGTACTGGGTGATCTGCTGCGTCATGTAGCTGCTCAGGTTGTTCAGGCTGGCCATCTTGGTGTCCAGGGCTGAATACTGGGCACGCAAGCGCGCCTCGGTGGTGGCCAGGCGTTTCTGCATCGCATCTTGCGATTTGCTGTTGCGGGTGACGCTGGCATTGATGCTGTCGGTGCGGCTCTGGAACACCCCGTCGCTGCCCAGCGCCGCATCGGCCAGGTTCTTGAATCGGCGCACAAAGCCCGAGTCGGCCGAGCTGCTGCCGTCGGTGGCCAGCAGCTTCTTGAGCTCGGGCAGGTTGCCCAGCGCGTTGTCGAGCTTGGTGGTGTTGGTGTCGAGCGTGCCATCGGTCTTCAGGGTCAGGCCGATGTCCGACAGGCGCGACCAGCTCGACGAGGCCGAGCTGCCCTCGTTGAGCACCGAGCGCAGCTGGCTTTGCAGCGCCAGCGTGGCCTGGTCGCCCTGCAGCGCGCCCGCTACCTTGCTGTCGGCGTTGTAGGCCGTCTGGGCCTTGATGAACCCGGCCAGGGTATTGAATGCCGACACGAAGTCGGTCACCGCCGTTTTGACCGATGCAGTGTCGGCCGCCACCGAAATATCGATGTCGGCGGTGGTGGGTTTGAGCAGGCTCAAGCTCAGCCCGTCGGCCACGTTGTTCAGGGTGTTGCTGGCTGAGCTCAGCGGGATGCCATTGACCGTCAGCGCGGCGTTGATCGCCGTGGTGGTACGGCCCATCGGTGAACTGGCGGCCGTGGCGTCATAGGCCAGCGCCGACAGGCCGGTGGCGGGGTTGCCGTCATCCACCGTCTCGGTGGCGCTGATGCGGAAGGCGTTCTCGACGCCGGTGTCCTTGGACCGCAGGCTGAGCCGCGCGCCGGAGGCATCCGAGATGATCGTGGCGGTGACGCCGGCCCCCGAGGCATTGATCTTGTCGCGCAGCGACGCCAGGCTGGTGTCGCCGCTGCCGATGCTCAGCGTGATGGCGTTGGCGCCCACCTTGGCGTCGAAGCCGGCGGCCGGTGCACCGGCCTGGTAGCTGCCCAGCTCGATCGTCAACGTGCCTTCGCTCAAGGTCGCGCTGCTGCTGGCCAACGCGGCACTGGTGACGGTCTGGCCCGCTGCCAGGTGGTCCACCGCCACGGCATAGCTGCCGGCCACCGCACCGGTGCTGGTGCTGACCTTGACCGCCGCGGTGTCGGACGAGGTGGCGATCGTGCCGCTCCACAGCGTGGCCGAGGTCAAGGCATTGGCCTTGGTCTGCAGCGCTGAGAAGTAACCCTGCATCTTGCCCACGGTGGACAACCGGGTGCCCAGGTTGTCGGCCTGGGTCTGCAACTGCGTCAGCGGTCGCCGCTCCACGGCCATCAGGCTGCCGACGATGCTGGTGACGTCCAGCCCGCTGCCAATGCCCGCTGAACTGATGCTGCCGGTGCCGATAACGGATGTGGCCATGGGTAAATGCTCCTTCGCAACCGGCTATTCGGCCGCCGGCGGGCTGACTTGAGAGGGCCGCCCAAAACGCCCACGGCCCGGAGGGTCCGGGCCGTGGTGTTGTGCAGACAGTGAGGCGGGGTTTGGGGCAGGGTTTGCGGCAGCTGGCCGGCCGTGCGCCGTGCGCTGTGGCCGGCAAACGGTCAGCCTTGCAGCAGCTTGAGCACCTGCTGCGGCAGGGCGTTGGCCTGGGCCACCATCGCATTGCCGGCCTGTTGCAGGATCTGCGACCGGCTCAGGTTGGCCGTCTCCGACGCAAAGTCGGCGTCCATGATGCGCGAGCGGGCGGCGGACTGGTTCTCGACCGACACCTGCAGGTTGGAGATCACCGAATCGAAGCGCGACTGCGACGCACCCATCGTGGCGCGTTGCGCGTTGACGGTGTTGAGCGCGAGGTCGATGTTGTCGATCACGCCGTGGATCGTGCCGATCGGCGCGGTCGAGTCGATCCGCGCCCGGGCCTCGCCGGTGTTGTCGGTACCGGCCACCGCGGTGATCGTGGCGTCGACCGTCAGGTCACCGGTGGTGATGTCGATCGTGTCGTTGGTGGTGGTGTTGGCACCCACCTGAAAGCTCATCGGCCCGGCTTCGGACCCCAGAATGTGTTTGCCGTTGAAGGTGGTGGCGCCCAGCACCCGCTGCACCTCTTTGGCCAGTTCACCGAACTCCTTGTCCAGCGAATCCTTGTCGCTGTTGGAGTTGGTGGAGTTGGACGACTGCACCGCCAGCTCCCGCATGCGCTGCAGCGAGTCGGCCACCTTGCCCAGCGCGCCTTCAGAGGTCTGCGCCAGCGAGATGCCGTCGTTGGCATTGCGCACCGCGGCGTTCATGCCGCGCACCTGGGAGGTCATGCGTTCGGCGATCGCCAGGCCGGCAGCGTCGTCCTTGGCCGAGTTCACCCGCAGGCCCGACGACAGGCGCTGCATCGATGTCTGCAGCGACATCTGCGAATTGCCCAGGCTGCGCTGGGCGTTGAGTGAATTCAGATTGGTATTGATCGTCTGGGGCATGGTGGCCATTCCTCAAGGT
>JBBRZR010000042.1:0-18742 GCA_038236495.1 Burkholderiales bacterium
CCGGCCACAGGCCACCGCCGCGCAGCACCGGCCCGGCGATCAGCGGCGCCAGCGCCAGCGAAACGATGCCGCCGAGCGCCCAAAGCGCCGGCGCCTCTGCCGGGCTGAAGCCCCACACCCAGGCAGCGCCGCCGACCAGCAGCATGCCCACCAGCGCACCGAGCAGCCAGCTGCCGAACGAGAGCGGCGGGGCCGGCGGCGTCATCTGTTGCAGGCGGTTCTGCTCGACCGCACCGCCGGCGCCGAGAAAGGCATGCGCCTTGTAGAGCGAATGCGCCACCAGGTGCAGCAACGCCAGATCGTAGAGGCCCAGGCCGCACTGCATCAGCATGAAGCCCATCTGCGCGCAGGTTGACCAGGCCAGCGAGACCTTGATGCTGATGCGCGTCATCATCACCAGCGCCGCGACCACCGCGGTGACGCTGCCGACGACGACCAGCAGGCCCTGCGCCGCAGCCACGTCGCCGACCAGGCTGCCCAGGCGGATCAGCAGGAAGCCGCCCAGGTTGACCACACCGGCATGCAGCAGTGCAGAGACCGGTGTCGGCGCCTCCATCACCTGGATCAACCACCCGTGCACCGGCAGCTGTGCACACTTCAGCAGCGCGCTGCAGGCCAGCAGCAGCGCCGCAATCTGCAGTGATGCGGTCAAGCCGGGCAGCGCGCGCGCCGCCACGATGGCCTGGTCGATCTCCAAAGTGCCGAGGCTGTTGCCGAGCAGTGCAATGCCGCCGAGCAGGCACAGGTCGGCGACGCGGCTGGCGAGGAACTTCTTGTGCGCGGCGATCAAGGCCTGCGGACGGGCGTTGAAGAATGTCAGCAGCCCGTGCAGTGACAGGCTGGTGGCGATCCAGGCCAGCGCCAGCAGCAGCAGGTTGTTGGTGATCACCAGCGCCGTCACGGCGGCCAGCGTCAACATCAGATTGCGCACGTAACGCTGTTGCCCGCGTTCACCATCGAGGTAGGGCTGCGAGTAGCCGACGATGACCCAGCCGATGAAGCTCACCAGCAGCAGCATCAGGCAGCCGAGCGCGTCGCTGCGCAGGCTGGCATGCAGCACGCCGGCGCCGCCCAGATCCAGCAGGGCCGGCCCGCGCGCCAGCGCTGGGCCACCCACCAGCAGCCAGCCCAGCGACATCAGCGCCGCGACGATTGCCAGCCCAACGCACCAGCGCGCACTGCGCCAAACCTGGCTGGCCGAAACGGCGGAAAGCCCGGACGCGGCGGCAGCCGCCAGGCACAGCAGGGGCACGGAATACAGAAGCGCAGCCCGCAGTGGCGGCAGTTCCGAGAGCAAGGTGAGCATGGGCGAGACCCGTTCGGGTGGGGATGGGTGCGACTGTGCGCTTCGGCAACGCGCCTGTAAAATTCAATGATGTGCACGTCAAGTTCGTAAATACAGAATGATGCGTCGATGTCGCGGTTGAACTTCCACCACCTTCACTACTTTTGGGCCGTGGCCAAGGAGGGGCACCTGACGCGCGCCGCAGCGCGGCTGAACGTGTCGCAATCGGCCCTGTCTTCGCAGATCAAGTTGCTGGAGGAGCAACTGGGCCACGCACTGTTCACGCGCAGCGGGCGCACCCTGCAATTGACCGAGGCCGGGCGCATGGCGCTGAGCTATGCCGATTCGATCTTCGCTTCGGGCAACGAGTTGATGGCGCTGCTGCGCGACGGCGTGCGGCAGACGCGGCAGGTGCTGCGCATCGGCGCCGTGTCAACGCTGTCGCGCAACTTCCAGGAGAACTTTGTCAAGCCGCTGCTGTCACGCAGCGACGTCGAACTGGTGCTGCAGTCGGGCAGCCTGGAGGACCTGCTGCCGCGCCTGCGCCTGCATGCGCTCGATCTTGTGCTCTCGAACCGCCGCGTGCACGCCGATGCCGACCATCCCTGGCGTTGCCGCAGCATCGCGCGACAGCCTGTCAGCCTGGTCGGTCCCCCGCGCCCGAAGGACCGCGCTTTCCGCTTCCCCGAAGAGCTGGCCGAGGTGCCGCTGCTGCTGCCCAGCCGTGACAGCGATATCCGCACGGCTTTCGACCTGCTGTGTGAGCAGCACGGCCTGCGTTGCCATGTGCTGGCGGAGGTCGACGACATGGCGCTGCTGCGCCTGCTGGCCCGAGACTCCGGCGCCGTGGCACTGGTGCCGACGGTGGTGGTGCGTGACGAGTTGCAAACCCGGCAGCTGATGGAATACTGCATCGTGCCCGATCTGGTGGAGAATTTTTACGCCATCACGGTGAAGCGGCATTTCGAGCCGCCGCTGTTGAAGGCCTTGCTCAAGCGCAACCAGGCCGACGTGCTGGGCATGACAGCCTGAGCCTGCCGGAGCACATGGCTACGGCCTGATCGATGCTGCTGCCGCCGTGCCTGCCGTCCTGCCCCCGTTGATCGCAAGCGCCACGCTGCACCACGACCCGCAGCACTGCCGCATCCGCAACCCTTGGGTCGAACGATCGACACCCGGTCGCCCAGCGGGTTGGCGTCTCAAGGCGTCAGCGTCCAACAGCCAGATGGAGGTTCAGGACGGCAACCTGAGCGTGCCACTGTCCGAGAACCGCACCGTGCCGAACAACCCGCCCGCCAGTTTGCCGCGCACGACATAGGGCAGTTCGCCGCGCTCGGCGGCCGCGCTCAGGCCCATGGCCTGGCGCACCGCGGCAAACGCGGACACGCTGACCGGCACCGTCAGCAGCGCCTCGCCAAAGCGCGGCACGCTGCCGGTCTGGTCGCTGACGCCGCTGGCCAGCGGGCGGCCATTGAGTTCCAGATCGACCGCCACGCCGTCGAAGGCCACCGCAGCGTCGTTCGGGTTCTGCACCCGAAGCCTGACATTGAAGCGCAGCTCCAGCCCGGCCCCGGCCAGCGGCTCCACCCCGACCACGCTGACGCGCAAGGCATCGGCGTTGGGCAAGGCTTGGCACCCGGCCAGGCCGAGACAGGCCAAAAGCGCCAGCCAACCGGCCAACCCGGCGGCCCGCCACCCTGCATGCGCAGCACGCACCGGCCAGGACCCGCCGACAGACCCAACGCGGCTCATGCCGGGATGGGCGCCAGCACGCGCAGCAACCAGCGCTTGAGCGCGTCCACCTCCTCCATGCAGACCGAGTGCTCCATCGGGTACTCGTTCCACTCGACCGGGTGGCCGAGGGCCAGCAGCATGTCGCGCCCGGCGGCACCGCGGGCGATGGGCACCATGCCGTCGTTGCGGCCGTGGGCCAGAAAAACCGGCGTGTCGGCATTGGCTGTATGGCGCTCGGCCGCGGTGCTGGCGGCCAGCGGCAGGTAGCCCGACAAACCCGCCAGCCCGGCCAGACGCTGCGGGTAGCGCAGACCGGCCATCAGCGCGATGGCGCAGCCTTGCGAAAACCCGGCCAGCACGATGCGGCTGGCCGGCACGCCGCTGGCGATCTCGCGGTCCAGCAGCGCGTGCACCTGGCGCACAGCATCGCGCAGACCGGCCTCGTCCTCGCGCCGCTGCAGGTCGGTGCCCAGGATGTCGTACCAGGCGCGCATGCGCATGCCGTTGTTGATCGTCACCGGCCGCTCGGGCGCGCGCGGCATCACACAGTGCACCGGACCGACCGCCGACAGGTCCATGGCGTCGCACATCGGGATGAAATCGGTGCCGTCGGCGCCCAGGCCGTGCAACACGATCAGCGTGGCCCGGGGCGGGCCGGCGGGGCAGAGTTCAATCGTGGCGAGGGTCATGGGCGGGCCTGGTCGGG
This sequence comes from Burkholderiales bacterium, assembly GCA_038236495.1. Classification (GTDB taxonomy): domain Bacteria; phylum Pseudomonadota; class Gammaproteobacteria; order Burkholderiales; family Burkholderiaceae_C; genus Pseudaquabacterium. Next base: position 3,726 of record JBBRZR010000042.1, read on the forward strand.
AGGTGGTGTCGGCGGGAGCAGTGATATTACCGGGCTGCGCTGTCGCACCGGGCCGGCACCCGGTCCGGGTAGAAACACGCCCCAGGCCAGCCCGGAACACGACGCAAAATGACATGGAAGGTGCCAATGGGTGCCCGGCAGGCCCAGGCGGCCTCGTCTCGAGCGCAATCGAAGAGGGTATGGCATGGCCTTGCGGCTGGATGGAAAAGTAGCGGTGATCACCGGCGCTTGCTCGGGCATCGGCCTGGCCACGCTGGAGCTGTTCATCGAAGAAGGCGCCCGGGTGCTGGCGGCCGATGTGCAGGTCGATGCCGGCCAGGCGCTGGTGCAGCGCTTCCCCGGGGTGCTGCGGTTTGCGCCTTGCGACGTCACCCAGCCCGCACAGATCAAGGCCGCCATCGACGGCGCGGCCGACGCGTTCGGCGGGCTGGACATCTTGTTTTCCAACGCCGGCGCAGGCGGCACCATGGCCGGGGTCGAAAACTGGGACGAAGCGGGCTGGGACAACACCCACGCGCTGCTGCTGCGCTCGGTGGCGGCAGGCGCGTCGTTTGCCGTGCCCCACCTGAAGCGCCGCGGCGGTGGCGCCATCATCAACACCTCGTCGATTTCGGCCCTGCAGGCGGGTTACGCGCCGCTGGCCTACGCGGTGGCCAAGGCCGGCGTGCTGCACTACACCCGACTGGCGGCGGCCGAGCTGTCCGCGCACCGTATCCGCATCAACGCCATCGTGCCGGGTTTCATCGCCACCCACATCTTCGGCGGGATGATGAACCTGGAGCCTGCGCAAAAAGCGCAGCTGGTGCAGCAGATCGCCGACCGCAGCGGCACGGCCAACCCGATCGGCCGATCGGGCCGGCCGCGCGACATCGCCGAGGCTGCGCTGTTCCTGGCGTCCGACGCCGCCGGCTTCATCACCGGCACCCACCTGACGGTGGACGGCGGCATCACCATCGGCCCGCGCCACGCCTGGGACCCCGAGACACCCGGACCGATGAGCGATGCACTGGGCCTGAGCCCCGAGCAATTGCGCGCCCTGCGCGCCGCCAGGACGGCCTGACGCACCACCCCCGGCCCCGCCAGACCCGACTTATTTACCCCCACACCGACGAGACAGCCATGCCCAAGGTCACCTTCATCGCTTTTGACGGCCAATCCACCGAGGTGGAGGCCCCCGCCGGCTTGTCGCTGATGCGCGCTGCGCTGGACAACAATGTGCGCGGCATCGACGGCGATTGCGGCGGCAACTGCGCCTGCGCCACCTGCCATGTGTTCGTGGCCGACGGCTGGGCCGACAAGGTCGGCCCACGCACCACGGCCGAGGACGAGATGCTCAACTTCGCGGCCGAATTGCGCGACAGTTCACGCCTGGCCTGCCAGATCACCCTGACCGACGCGTTGGACGGCCTGGTGGTGAGCATGCCCGAAGGCCAGCACTGATACCTCGAGGCTCCGGCGGTCCGCAGCCGCACCGCCGGCCCCACCAGGCCCCATTTCGCCCCATCGCCGCATTTCGCCCCATCGCCGCATTTCGCCCCACCGGTCCCCGCCACCCGCGCCAACCCCCGCCAGGAGCCCGCCATGAACGCTGTCCTCAAGCCCTCCCCTGCCTCTGCATCCACCTCCGCCGAAACCGCCGCCGTCCACGCGGCAGCGCGCACTGCCGCCGAGACCCTGCCGCTGGACCAGCTCAACCCGGCCGACGCCCAGTTGTTTGTCGACGACACCGTGGGCTACACCTTCGACCGGCTGCGCCGCGAGGATCCGGTGCACCGCAGCCGCAGTCCGGTGCCCGGCATCGACGACTACTGGTCGGTCACCAAGTACAGCGACATCATGTACGTGGACACCCATCCGGCGATTTTTTCGTCCGAATGGACGCTGGGCGGCATCACCTTGCTCAACCCCGCTGTGAGTGACCGGCTGCCGATGTTCATCGCGATGGACCCGCCCAAGCACGACGACCAGCGCAAGGCGGTGAGCCCGATCGTCGCGCCGGCCAACCTCAACAACTGGCAGGACCTGATCCGCCAGCGCACCGGCACCCTGCTGGACAGCCTGCCACGCGACGAGACTTTCGACTGGGTCGACAAGGTCTCGATCGAGCTGACCACCAGCATGCTCGCCACCTTGTTCGACTTTCCGTTCGAGGACCGCCGGCTGCTGACCTGGTGGTCGGACGTGTCGACGATGAACAAGGCGGTCAACCCCGACGCGCTGGACCCGCAGGAGCGCATGGCCGAGCTGGGCAAGATGTTGACTTACTTCACCCGGCTCTGGAACGAGCGGGTCAACGAGCCGCCGCGCACCGACCTGATCTCGATGCTGGCGCACGGTGCGGCCACCCGCAACATGAACCCGATGGAGTACATGGGCAACCTGGTGCTGCTGATCGTCGGCGGCAACGACACCACCCGCAATTCGATGACCGGCGGCCTGCTGGCGCTGCACGACCACCCCGAGCAACTGGCCAAGCTGCGCGCCAACCCGGCGCTGGTCGACAGCCTGGTGCCCGAGATCATCCGTTGGCAAACGCCGCTGGCCTACATGCGGCGTACCGCGCTGGTCGATACCGAGCTCGGCGGCAAACAGATCAAGCAAGGCGACAAGGTGGCGATGTGGTACCTGTCGGGCAACCGTGACGAGACCGCGATCGAACAACCCGACCACTTCATCATCGACCGCGCCCACCCGCGCCAGCACCTGTCCTTCGGCTTTGGCATCCACCGCTGCGTGGGCAACCGGCTGGCCGAATTGCAACTCAAGATCCTGTGGGAGGAAATGCTCAAGCGCTTCCCGAAAATCGAGGTGATGGGCGAGCCGACCCGTGTGCGCTCGGCCTTTGTGCGGGGTTTTAGCCACTTGCCGGTGCGGCTGCCGACCTGATCAGCCTTCGCCTCGCCGGGCATCGCCGGCGATGTTTGCCCCAGCCCGCAGGAGCCGCCCATGTCCAAGCCTTTCCCGACCGACGACCCCTACCTGCGCGGCTACTACGCGCCGCTGCACATGGAGTGCGACGCATCCCACTTGCCGATCACCGGCGAGTTGCCGCGCGAGTTGTTGGGCAGCTACTACCGCAACGGCCCCAACCCCCAATTTGCGCCACGCGGCCCGTACCACTGGTTTGCCGGCGACGGCATGTTGCACGCCTTTCACCTGGAAAACGGCCGGGCCAGCTACCGCAACCGCTGGGTACGAACCCCCAAGTGGCAGCTGGAGCATGCCGAGGGCGAAGGCCTGTCGGGCGCGTTTGGCAATCCACGCTACTCCGACCCGCGCATCACCGCGCTCGACTCCACCACCGCCAACACCAACGTGCTGTGGCACGCCGGCAAGCTGCTGGCGCTGGAAGAAGCCCACGCGCCCTTCGCGGTCGATCCCATCACGCTGGCACCGCTGGGCGATTGCCGCTTTGGCGGTGGTCCGGCCGGTGATCTGCGTGGACCGGTTACGGCACACCCCAAGATCGACCCGGTCAGCGGCGAGATGGTCTGCTTCGGCTATGCCACCCGGGGCCGGTTCTCGGCCGACATGATGCTGCACGTCGTTTCGCGAGACGGTCAGCTGCAACGCTCAGCGCACTTTGTCGCGCCTTTTCCCAGCATGGTGCATGACTTCGTGGTCACGCAAAAGCACATCATCTTTCCGATCTTTCCGCTGACCGGGTCGATGGACCGGGCGATGAAAGGCCTGCCACCCTACGCCTGGGAGCCCGAGCTGGGCACCCACATCGGCATCATGCCGCGCGGTGGCAGCGTGGCCGATCTGCGCTGGTTCCGCAGCGAGGCCTGTTATGTCTTTCACCCGATGAACGCCTTCGATGGCGACGACGGCAGCGTGGTCTGCGACATGATGCGCTACGACGTGGCGCCGCTGTTTCCGCGCCCTGACGGATCACCCGCCGGCCCGCGCTCACCGCAAGCGCGGTTGGAGCGCTGGACTTTCGATCTGACCAGCCCAAGCGATCACTTCAAGCAGGCGCCGTTGGCCGACCTGACGGGTGAGTTTCCGCGGCTGGACGAACGCCGGGCCATGCTGCCCTACCGCCACGGCTACCTGCGCCACGACGTGCCCGGCGCCGACGGCCGCAACAGCAGCCGCCAAGAGGGCCTGGCGCATATCGACCTGCACACCGGCAACGTCAAGACCTGGCAGCCGTCCCTGGGCGACTACTGCGGCGAGCCGCTGTTCATCCCGCGCCAGCCGGACGCCGCCGAGGGCGACGGCTGGTTGCTCAGCCTGGTCTACCGCGGTGCCGAGAACCGCAGCGACCTGGCGGTGTTCGACGCCACCGACATCGCGGCCGGCCCGCAGGCGCTGGTGCATTTGTCGCACCGCGTGCCGGCTGGCTTCCACGGCAACTGGCGGCCCGGTGGCTGACCGGCGGGGGCAAGCCGCCTGAGAATGCCTCAGGGCGCCTCGACGCGCCTCAAGATGCGGCGGGGCTGAGCTCGAACTCGGCCAGATCGGGCTGCAAGGTCATGCGCCAGTAGTCCACCAGGCGCCAGGGCATCGGCGAAAACACCCGGCCGCTGTCGTTGCGGTACCAGTTTTGCATGCCGGGGTGGGTCCAGACCAGATCGGCATGTTCGGCATCGACACGGGCGTTGTAGGCGTCATGCACCGGCGGCTTGACCTCGACCGCCGTTAGCTTGCGCTCCAGCATTTCGCGCAGCAGCCCGGTGACATAGCGCACCTGGCATTCGGAGACAAAGATCAGGCTGCCACCATGCGCCAGCCCGGTGTTGGGGCCGGTCAGCACAAACAGGTTGGGATAGTCCGGCACGGTGATGCCGAGATAGGCCTTGGGGTTGTTGTCGCCCCAGACCTGCTGCAGCGGGGTGCCCGAGCGGCCGCGGATGTCGATCGGGCACAGCATCTTGCCGGGCTCGAAGCCGGTGGCCAGCACGATCACATCGGCACGGTGGCGCAGGCCGGTGGCATCGACGATCTCAGACCCGTCCACATGGTCTACCGCGGCGGTGACCAGCTCGACGTTGGGCCGCTGCAGCGCGGCGTACCAGCCGTTGTCGATCAGGATGCGCTTGCCGTAGGGCGGGTAGTCGGGCAGGCACTTGGCGATCAGGTCGGGCCGGCCTTCGAGCTGCGCCAGCAGGTAGTCGGTGAGTTGCACCCGCTGGCGGTCGTTGCGGTGGTTCATTGCGCGCTGCGGGTGCGGCCAGGCCGGGTCACGCCGCACGGTGGGCAGCAGGCCATCGCCAAAGCGCCACATCAGGCCAAAGCGGTACCAGGCGTAGTAGTGCGGCACGTTCTCCAGCAGCCAGCGCGATTCGGGGCTGACGCTGCCGTGGTAATCCTGCGGCGGCCGCGCCCATTGCGGCGAGCGCTGAAACACGGTGACCGACTGGGCCTGCTCGGCCGTGCTGCGCAAAAACTGCATCGCGCTGGCGCCGGTGCCGATCACCGCCACTCGCTTGCCGGCCAGCGGCACGTCGTGGCGCCATTGCGCCGAGTGCCAACGATCACCGGTGAAGGATGCGATGCCGGCGATCGAGTCCAGCTTGGGCCGGTTCAGCTGCCCCACCGCGGTGATCACGGCGTCGGCCCAGCGAGTGCGCGGGCGGCCATCGGCATCGCGTACATCGACCTGCCACTGGTGGCGGTCTTCGTGCCAGCGCATCGCGCTGACCTCGACGCCAAAGGCGATGTGGCGGCGCAGGTCCAGGTCGTCGGCCACCCGGCGCTGGTAGGCCCAGACCTCGTCGCGCTTGGCGTAGTTGCTGGTCCAGCCCAGGTTGGGCGCAAACGAGTACGAGTAGAAATGGTTGGGCGTGTCCACCCCGGCCTCGGGGTAGTTGTTCTCGAACCAGGTGCCGCCCAGATCGGTGTTCTTCTCCAACACCTCGTAGGGGATGCCCATCTGGCCCAGCCGGTAGGCCGCACACAGGCCCGAAAAACCGGCGCCCACCACCAGCACCTTGAAGCCGGCCAGCCGGTCGGGTGCGGCCGGCGTGCGCCAGTCCAAGCGCCGGTCGGCAAAGCCCATCTCCTCCATCGCCATGGTGGTGTATTCGGCCGGCACCGGCTCACCCAGGCAGGCGCCCATCATCTCCATCATCTGCTCAGGCGCCAACGGCGGCGGCAGTTGCAGCTCGCCGCTGGCGAGGTCATCGAGCATCTGCGCCGCAGCCGTGATGACCACCTGCTGAGCCTCTGGCGACAGACCACCGCTGGGCTCGGCAAAGATCGAGATGTCGCGCCGGGGCAGAAACGGACTTTCAAGCCAGCGCCGGTCTCCGGTGACCTGGGCCAGGCACATCAGCAGCGTCGGGATGGACGCCTGGCGAAGGGCAGTGTTGCGGGGGGTGTCGGTCATGGGCGGCTCGGGTCGGGGATCGAACGGTGGCCGCCAGCATATCGGCCGGCGTTTGCAGCACTGTCCCGTCGGCAACACCTGGCCGGCAAAGCCGGCGCACCGACATGAATCAGTAGCTGACCCGGGCGTAAAAGGTGCGTTGCGCCGCCTCGCGCGCCTGTCCCAGCGTGTGGATGCCCTGCTCGGCCAGCAGCGGAATCAGCCGCAGAAACACCTCGGCGGTGACCAGCGCATCACCCAGCGCGGTGTGCCGACCCAGCACGGCCACACCCAGCCGGCCGGCGATGTCCTCCAGCCGGTGCGAGGCCTGGGCCGGGTGCACCACGGCGGACAGCAGCAGGGTGTCGAGCACCGGCTGGTCGAAGCGCAGGCCGGTGGCCGCCTCCTGCAACTGCAAAAAGCGCATGTCGAAGGCGGCGTTGTGCGCCACCAGCACGGTGTCCTGCGCAAAGGCATGGAAGGCCGGCAACACCGCGGCGATCACCGGCTGGCCACGCACCATGGCCGGTGTGATGCCGTGGATCGGGATGCCGGCGGCCGGGATGTCGCGCTGCGGATCGACCAGTTGCTCAAAGCTTTCTTGTCGGCGCAACTTGCCGTTGACCAGCCGGGTGGCACCGATCTGCAGAATCTGATCGCCTTTGCCGGGCTCCAACCCGGTGGTCTCGGTGTCGAACACGGTGTAGCTCAGCGCATCGAGCCGCCGCTCGTCGAGTGCGCCGGACAGGTCGGTGGCCTTGAACAGGTCGAAATCGTAGTACTCGGGCCGGCTGTCTTGTGGCGACAGCGGTGCGGGCGATACCGCCGCCGCTGCCAGCGCACCGCTGTCGGCGTCCACCACCGCCAACGGCAGCAAGAAGCGGAAGAAGGCCTGGTGGCGCACCCTTTCCCGCTCGAACCAGAACTCGCCGCCGTGGCGTTGCACCACCTCGCGCACCGTCAACGGGCTGGCAGCGCTGCCGCTGCGCATGGCGTCGGCCTCCCAGCTCATCACGGTTTCGGTGCTCATGGCCTGGCCGGTCCAGACCAGGTCGAGATGGGCATGGGCGCGGGGCCTGTCGGCGGCACCTGCCAGCGGCTGTGCTGCCGGCGCAGCGGTGAGCCGCAACTCGACCAGCGTGATGCCGTAGTCGTCTGCCAGGCGTCCCGCCAGGTAGGCCAGCGCCTGCAGCAGCGAGAAGCTGTCGACCCGCAGCCACAGCGTCGCATCCACCGTGTTGGCGGTGGCGCGCAGGCCGGGCAAGGCGTCGATGCGGCGCTGCGCGGCGGCCACCAGGTCGGCGCCCAGCATGTCCTCCAACGGCCACGGGGTGACGCCACCCTGGCTGGTGCGGGCGGCCAGGTCCTGAATGCGCTGACGCATCAGCGCCAGCTCGTCACGCACCACCGCCTGGAAGCGCTCCCGCTGGGCGGGGTCGAGGTCGGGGTACTCCAGCATCTCGACCGCCGCTGTGAGGTTGCCCAGCGACGCGCGGCCACCCTCGGTCAGGCCCAGCAGCAACTCATCGCGGGCCGCAGCCTGTTCGAACTCGCGGGTGATGTTGGCCAGCATCAGCACAAAGCCGTTGACCGGCGCCGCCGCCGCGCCCGCCTCGGCCGCATCGGCAGCCCGCACCGGCGCCATCTGCACCCGCAGCAACTGGCCACCGGGCGTGCTGGTGAGGAACTGCGCGGTCGGGTTGGCCTGGCCCGCCTGCTGCCGCTGGTCGATCTGCTCCAGCGCGTGGGCCACCAGCCGGCGGTCGAACACGGTGTAGATCGAGCGGCCCAGGCCGATCAGCTCGGCGCCACCCCCCAGCGCCGGCACCTGCGACAGCGCCCGGAACTCAGCCCGCGCGCTGGCGTTGTACAGCAGCACCCGGCCGTCCAGGTTGCACACCACCACTGCCTGGCTCAGCTCGGACATCAGCGCGGCCAGTCGGTTGCGCTCTTGCTCGATCTCGCGGCTGGCCAGCCGAACCTGCAGCGCCACATCGACACGCAGCTGGCGGCGCTGTACGACCAGCTGGTTGAGGGTCTGGGCCAGCCCTTGCAGGTCGGCACCGGGCTGGGCCGGCAGGTCGGGCGCGCTGTCGCTGCCCAGCAGCACCCGGGCCTGGTCGGCCAACAAGGCCGGTGCCTGCACCCAGCGGCGGTGCAGCCGGGGCACGGCCCAGGCCAGTGCAGCGAGCAGCCCCAGAGCGGCCAGCAGCAGCAATGCGGCCCGCGGGCCCAGCAGCGCGGCGGCCTGGCTGCGCTCGCCCGGGGTCAGCGTGGCCCAGAGCATCGCGCCGGTGGCGCCCAGCCACAGCGCCAACACGCCAGCCACGCCGGCGACGCCCAGCGCCACGGCCTTGCTGGCGCGGGCCTGCGCATGCTCGGCAGCGGGCATGGGTGTAGCGACGGGCACAGGGTGCGCGCGACCGGGCTGCGCAGGCGGGTCGGGCGGCGCGGATGCCGTCGGGACCGGTAGGCTCATCGCGGCGTCGCCAGCATGTCCTGGACCTTCTGCACCAGCTCGCGGGTGGAAAACGGCTTGGTCATGTAGGCGTCTGCGCCCAGCGCCAGGCCCTTGGCCAGGTCGGTGTCGCGGCCCTTGGCACTGAGCATCAGGATGCGGGTGCCGTTCAGGCTGTCGTCGGCACGCACCGCTTGACACACCTCGAAGCCGGTCTTGATCGGCATCATCACGTCCAGCAGCACCAGCTGCGGCCGGTCACGCAGGATCGCGTCCAGCGCCTGCTGGCCGTCACGCGCCAGGCTGACCTGGTAACCCGCACGCTTGAGCAGGAACTCCAGCGAGATCAGGATGTTGGGCTCATCGTCGGCAATCAGGATGGAGGCGCTCATGGGGTGACTCGGGGGGCAGATTCGGACAAGGCCGATGGGCTGTCGGCCAGTGGTGTCGCTGACCCTTGCCATGGCAGCGTGAAACAGAAGGCGGCGCCTTGTTCTGGATCAGTGCGCAGCCACATTCGACCGCCGTGATGTTCGATGATCTGCCGGCTGATCGGCAAGCCCAGGCCGGTGCCCTGCGGCCGGTGGCTGGCGTCTCCGCCCTGGCGGAACTTCTCGAAGATCAGCGCCTGCTGGTCGGCCGGCACGCCCGGCCCGTTGTCCTGCACGGTCACGGTCAGGCCGGTCGCGTCGGCCTGCAAGCTCAGGGCGACCTGGCCGCCCTGCTGCGGCACAAACTTGGCGGCATTGGACAGCAGGTTGAGCAGCACCTGCAGCAGGCGGTCCTCGTCGCCCAGCAGCACGGGCGGCACGGGCGGCACGGGCAGCGCGGGTTGCGCGCGTTTCGCGCGTTTCGCGGGCTGCGCGGGGCTGGCCAGCGGCGGGTGAGCGGCCTGCGGCAGGTGCAGGCTGACCAACGTGCCCCGCTCGCGGAACAGCTCGGCGGTGGTGCGAACGGCGCGTTGCAGCAAGTCGGGCATGTCGATTTCGGTACTGCGCCACTCGGCCTGGCCGGATTCGATCTTGGCCATGTCCAGCACCTGGTTGACCAGCCGCGACAGCCGCTCGGTCTCGGCCACGACGATGGTGAGGAACTGCTGGCGCTGTGCGCTGTCCATGTCCGGGTCGTCGACCATCAGCTCTGACAAGGCCCGGATCGACGTCAGCGGGGTGCGCAGCTCATGCGTGACCGAGGACATGAAATCGTCCTTCAACCCGTCCAGGCTCAAGAGCTGCAGGTTGGCCGAACGCAACTCGGCGGTGGCCTGCTCCAGCGAGCGTGACTTGGCCTCCAGCGCCAGCGAATGCGCCCGCAGCTGCGAGGCCTCGTCCAGAATGCGCATCACGTCGTCCAGGCCCAGCGGCTCTTCGTCAACCGCCGACGCCACCATCACCCGCGCCGAGGCGCTGCCGATCACGCCGGCCAGTTGCGTCTCGGCAAACTGCACCAACCGAGCGTCCGCCGGCAGTTGGGCAATGCCGGCCAAGCCGCGGGCCTGCGCATGCTGGGTCAGCAGGGCCTGGGTGCGCGCTGCCCCCAGAAAACGCGTCAACAGCGCTTGCACGTCGGGCAGATGGGCGCGACCGCGCCAGAACACGGGTGCGGCTGCGGCGCCCGCAACGCCGGCCGCAGCGGCCAGGCCGGCCTCGCCCGCCGCGCCCGCCGCGCCCATGCGCTCGAACACATCGACAAACAGCAGCGCCTGGCTGGTCTCGCTGGCCGAGGGGGCGCGCCAGAGCGACACACCGACATAAGCCCCCAGGTTGGCCAGCAGGCTCCAGAACAGCGAGTGGGTCAGCCCGTCCAGCCCGGTCAACCCCAACAGCTGCTCGGGCCGCAGCAGCGCCAGGCCCCAGGGGCCCCGGGACATGAAACCCTCGGCGCCCCAGGCACCCAGCCAGCCCGACTTGGCCAGCGACGGCAACATCAGCGTGTAGACCCACAGCGCAAAGCCCGCCAGCAGCCCGGCCAGCGCACCGCGCCGGGTGCCGCCCTTCCAGTACATGCCGCCCAGCAGCGCCGGCGCAAACTGCGCCACGGCGGCAAAACTGATCAAGCCGATGCTGACCAACGCATAGGCCTCGCCAGCCAGCCGGAAGTAGAGGTAGCCCAGCAGCAGCATCAACGCGATGCTGGTGCGGCGTATGCCCAGCAACCAGCCGGTCAGGTCCGCGCGCGAGGCCGCACCGAAGCGCCGGGTGCGCAACAGCCAAGGCATCACCAGGTCGTTGCAGACCATGGTGGACACGGCGATGGTCTCGACGATCACCATGCCGGTGGCGGCCGACAGGCCACCGACAAAGGCCAGCAACGCCAAGGCCGGCTGGCCGTGGGCCAGCGGCAGCGACAGTACAAAGCTGTCGGCGTTGGCCAGCAGGCCCCCACCACCTGCCTCACGCAGCAACAGGCCGCCCAGCGCAATCGGCAGCACAAACAGGTTGATCAGCAGCAGGTAGAGCGGAAACGCCCAGACCGCGCGCTTGAGGTGCCGCTCGTCGACGTTTTCGACCACCATCACCTGGAACTGGCGCGGCAGAAAGATCACCGACAGCATCGCCAGCAGCATCAAGGCAAACCATTGCTCGTAGGCAAAACGCGGTGCCTGCCCCAGCTGCAGCAAGGCGCGCAGCGCCGGCACGGCCTGGGCGCGGGCAAACAGATCGGTCGGGCCATCGAACAGCCCCCAGGTGACAAACACCCCCACCGCCAGGAACGCCAGCAACTTGACCACCGACTCGAACGCGATCGCCGCCACCATGCCCTCGTGGCGCTCGGTGCTGGCGAGTTGCCGGGTGCCGAACACCATCGTGAAGCCGGCCAGCAACAGCGCCACGTACAGCGTGCTGTCCTGCCACCAGGCGCTGGCGCTGCCTGCCACAGACTCAGCACCCAGGGGCGTGGTCAGCAGCGTGTAGCCGGCAGACACGGCCTTCAGTTGCAAAGCGGTGTAGGGCACGATGCCCACCACCGTGATCAGCGTGACCAGCCCGGCCAGCAGCGGGCTCTTGCCATAGCGGCTGGCGATGAAGTCGGCAATCGAGGTGATGCGGTAGGTCTTGGCGATGCGGATCATCTTGCGCACCACCATCCAGCCCAGCACCAGCGCCAGCGTCGGGCCGAGGTAGATCGGCAGGAACCAGATGCCGCCCGACGCGGCCCGGCCGACACTGCCGAAGTAGGTCCAGGCCGTGCAGTACACCGCCAGCGACAAGGTGTAGACCCAGGCGTTGCCGATCAACGATCGCCCGGCAGCAGCCCGGCGATCACCCACAAAGGCCACCGCAAACAGAATCAACAGGTAGGCCAGGGCCGCGGCGATGACCAGCGGGGGCGACAGCACGGTGCCGGCCCGATCAGTCGCCGCTGCGCTCGGCGATCCAGGCGACCGCCGCGATCAGCAAGGCCCAGATCAGGAACAGCATGGCCGGCAACATGGGCACGCCCAGCAGCGTCAGGTCGTGGTCCCAGAGCGCGAGCAACGGAAAACTGAAGAGCGCCCAACCCGCCGCGAAAAGGGCCACCAGACGCTGTGCAGCCAGGCCTTTGAACAAGCGAAAGTCTCCTCGGCACACGCGGTGCAAGCCCTGCATTGTCAAAAGGATTGTGACGCGCCTGCTGACCCCCGGCTGACAGCTTGCCGTTGGCCGCTTTGGCGCCTTGTCAGGGTGCATCAGCAAGTGGCTTGGCGGCGGTCAGGCCACGGTCAGGCATGGCCAGCAGACTGCGCAGCATCCGACTCCAGCGGCAGGCCAGGTCGGCCCGATCGCTGCCCGGACAGACGCAGCAAATGAGGAGCAAAGCAATGGCAATCGACATGGTGGCCCGTATCCGGGCCAATCCCAAGTACCAGGAACTGCGCAGCAAGCGCAGCAGTTTTGGCTGGTGGCTCACGCTGCTGATGATGGTCGTGTACTACGGCTACATCGCACTGATCGCCTGGAACAAGCCGTTCCTGTCCCAGCCCATCGGCGCGGGTGTGACCACCATCGGCGTGCCGATCGGCATGGGCGTGATCATCTTCACCATCGTCATCACCGGCATCTATGTGCGCCGCGCCAACAGCGAGTTCGACCGGCTGACCCGCGAAATCCTCGAGGACGTCTCCAAATGAGCCGCACCCTCAAATTGCTGGGTGGTGTGCTGGCCCTGTCCGCTGCCGGCGCTGCATTTGCCGCCGGCGCCGACCTGGGCCAAGCCGCCAAGCAGGCCACCAACTGGACGGCCATCGGCATGTTCGGCGCCTTTGTGCTGCTGACGCTGTGGATCACCAAGCAGGCCGCCGCCAAGACCAAGAGCGCCGCTGACTTCTACACCGCAGGCGGCGGTATCACCGGCTTCCAGAACGGCCTGGCGATTGCCGGCGACTACATGTCGGCCGCGTCCTTCCTGGGTATCTCGGCGGCCGTGATGGCCTCGGGCTATGACGGCCTGATCTACTCGATCGGCTTTCTGGTCGGCTGGCCGGTCATCACTTTCTTGATGGCCGAGCGCCTGCGCAACCTGGGCAAGTTCACCTTTGCCGACGTGGCCGGCTACCGCTTCAAGCAAGGCCCGATCCGCGCCTTTGCGGCCTCGGGCACGTTGGTGGTCGTGGCCTTCTACCTGATCGCGCAGATGGTGGGCGCGGGCCAGTTGATCAAGCTGCTGTTTGGCCTGGAGTACTGGATGGCGGTGGTCATCGTCGGCGCGCTGATGATGGTCTATGTGCTGTTTGGTGGCATGACCGCCACCACCTGGGTGCAGATCATCAAGGCCTGCCTGCTGCTGGCGGGCGTGACCTTCATGGCCATCATGGTGATGTCGCAGTTCGGTTTTTCGCCCGAGGCGCTGTTTGCCAAAGGCGTCGAGGTCAAGAAGCAGATCGCCCTGAACGCCGGCAAGTCACCCGACGAGGCCAGCAAGATCGGCCTGGCCATCATGGGCCCGGGCGGCTTCATCAAGGATCCGATCTCGGCGATCAGCTTCGGCATGGCGCTGATGTTCGGCACCGCCGGCCTGCCGCACATCCTGATGCGCTTTTTCACCGTGCCTGACGCCAAGGAAGCCCGCAAGAGCGTGTTCTGGGCGACCACCTGGATCGGCTACTTCTACGTGCTGATCTTCATCATCGGCTTCGGCGCCATCACCCTGGTGCTGACCAACCCCGAGTACGCGGATGTCGCCAAGGGCGTGATCAACGGCGGCGCCGGCACGGCCAACATGGCGGCGGTGTTGGTGGCCAAGGCAGTGGGCGGCAATGTGTTCTACGGCTTCATCTCGGCAGTGGCCTTTGCGACCATCCTGGCAGTGGTGGCCGGCTTGACCTTGAGCGGTGCCTCGGCGGTGTCGCACGACATCTACGCCACACTGATCAAGAACGGCAACGCCGACAGCGCGGCCGAGCTGAAGGTCTCGCGCATCACCACGCTGTGCCTGGGCGCACTGGCGGTCACGTTGGGCATCGTGTTCGAGAAGCAGAACATCGCCTTCATGGTGTCGCTGGCCTTCGCGATCGCGGCCTCAGCCAACTTCCCGGTGCTGTTCATGAGCGTGTTGTGGAAGGATTGCACCACCAAGGGTGCGGTGATCGGCGGCTTCCTGGGCCTGATCTCCTCGGTCGGCCTGACCATCGTGTCGCCATCGGTCTGGGAAGCGACGCTGGGCAACCCCAAGGGCTCGGCCTGGTTCCCGTACACCTCGCCCGCGCTGTTCTCGATGACCATCGGCTTTGTCGGCATCTGGTTGTTCTCGGTGCTGGACCGCAGCCCGCAAGCCGCCAAGGAACGTGCGCTGTTCGAGGCCCAGCAAGTGCGGTCGGAGACCGGATTCGGCGCATCGGGTGCCTCAGGTCACTGAGCCCTGAACCCAAAGACCTGCCCGGCACCTTGTGGTCGGGCACCAAAACCCGGGCCCTGCCCGGGTTTTTTCGTGGTGTGTCGGATCTTACCCAGCCGCGCCAACCGAATCAGTCCAGCTTGAGCGCGGTAATCCGCAATCTCAGTGCGTTGCTGATCACCGAGACAGAGCTGAGGCTCATGGCCAACGCGCCGATCATCGGGGACAACAGCCAACCGGTGAACGGGAACAGCACGCCGGCGGCCAGCGGCACGCCCAGCAGGTTGTAGACAAAGGCGAAGCCGAGGTTCTGCTTCATGTTGGCCACCGTGGCCACCGACAGCGCACGCGCCGTGGCTATGCCGCGCAGATCGCCTTTGACCAGCGTGAGTTGGGCGCTGTTCATCGCCACATCGGTGCCGGTGCCCA
>JBBRZR010000043.1:0-18579 GCA_038236495.1 Burkholderiales bacterium
CCCCTGCTGCTGCTGGCCAGCGATGCGTCGTCGTACATGACCGGCGTGGTGATTCCGGTGGATGGCGGGCACCTGGTCAATACGCTCTGAAAGCACCAGGGCTGCGGTGCGCCCAGCCCGCCCGGGCGGATGTCAATGCGTCCTGCAATGCCGGGTCGCCTTGAGAAACCGGAGATCGCGGCTGGCCGTGCGGCCGGCCGATTCGAGCGCTTGGCTGAGCTTCACGGTCTACCAATGCCGGGAACCGCGCTCACTCCCTCAGGCAGTGAGGCGGCCGGTTGTGGGCGCCGACGCCAGGGTGCGCCGGTTTCGATCTGGCGGCCCCGGCCGTCAAGTGCCGGCGGCGACAGGCTACTCAAACGTGTGCACAAGATCGACCCTAAGCACTGCCCAGCTGCAGCGGCGCCGTTATGACAACTGCGGCTACGCTTGAATCGGCGGCGATCTCGGTGTCCCCGGGCTTTATGAGTCGACCGAATGCGCCATGGTCCTTTGGGTTCACCCGTAGACGATGCTGCCAATGAACTGTCGCAGCGGCTTCTGCGCCACTGAACGGGGCCGCCGCCGCCGAACACGTCACCGGGCTGGGCGCATTACCGCCCGTAGACCGTGCCGAATCGCTGCCAGGTCTTGCCGTCGAAGCGCGCCAGTTGCTCTCGCTCGACGGGGTAAAAATCGTCCGGTCCGGTCTTGATGTTGACGCCTGGCAGCAGCATCGGCAAGGTCAGGTCCAGGCTGGCAGCCTGCTTCATGATGTTCTCGCGGGTGAGGTTGTCACCCGCCTGCTTGAGCACCTGCACCATGGTCTGCGCCACGGTGTAGCCAAACACGTTGAAGGCATCGGCCAGGTTGCCGGCGGGGTAATACGCCTTCATCCAGGCGGTCCAGTCCTTCAAGGCCGGGTCGTTGGCAAACTGCGGGTCGGTCGGGTCCTTGATGTAGAGCGTGCTCATGATGCCGGTGGCGTTCTCCAGTCCGGCCGGCGTCAGCACCGCGCTGACCGATCCCGAGACGCTGTTGAGGTAATGCACCGGCTTCCAGCCAATCTCCGCCGCCTTCTTGATCGCCTGCGCTGCAAATTTGGGCGTGGTGATGTTGAAGAAAACGTCAGCGCCCGAGGCCTTGAGCGACACCATCTGGCTGTCGATGGTGGGGTCGGTCACCTCGTAGGTGACCTTGGCGACGATCATGCCTTTTTTGTCGCCCAGGCCCTCTTCGAAACCCTTGAAGTAGTCTTTGCCGTAGTCGTCGTTTTGCATCAGCACGGCGATCTTAGCGTTGGGCTTGGTGTCCAGGATGTGGTGGGCGTAAATCGCGCCCTCAGCGGGGTAGGTGGGCTGCCAGCCCATGGTCCAGGGGAAGTTTTTCGGGTCACCCCACTTGCTGGCGCCAGAGGACACAAACAGCTGGGGCACCTTCTTGGCGTTCATGTACTTGTGGATGGCGGTGTTCGGTGGCGTGCCCAGTGGGTTCAATACCAACAACACCTCGTCTTCCTCGACCAGCTTGCGGGCCTGCTCCACCGTCTTGGCCGGGTTGTAGCCGTCGTCCACGCCGATGAACTTGATCTTGCGGCCGTTGATGCCACCGTCGGCATTGATTTTGTCGAAGTAGGCACTGATCGCCTTGCCGATGGTGCCGTAGGCCGACGCTGGGCCGGAGTACGGGTGGATCGCGCCGATGCGGATCTCTTTGTCGCTGGCGCCAGGGTCATATTTTTTTTGCGCCATGACCGCAGGGCTGATCGACAGCAAGGCCAGGCAAGTCACAAGAATCGCGTTTTTTTGCAACGACATGGTGCAAACCTCCGGGGTTGGGTGACTGGCCATTCAACGCCCGCCAAGGGCGATGCTCTGTCCGGATCAACCCGTAGCCACGCTGCATCGGGCGTAGCGGAGCGTCTGCGAAGGCATCGGCCGCGCGTCGGGGACGCCAGTCGATGCATCTACAGGCGGGATCGACCAGCAAGCGCCACAAGCGTCGATCGCGGATCTGCGCCTTCTCCGGAAACCGATTTGTCAAGGGCCAGGACATGGGATGGTTCCAGCATGGATCGACCATCCTGGTATCTGCGCCCCGCGGTTTTTTGCTGGCCGAGGGCAGCACCCCCCGGCACGCCGATCCGCATGGGCCAGGCCTTGATGCGCCTGCCGCTGGCCAGTCCACCGGCCTGCGGGTAAACCATCATGCCGCTGACACACCGTTTTCATCGAAGCGGTTCATGCTCGGCGAGTCAATCAAAAACCAGCCGGAGGCAGACCATGAACCGCAACATCTTTACCCGCTCCACCCTTGCGTTGGCGGTCGCCAGCGCCTTGCTCACCGCCTGCGGAGGCTCGGACACCCAGTCGTTCATGACCCTCGACGGCAACAAGCCCTTGGTGGTGGCGCACCGCGGCGCGTCGGGCTACCTGCCCGAAGAGACGATGGAGGCCTACCAGCGTGCCATCGACCTGGGCGCCGACGTGGTCGAGCCCGACCTGATCTCCACCAAGGACGGCGTGCTGATCGCCCGCCACGACCCCAACCTGGTCTACAGCACCGACGTGGCCAGCCATCCCGAATTTGCCAGCCGCAAACGGGTGGACTGGTTGGTAGACGGCGAGAAGCAGACCGGCTGGTTTGCGCATGACTTCACCCTGGCCGAGATCAAGACGCTGGGCGGCATCTCGACCGACGCCGAGCGGCCGCAGCAGTACAACGGCCTGTACAAGGTGGTCACGTTCCAGGAGCTGATCGACCTGGTCAAGGCCCAATCGACCAAGCTGGGCCGCAGCATCGCGGTCTACCCCGAGACCAAGAACCCCACCTACCACCGCGACCTGGGCTTGCCGCTCGAAGACAAACTGATCGCCCTGATCAACGCCGCAGGCTGGAACAGCAAGACCGCGCCGATCTTTGTGCAGAGCTTCGAGCCGGGCAGCCTGAAGGAGATGCGCACCAAGGGCCTGAATACCCGCATGGTGCAGCTGATCGATGCCGACGACTACGACTTGAAGGCCGGCACGCTGACCTACGCCGCGCCGTATGACCGGCCGTACGACTGGTTCAAGTCGGGCGACACCCGCCTGTTCAGCGCCATGGTCACGCCGGCCGGCTTGGCCGAGATCAAGACTTATGCCGACGGCATCGGCCCGTGGAAGCCTTACATCGTGCCGGTCAAGGGCAGCGTGGATGCCAGCGGCAACCTGAAGGACATCAATGGCGACGGCAAGGTCAACCTCAACGACGCCACCACCCAGGCGCCGACCACGTTGATCGCCGACGCGCACAAGCTGGGGCTGTTTGTGCACGCCTACACCTTCCGCAATGAGCAGCGCCGGTTGGCCGCCGACTACAAGGGCGATCCGAAGGCCGAGTACCTGCAGTTCTACCGCCTGGGCATCGACGGGTTGTTCTCGGATTTTGCGGACACCGCCCTGCAGGCGCGGGACGCCTACCTGAGCGAGCTGGGCCGCTGACAGCCTGTCCGCTGGACGGCCGTCGATCCGACCGTCAATCCGACCGTCAATCTGGCCGGATCGCGGTGGCCTGCGACCAGACGGCCTGCCACTGGCCGTCGGTCTGCTCGTAAGTATCGGTATGCCAGCACCTGAATGCTGTGCCCTCCGCCAGCTGCAGCGTGGCGGTGTAGCGCACCACCGCCACCGTGCCGCTCAGCCTGACCTGCATGGCGTCAGCCTGCCATTGCAGGTAGACCAGGCTGCCGGCTTCGATCATGCCCAGGTAGCGCTCGCGCGAAAACGAGACGCCGGACGGCGTGATCAGCTGGTAGTCGGGCGCATGCAGGCGCCATGCGGTGGGCATGTCGCGCTGCAACAGCGACTGCACCCGCTGGCGCTCCAGCGCACGGATATCCTCTTCGGGCGTGGTCGGCACCAACAGCAGGCCCATTTGCGCCGCGTCGTGGTAGAGCCCGTCGAAACGCATCGCGCATTTCTTGCGTGTTTCATGCACAAAGCCCAGCTGTTCGTACAGGTGGATGGCGCGGTGGTTGTCGGCCCGCGCTTCAAGCTCAATCCGGGTGATGCCCTTGGCGCCCGCCTTTGCAATGCAGGCGCTCAGCAACTGCCGGCCCAAGCCCTGGCCACGGTAGCGGGGCAGCAAACCCATGCCCAGTCTGCCGCAGTGGGCCAGCACCGGGGCCCAGTGCGGAATGATGTCGGCCCAGCCCACCACACGCTCGCCGTCCAGCGCCACAAACTGGGCGGCGTCGTTGGTCACGTTGTCCTGGATAAAGGCCTCGATGCGGCTGAGCGGCAAGGCCTCGATTTGTGCCAGGTACATCTTTTCGCGGGCCACCTCATCCAGGCAGGCGTGAAACCCGCTGGCATGGCGCAGGGCGATGGGCGCAATCGTGATCGGCATGGCCTGGATTGTGAAGTCTGCGACGCGGCCCTGAAGCAGCGCTCAGAGGATGCAACGCTCAAACCCGATCGGATCGGTGTCCCTGGGCGATAGCGCCTCAGAACTCGACCACCTCGACCTTCAGGCCCTTGCCGGCCAGCAGCACGCGTGCACGCTCGGCGTCGGCCAGGCTGGCAAACGGCCACCAGGCGGCGCGCCAGGCGCCCTGGTTCTGCATCAGTTCACCGTGCTCGGGCACCGGCGCAGGCAGCCGGCTGCTGGCGCGGTTCATCACCGCCAGCCCGGCGCTGGCCACTTCGCGCTGGGGACTGGGCCGGGTAACCACTGCGTAGACCGCGTGCGGGGCGTTGGCGGCGGTGGCAGCCCGCGGCGCCTCGGCCTTGTCGCCGCGCAGCGCGGCGGTCTGCGCGCGGGCGGCCTGCTTGTCATCGTCCGACAGGGCGGGGCGGATGCGGCCCAGCGGGACTGGGTTGCCGGCAGAGGCCTCTGCGGCCAGGCCGGTTGCTGGCGGGGCTGCAGCGGTTGGCGGGATCAGCGCTGCAGCATGCGGCTCTGCGGCGGCGGGACCGGCTGCGTGAGCTTCGGCCAGGTGCGCGGCTGGCGCCGCCGCTTCCGGGCTTGGCGGTGCTTCAGCGTTGGCTTGAAGGGCGCTGCTGGCCGCAGCATCTGAGGCGCCGGCCGCTGTGGCCGCTGTGGCCGCTGTGGCCGCCATCGCTGCGCTGGACGCGGCCGATGCAGCGGGCTCGGCCAGCGCGGCAAGTTCTGCGGACGCGGCGGCGGCAGGCGCCGGTATCGCCGGCGCACTGGTTGCCGCGGCGGCGGCCGCTGCCAGGATGGCCGATCCGTCAGGCAGCAGCGGCTGCAGGGTGGTCCAGCCCAGGCCCAGCAGCGCTGCGGTCAACAGGCCCCCTGCTGCGGCCAGGCGCGGCCGGCTGTAGGCGCGCGGGCCGATGACGGCGCCCTGGGCATCCATCAGCACCCGCAGCCTGCGGTCGCCAACGCCGATGGCGGCGGTCAACACATGCAACTCGACCGCGTGTGTCAGCCCCTTCTGGCGCGCCGCGCCCAGCAGCGTGCCATCGGTCTCCACGACGCGCCGGGGCCAGTCGGCCGGCGCCAGCGCTTGCAGCTGACCGTGGCTGCGGGCCCAGCGTGCGACCCGGCGCGGGCTCAGCGGCCAGATGAAATCGCGGCTGAAAGCCGACTGCAGCCGCGGCATGCCGGGCTGGCGGCCTGTCAGCCGGGCCAGCAAGCGCCTGAGTCGGCTGGGCGGACTGCCGACGGCGGTGGCGGCCGGAGCCGCCCACGGGGTTGGCGCGGGTGTGGCCTGCGGCGCCAGTGGGGCATGTGGGGCATGTGGCTCCAGTGGCAGGGCCAGGTCCGGTACCTCGGCAGGGGCATGGGCTGCACCGTTCAAGTCGGCCGCCAACCGTGCCGACAGGTCGGCCTCTGCCAGCGTGAAGGGGCTTGATTCGGCCCCAGGCTCGGCGGTGGCGGGGCCTGGCCCCTCGGCAACCCGACTGGACGTGAGACTGGCGTCGTCGGCGGCCGTTGTTGCTGGCGCCGCAGCGTCTGGCATCGCGTCCGGCATCGCGTCCGGCAGCAACGGCATGCCGGCTTGCGGCGGGTCCAGCAAATCGGCCACATCGGGCAGGCGACTGGCCACGGGCGGCATCACCGGCGCCGCCGCTGGCGTGGACGCCGCAAATGGCAGCAGCACCTCACCGATGCTGTGCACCTGGGACGCGTTGATGCGGCGCGCCAGCGGGTGGCGGTTGTGCCACGCCACCACACGCATCAACACCTCATTGAGTCGCAGCACTTGCATGATGCGGCCCGATTGTCGGCAGCCGCCGCCGCGCCCATGCCGCCATCAGCGGCGCGATGGCGGCGCTGTTCGGCGCGCTGGCTTGCGCCTACATGCCGGCGTAGTTGGGCCCGCCGCCGCCCTCAGGCGTGACCCAGACGATGTTCTGGGTCGGGTCCTTGATGTCGCAGGTCTTGCAGTGCACGCAGTTCTGCGCGTTGATCTGCAGGCGGTCGCTGTTGTCGTCGTTCTTGACAAACTCGTACACACCGGCCGGGCAGTAGCGGCTCTCAGGCCCGGCGTACAGCGCCAGGTTGATAGACACCGGCACGCTGGCATCCTTGAGCGTCAGGTGCGACGGCTGGTTTTCTTCGTGGTTGGTGTTGCTGATGAAGACCGAGCTGAGGCGGTCGAAGGTCAGCACGTTGTCGGGCTTGGGGTAGACGATCGGGGTGCAGTCGGCCGCCGGCAGCAGGCAGAGGTGGTCGGCCTTGCCGCCATGCACCGTCCAGGGCGGCGCCTTCAGGCCCAGCTTGGGCATCAGCCACTGCTCGATGCCGGTCATCAGCGTACCGACGGTCTGGCCCTTCTTGAACCAGGGCTTGAAGTTGCGGGTCTGCATCAGCTCGGCATGCAGCCAGCTTTGCTCGAAGGCTGCGGGGTAGGCGCTCAGCTCATCGTGGTGGCGGCCGGCAGCCAGCGCGGCGGCGGCGGCCTCGGCCACCAGCATGCCGGTCTTGATGGCGGCATGGCTGCCCTTGATGCGGGCGGCGTTCATCATGCCGGCGTCGCAGCCGATCAGCGCACCGCCCGGGAAAACCAGCTTGGGCAGGCTTTGCAGCCCGCCGTTGTTGATGGCACGCGCGCCGTAGCCGATGCGCTTGCCGCCCTCGATATGGGCGCGGATGGCGGGGTGAGTCTTCCAGCGCTGCATTTCCTCGAACGGGCTCATCCAGGGGTTTTTGTAGTCCAGCCCCAGCACATAACCCAGCGTGACCTTGTTGCCTTCGAGGTGGTAGAGAAACCCGCCGCCAAAACTGCCGTCGGTGATCGGCCAGCCGCTGGTGTGCACCACCAGGCCGGGCTGGGCCTTCTCGGCCGGGATCTCCCACAGCTCTTTGATGCCCAGCGCGTAGGTCGCGGGGTCACGCCCGGCGTCGAGCCGGTATTTGGCGATCAGCTGCTTGCCCAGGTTGCCGCGTGCACCTTCGGCAAAGATGGTGTATTTGCCCACCAGCTCCATGCCGATCTGGAAGCCGTCGCCCGGCTTGCCGTCCTTGCCGATGCCGACATTGCCGGTGGCCACGCCGCGCACCGCCCCTTGGTCGTCGTACAGCACTTCAGCGCCGCTGAAGCCGGGGAACACCTCGACCCCCAGCGACTCGGCCTGCTCGCCCAGCCACTTGACCACCGCACCCAGGCTGATGACGTAGTTGCCGTGGTTGTGAAAGCAGGTGGGCATCAGCCAGTCGGGGATGGTGGCGGTGCCGTCCTCGGTCAGGGTCAGCAACTGGTCGCCGGTGACGGGCTGGTTCAGCGGCGCGCCCAGGTCTTGCCAGTTGGGGAACAGCTCGGTGATGGCCCTGGGGTCCATCACCGCACCCGACAGGATGTGCGCGCCGGGCTCGGAGCCTTTTTCCAGCACCACCACCGAGATCTCCTGCCCGCTGGCGGCGGCCAGTTGCTTGAGCCGGATGGCCGTAGCCATGCCGCCGGGGCCGCCGCCGACGATCACCACGTCGTATTCCATGGCCTCGCGCGGGCCGTATTGACTGAGGATTTCCTGCGGTGTCATCCGGTATTCCTGTTGGTTTTCGTGGCTGGTGGCCCGGCATACAGGCTCCAAGCCCGAATTCTAACCAGCAACATCCAAAAATAGAACGATCGTGCTTTTCCCGGAAGGGGATTGCAGACAGTCGTTTTCCCGGTTGTTCGGGGCTTGCGCGCCGGGCGGTGGCGGTAGCCTTGCTCAGCTCAACCCTTGTTCACTCTGCCAACCTTTGCCATGCCATCTGCCATCACCGTTTGCCGTCCCGGCCGGGTTTGCCGATGACGGTACTTGCCACCGCCGCTTCTGTGACCGATCCCCATTTTGCGGCGCGGCAGGCCGAGCACCGGGTGCAGCTGGCTTTGTGGGCCAGCGGTGAGCGGGTGTGGGAGTTCGACGCCGCCAGCGACCGGTTTGCGGTCGACCGCGTTAGTGCTGACGCCGACGCCGACGCCGCCGGGTCGGCGCTCGACGGGTTGCTGCCCGGCGCGGCCGATGGCCTGCCGATGGCGCAGTTCATCGCGCTGGTCCACCCGGACGACGCGCCGGCCCTGCAGCTGGCCTGGCGTTTGCATTTGCGCGGCGCACACGCCGACATCGACCTGTCGTTCCGTGTGGCCGATGCCGCGGCCGACGGCCGCCTGCGTTGGCTGCGGTTGCGCGGCCGGGCCCTGGGCCGGGACGCCAAGGGCCATGCCGATCGGGTGCTGGGCACGCTCAAAGACGTGACGGCCCAGCATGAGGCCGAAGACTCGCTGCGCCTGATGGCCCACGCCTTTGGCAGCACACGCGACGCGATGGCCGTGGTCGATGGTCAATGGACCGTGCTGGAGATCAACGAGGCGCTGGTGCGCCTGGCCGGCGAGGACAGCGGTGTGATGCCCGGCGCCGACCTGCGCCAGTGGCTGCCGGTGGGCGATGCGGCGCTGGTGCGGGCCCAGGCGGACGGCAACTGGTGCGAAGAGCTCGACCTGGTGGCGCCCGAAGGCACGGTGCCGGTGGAGGTGGCCATCACCGCGGTTGCGGCCAGCGACGGCCGTCGTCCGTGTTTTCTGGTGGCGCTGCACGATCTGCGCGAGCGCCGCCAGAACGAGTTGCGCCTGCAGCGCATGGCCCTGGTGGACCAGCTGACCGAACTGCCCAACCGGCTGGCCGCGCAGCAGCACATCGACAAGGCCTTGCTGCACGACACGCCCGAGTTCGGCCTGCTGTTCATCGATCTCGACGGTTTCAAGGAGGTCAACGACTCCTACGGCCACGACAGCGGCGACCTGCTGCTGTGCGCCGTCGGGCAGCGCCTGCGCGCCGCCTTGCCGCACGACGCGCTGCTGGCGCGTTGGGGCAGCGACGAGTACCTGGTGGTGCTGGCCCAGGGCAGTGGCGACACGGAGGTGCGCTCGTCCGCCCAGGGCGTGCTGGCCGCGCTGGCCGGCCGGTTCCAGGTCGCAGGCCACGAGCTCAGCATCACCCCGACCCTGGGCGCCGTGCTGGCACCACAGGACGGTCTGGATTTCAGCCTGCTGCTGCGCAAGGCCGATTCGGCCACCTATGCCGGCAAGCAGGCCGGCCGCAACTGCCTGGTGTTTTTCAACAGCTCGCTGGACAACGATGCCCAGCGCCGGGTGCGCATGACCAGCCTGCTGCGCATCGACACCGACCGCAACGGCTTCCGCTTTGTGGCCCAGCCCAAGGTCGATGCCGACGGCCGGCCGGTGGGCGCCGAGCTGCTGATGCGCTGGAACACCGAAGCCTTTGGCAATGTCTCGCCGGTCGAGTTCATCCCGCTGGCCGAAAAGGTGGGCCTGATCCAGCTGATGGGCCGGCATGCCGCCCACGCCGCGGCGCAACTGGCGGCGGCCAGCGCGGCCTTGGGCTATGCGCTGCCGGTGGCGGTCAACCTGTCGCCCAAGCAGCTGCTGCAACCCGGGCTGGACAGCCTGTTGCTGCAGGCCTGCCGGCGCCACGGCATTGCGCCCGGCATGCTGGAGCTGGAGCTGACCGAATCGGCCCTGGTGCACAACATGGACGTCGTCAAGCCGATGCTGCACCGGCTGCGCGGCCACGGCTTTTCGCTCGCGCTGGACGACTTCGGCACCGGCTACTCGTCGCTCAGCTACCTGCGCCACCTGCCGTTCGACAAGATCAAGATCGACCGCAGCTTCGTGATGGACTTGGCGCACGACCCGGCGGCCGTGCGCCTGCTCGACAGCATCGTGCGGCTGTGCCAGGTGCTGGGCATGCACACCGTGGCCGAGGGCGTGGAGACCCCGCAGCAACTGGCCGCGCTGGCGGCGATGGGCGTCAATGAGTTCCAGGGCTACCACTTCTCGCGGCCGATCCCGGTCGACGACTGGCTGCAGCTGTTGCGCAATGGTGACGGCCAGCCGCCGATCCTGCCGCTGGCGCTGCCCGAGTTCGTGCTGCCGGACCTGAGGGTGGCCGCGGCCCGGGCCTGAGCCAAAGCGCTGCGGCGCCGTGCTATCGTGATCCGGCTGTACCCACTTGGCGCTTGTGCTTGCCTGTCGCAGGCATCCTCTGCCAGCCCGAATCCAGAACCAGAAGCACCATGAGCTACAACATCGATCTCTCCGGCCGCGTGGCCTTTGTCTCGGGCGCGTCCAGCGGCCTGGGCGCGCAATTTGCCCGCACCCTCAGCCAGGCCGGCGCTGCCGTGGTGCTGGCCGCCCGCCGCGTCGAGCGCCTCAAGAGTCTGCGCGCCGAGATCGAGTCGACCGGCGGCGATGCCCATGTGGTTGAACTCGACGTGACCAACCCCGACAGCATCAAGTCGGCGGTGGCCCATGCCGAGACCGAGATGGGCACGATCGACATCCTGGTCAACAACTCGGGCGTGTCCAACACCCAGAAGCTGGTGGACGTGAAGCCCGAGGACTACGACTTCATCATGGGCACCAATACCCGCGGCGCCTTCTTCATGGCGCAAGAGGTGGCCAAGCGCATGATTGCCCGCTCGCGCGGCGCCGCGCCCGGCACCTTTACCGGCGGGCGCATCGTCAATGTGGCGTCGATGGCGGGCCTGCGGCCGCTCAGCCAGATCGGCGTCTACGCGATGAGCAAGGCCGCGGTGATCCACATGACCCGGGCGATGGCGCTGGAGTGGGGCAAGTTCGGCATCAACACCAATGCGCTGTGCCCGGGCTACATCGACACCGAGATCAACCACCAGCACTGGCAGACCGAGGCCGGCCAGAAGCTGATGAACATCCTGCCGCGCAAGCGTGTCGGCCACCCGCATGACCTTGACTCGGCGTTGATGATGCTGGTGGCCAACGAGAGCCACTTCATCAACGGCTCGATCCTGTCGGCCGACGATGGTTTTGGTGCCTGAACGGCGGTCATGGCCCGTGCGCTGACGCCCCTGGAAGCCCGTGTGCTGGGTGTGCTGGTCGAAAAGCAGGCCACGGTGCCCGACACCTACCCGCTGTCGCTCAACACCCTGGTGGCCGGCTGCAACCAGAAGACCACCCGTGACCCGGTGATGAACGCGACGGACGCCGAGGTGCTCAGCGCCCTGGACGGGCTCAAGAGCATGAGCCTGGCCTTCGAGGGCAGCAGCACGCGGGTCACCCGCTACGAGCACAACGCCGTGCGCGGCATCAACGTGCCGGCCAACGCCGTCGCGCTGCTGACCGTGCTGATGCTGCGCGGGCCCCAGACCTCCGCCGAGTTGCGGGCCAACGCCGAGCGCCTGCACCGCTTTGCCGACATCGCTGCGGTGGAAGCGCTGCTGCAGGACCTGGCCGACCGGTTTCCGCCCCGTGTGGTGCTGCTGGCGCGTGCCCCCGGCGCCCGCGAGCCGCGCTGGGCACACCTGTTGTGTGGCGATGTGCAGATGACCACGGCGCGCGACACCGGTGGTGGCAGCGCATCGGACGAGGACGCGATCAGCGTGGGTGAACTGGTGGCCTTGAAATCCGAGCTGGGCCGCCAGGCGACCGAACTCGCGAACCTGCGGGGGCTGGTGCTGCGCATGGCGGCCGAGCTGGGCATCAGCCCTGAACCGGCGCCGCCCGCCGAGGCGGCCTGAGGCGGCTTGATCCGATGCGATTCGACCTGCCCGACGACAAAAAGCTCTGCTTCGAGCTGGTGATCCCGATCCGCTGGGGTGACATGGACGCCATGGGCCATGTCAACAACGCCAATTACTTTCGCTACCTGGAGACCTTGCGCATCGACTGGTTTCGCAGCATCGGCTGCCTGCCGGACGCGGGCGGCGTCGGCCCGGTGATCATCAACGCCTTCTGCAGCTTTATCCGCCAGCTCGAGTACCCCGGCGATGTGCTGGCCAAGCACTATGTGGGCGCGATGGGGCGCAGCACGCTGGACACCTACGCCACGCTGGAGCGGCTGGACCAGCCAGGTCTGATCCACGCCACCGGCGGTGCCACCGTGGTCTGGACCGACTTCAAGGCGCAGCGGTCGGTGCCGTTGCCGGACCGCTGGCGCACGCTGTTTGGCGGGGTTTGAGCCGGCGGCTTGCCCCGCACCCGCAGCTCAACCCGACAGCAGCTTGTTGACCAGCTCGGCCGTGGTGGCCGCACCCACCTTGCGCATCAGCCGGCCGCGGTAGACATCCACCGTACGGGGGCTGATCACCAGCCGCTTGCCGATCTGCTTGCTGGTCAGACCGTCGATCAAGAGCGCGGCGATTTCCCTCTCGCGGGGGGTGAACACCACCTTGAGCTTGCGTTTGGACGACAGGTCCTCAAACGCCCAGATGCCGGCGGCGTGCGGCAGCAGCGGGTCCAGCGTGCGGCCCGACACATGGCACCAGAACAGCTCGCCGCCTGCCGGGCCGTCCAGCCGCTTCATCACCCGCTCGTCGGCGTACCAGCCTTGGGCGTCCAGGCTGGCGGCGATGCGTGCGCCGGTGCGCTCGAACTCGTCGGTGCTGGGGTACAGCACCTCGAAGCTGCAGCCCAGCAACTGGTCGCGCTGGGCACCGAACATCGCCAGCAGTTGCTGGTTGCAGTCGACGATCTGGCGCTGGCGCGACAGCACCAGGCCGATGGGTGCCAGGTCGAAGGCAATACGGTAGTCCAGCGGTGGCTCGGCCGTGCTGGCGGGTATGGCGGGCATGGCGGTTGAATCGGGCCCGGCCAAGCTCAAAGCAGGGCGTAGGTGGTGGTGCTGTGCGCTGCCAGCCGGCCGGCGGCGTCAAACGCCTCGACCTCGCCAAACACCAGGTTCTTGCCCGCGCGCAACACCCGCGCCACCAGCCTTACCTGGCCACTGTCGCCCGCGACGGGACGCAAAAAACTGGTCTGCAGCTGCACCGTCGTCATCGGCCGGAAGCCGCCCAGCTGGCTGCACACGGCCAGGATCATCGCGGTGTCGGCTGCCGCCATCAGGGTCTGGCCGCTCAGCACACCGCCGCCGTGCACCTGCAGCGGCGTCACCGGCAGCGCCAGCGCTACCTCGCCGGTGCGTGCCTCCAGCACCCGCAGGTCCAGCGCCTTGACCCAGTCGGCCAGCACGGTGCCGAGGATGGCTTGCAGCGCAGCGACGTCCATGTTGGACGCATTTTCGGGTGCGGAAGATTCAGCCATGCCGTGCTCCGGAGTCGAGTTTAGGCGATTTTACGTAACCCCTACTTAATCCACTAAGTAGTACGCTTCGCGCCGTCCCCACACCGAATCGAAAGACGCCACCATGAACAAGATCTACCCCAGCGCCGCCGCGGCGCTGGCCGGCATCGTGCACGACGACCAGTTGCTGGCGGTCGGCGGGTTCGGCCTGTGCGGCATCCCCGAGGCGCTGATCGACGCGCTGGCGGCCTCTGGCGCCAAGGGCCTGACGGTGATCAGCAACAACGCCGGGGTGGACGGCTTTGGCCTGGGCAAGCTGCTGGAAACCCGCCAGATCAAGAAGATGATCTCCAGCTACGTCGGCGAGAACAAGGAGTTCGAGCGCCAGTACCTGGCCGGTGAGCTGGAACTTGAATTTACGCCCCAGGGTACGCTGGCCGAGCGACTGCGCGCGGGGGGCGCCGGCATCCCGGCGTTTTTCACCCGCACCGGGGTGGGCACCCTGGTGGCCGAGGGCAAGGAGACACGTGAGTTCGACGGCCATGTCTACGTGATGGAGCGCGCCCTGCTGCCCGATGTGGCGCTGGTCAAGGCCTGGAAGGCCGACAAGAGCGGCAACCTGGTGTTTCGCCGCACCGCACGCAACTTCAATCCGGCCGCCGCGATGGCCGGCCGCACCACGGTGGTCGAGGTCGAGGAGATCGTCGAGACCGGCACCTTCGATCCGGACGCTGTCCATCTGCCCGGCATCTACGTGCACCGCATCGTGCTCAATGCGACGCCGGAGAAGCGCATCGAAAAGCGCACGGTCACCGCCGCCGCCACCTCAACCGATAAAGCAGGAGCCTGACATGGCCTGGACCCACGACCAGATGGCGGCCCGCGCTGCCCAAGAGTTGCAAGACGGTTTTTACGTCAACCTCGGCATCGGCCTGCCCACCTTGGTGGCCAACTTTGTCAGCCCCGATATCGAGGTCTGGCTGCAGAGCGAAAACGGCATGCTGGGCATCGGTCCGTTCCCGACCGAGGATGCGGTGGACGCCGACCTGATCAACGCCGGCAAGCAGACCGTCACCACCATCCCCGGCAGCAGCATCTTCGGCAGCCACGACAGCTTTGCGATGATCCGCGGCGGCAAGATCAATTTGTCGATCCTGGGCGCGATGCAGGTCAGCGAGCATGGCGACCTGGCCAACTGGATGATCCCCGGCAAGATGGTCAAGGGCATGGGCGGCGCGATGGACCTGGTGGCCGGCGTCAAGAGCGTGGTGGTGCTGATGGAGCACGTGGCGCGCCGCAAGGATGGCGGTTTCGATCTGAAGATCCTGCCGCACTGCAGCCTGCCCTTGACCGGCGTGGGCGTGGTGGACCGCATCATCACCGACCTGGCGGTGCTCGACATCACCCCGCACGGCCTGAAGGTGGTGGAGATGGCGCCGGGTGTGACGCGTGAGGAGCTGCAGCAGAAGACCGGCGTGCCGCTGCAGTGAGCCTGCGGGTGAGGCCGGTCGCCGCAAGACGACCCCCAGGGCCTCAGAGGTCTTCGATGCGCTGGGACGGAAACGTGTCCCAGCCCAGGCAACCCGGACATTGCCAGAAATGGCGCTGGGCCTCGAAGCCGCAGGCGGCACAGCGGTAGCGCTGCAGCGGCTTGGCCGCCCGGGCCACCGCGTCGTACGCAAACTCACGCGCGGATGCTGGCCAGGTCTCGGTGGGCGTGTTCAGCAGTTCGATGGCCGCCGACAGGTTGGGCTGCTCGCGCAGCAGGTCCAGCAGCTGCGGCGATGTGCCGGCGGGCACGCCGTCCAGCGTGGCGATTGCGCGCAGCAGGTCGATGTCGGGGTGTTGATCAAACAGCGGTGCCAGCACCGCGCGCGCAGCGGCGCCTTGCCCGCTGGCCAGCGCGCAAGCCGCGTACTCCCCCGACAGGCGGGCAAAGGTTTCCGGGTCGCGCTGGCGCAGCAGCTGCCAGACGGCCAGGGCCTCGGTGTATTTGCCCTGGCGGCTCATGCCCTGGGCCTGCAGCACCAGCGGCCGGGCCGATTGGGGCGAGGCCGCCTGGGCCTGGGCTAGCAGGGCGCAGAACGCCGCGGCATCACCTTGCTCGTCGGCCTCCAGCGCCTGCTCGCACAGGTAGTGTGAGATGCGGGTGGCAAACGAGCCAGTGCCGCTTTTTTCCAGCAGCGCAGCGACCTCGGCTGCGGTGCGCCAGTCGCGCGATCGCTCGGCCAGCGACAGCAGGGCCAGGCGGGCTTCGGTCTCGAACGGTGTGCCCGCCAGTGCCCGGAAGGCATCTTCGGCCCGGTCGATCAGGCCGGCCTTCATGTAGTCCTGCGCCAGCGCATGCTGGGCGCGCTCACGGTCGCCTGTGCTCAGGTCGGCGCGCTGCAGCAGGTGCTGGTGCACCCGCACGGCGCGTTCGAACTCACCGCGCCGGCGGAACAGGTTGCCCAGCGCAAAGTGCAGTTCGCTGGTATCGGGGTCGTGTTGTACCGCTTCGATGAAGGCATCGATCGCCTTGTCGGTTTGCTCATTGAGCAGCAGGTTCAGGCCCTTGAAGTAGGCCTTGGGCGCCTGCCGGTCGGCGCGCCTCCATTGGCGCAAATCGATGCGGGACGCAGCCCAGCCCAGCAAAAAGGCCACCGGCAGTGCCACCAACAGCCCGAGCAGCAGGCCGGGGGTCTCAAAGTCCACGGGCAGGCTCGGTCAAGGTGGGCGCCGGCCTGGCGGCTGGGGTTGAAGGTACGGCGGTGGCCGGTCCGGCAGCGCGGGTGCGGCTCACAGGCCTTCCCGCGGCGGGTGCTCGGGGCCGAACTCGCTGGGCGCCTGGGTGGGTGCATCCGCCACGGTGCGTTTGGGTGGCGGTGGCGTCGGCGCATGGCGCTTGGCCACGCGGCGGTGGCGCCACCAGCTGGGCACCATCGCCAGCACGCCCAACGAGGCGCCAGCGGTAAACGCCACCAGCACCACGATCACCATCGGGGCCCGCCACATCGCACCAAAAAACCAGTGCAACTCCACCACCTGCTCGTTGTTGAGGGCAAAGGCGAACAGGGTGAAGAAAATGAAGGCCCGCAGGGCCCAGAGGATCACGCGCATGGGACAGGCATTCTAAGGAGACGGACAAGCTGTTCCGCCGCAGCCGGCGTGACCGCATCGCCCGGCATGAAAACGACAGCCTGGTTGGCCCCGCAGCGGGCCAAAAAAAGGAGCCATGAAGGCCCCTGGATCAATCGCTTGCCGGCTTCAGTCTGCGGCAGGCAGGTCATCCAGCACCGGCAAGCGCTCGTCCACCGCTTCACGCAGCGCCTTGCCCGGTTTGAAGTGCGGCACCAGTTTCTCGGGGATGGTGACCTTCTCGCCGCTGCGCGGGTTGCGCCCCAGCCGTGGCGGGCGCCGGTTGATCGAGAAGCTGCCAAACCCCCGGATCTCGATGCGGTGGCCGCGCGCCAGGGCGTCGCTCATCGCATCCAGGATGGTCTTGACCGCGAACTCGGTGTCGCGCTGCGTCAGCTGGCCAAAGCGCTCAGCCAGTTGGTTCACCAGGTCACTGCGGGTCATCTTGGGCTACCAGACTGCAAAAAGGTGGCGCTGACGTGCAACGGGCCGGTCGGTGGCTGTTGTGCACAGCACACCGGCCGGCCCGCGACCGCGTCAATTACTCGCGGTTGTCGAGCTTGGCGCGCAGCAGGGCGCCCAGGCTGGTGGTGCCGGCGTTTTCACGCTCGCTGGTCTGCGACAGCCGGGTCATCTGCTCTTGCTGGTCGGCCGCGTCCTTGGCCTTGAGCGACAGCTGGATCGACCTGGCCTTGCGGTCCACGTTGATGATCATGACGTTGACTTCGTCACCTTCTTTCAGCAGGTTGCGTGCGTCTTCAACACGGTCGCGGCTGAGTTCAGAGGCGCGCAGGTAGCCGGTGACGTCGTCGTTGAGCTGGATTTCAGCACCACGCGCGTCCACCGTCTTGACCTTGCCGTTCACCAGCGCACCGCGGTCATTGATCGAGGTGTAGTTGGCAAACGGGTCACCGTCGAGCTGCTTAATGCCTAAGCTGATGCGCTCACGCTCCACATCGATGGCCAGCACCAGGGCTTCGACTTCCTGACCCTTTTTGTAGTTGCGCACCGCAACTTCGCCGGTTTCGTGCCACGACAGGTCGGACAAATGGACCAAGCCGTCGATGCCCGAAGCCAGGCCGACAAACACGCCGAAGTCGGTGATCGATTTGATCGGGCCCTTGACCTTGTCGCCACGGTGCACGGTGCCCGAGAACTCTTCCCACGGATTGGCCTTGCACTGCTTCATGCCCAGGCTGATGCGGCGCTTGTCTTCGTCGATCTCGAGCACCATGACTTCGACCTCGTCGCCCAGGGCAACGATCTTGGCCGGGGCCACGTTCTTGTTGGTCCAGTCCATTTCGGACACGTGCACCAGGCCTTCGATGCCGGGTTCGATCTCGACAAACGCGCCGTAGTCGGCGATGTTGGTGACCTTGCCGAACAGCCGGGTGCTGCTCGGGTAGCGGCGCGACACGCCGTGCCACGGGTCGTCGCCCAGCTGCTTGATGCCGAGTGAGACGCGGTTTTTCTCGGCGTCGAACTTCAGGACCTTGGCCGACAGCTCTTGGCCGACCGTCACCACTTCGCTCGGGTGACGGACACGGCGCCAGGCCATGTCGGTGATGTGCAGCAGGCCGTCGATGCCGCCGAGGTCGACAAACGCACCGTATTCGGTGATGTTCTTGACCACGCCGTGCACGATCGCGCCTTCGGTCAGGGTTTCGAGCAACTTGGCGCGCTCTTCGCCCATCGACGCTTCAACCACAGCGCGGCGCGACAGCACCACGTTGTTGCGCTTGCGGTCGAGCTTGATGACCTTGAATTCAAGGGTCTTGCCTTCGTACGGGCTCAGGTCCTTGACCGGGCGGGTGTCGATCAGCGAGCCCGGCAAGAAGGCGCGGATGCCGTTGACGAGCACCGTCAGGCCGCCCTTGACCTTGCCCGACACGGTGCCGGTGACAAAGTCACCGCTGTCGAGTGCCACTTCCAGCGACAGCCAGGAGGCCAGGCGCTTGGCCTTGTCACGC
>JBBRZR010000044.1:0-18222 GCA_038236495.1 Burkholderiales bacterium
ACCAACCGTGCCAAGCGCTCGGTCACCATCGACATGGCCACGGCCGAGGGCCAAGGCCTGATCCGCCAGCTGGCGGCCAAGGCCGACGTGGTGGTCGAAAACTTCAAGAGCGGCGACCTCGCCCGCTATGGGCTGGACTACGCCGCGCTCAGCGCCATCAACCCGCGCCTGGTGTACTGCTCGATCACCGGTTTTGGCCAGACCGGCCCGTATGCCCAGATGCCGGGTTATGACCTGATCTTTCAGGCCATGAGCGGGCTGATGAGCCTCACCGGCGTGCCGGATGGTGAGGCGGGCGCGGGCCCGCAGCGTGCGGGCTACCCGGTGTCGGACATCACCACCGGCCTGTACGCCACCGTCGGTGTGCTGGCCGCCCTGCACCACCGCGACACCGTCTCGGGCCGGGGCCAGCACATCGATCTGTCCTTGCTCGACGCGCAGGTATCGGCCCTGTCACCGATGGCCATGGGCTACCTGGTGGCAGGCGAGTTGCCGGTGCGCTCAGGCTTGAGTTCACAACTCACCGCGCCTTATGGTGACTTCGACTGTGCCGACGGCAAGATCCTGATCGCCGTTGCCAACAACAAGCAGTTTGCCGCCCTGTGCCAGGTGATCGGCCAAGCCGAACTGGCCACCGATCCGCGCTTCGACACCACCCCGCACCGCGTGGCCCACCGCGCCGAGTTGCAAACCCTGCTCAGCGCGGTGCTGAAGCACCAGACCCTGGGCTACTGGATGCCCTTGCTGCGCCAGGCCGTGGTGCCCAGCGGGCCGATCCATGATTTTCAGCAGGTGTTCGATGACCCGCAAATCCGGCACCGCGCGCTGGTCAAGACCATTCCGCATCCGCTGTCAGGCACGCTGCCGGTGGTGGGCAACCCGCTCAATTTCTCTGCCACGCCCATCCAGTACGGCAAGCCGCCACCGCTGCTGGGCCAGCACACCGCCGAAGTGCTGCAGGAGCTGCTGGGCCTGGACCCCGCCGAACTGCAGCGCCTGGCCCAAGCCAGGGTGATCGCCTGATGGACAAGCTGCTGGTGGTGGGTGCGCTGGGCCTGGTGGGTCGCGCGGTGGTCGAGCGGTTCAAGCAGCGCCCGGGGCTGCAGACGGTGGGTCTGGCACGGCGTGCGGCCGACTTCGCGCCTGAGGTCACCTGGCTGCGGGCCGACCTGCGCGATGCCGCAGGCACCCGCGCCGCGCTGGCCGACCACCGCGACACCACCCACCTGGTTTATGCGGCACTGAACGAGCAGCCCCAACTCACCCAGGGCTGGCGCGATCCGGCCAACATGGCCCTCAACACGCAGATGCTGGCGAACACGCTACAGGCGCTGGACGGCGCGCCGCTGCAGCACATCACCCTGCTGCAAGGCACCAAGGCCTACGGCGTGCACACCGGGCGGCCGATGCGGGTGCCGGCGCGCGAACACGACGCGGTGCAGGACCATGTCAACTTCTACTTCGACCAGCAGCGCCTGGTGGCCGACCGCGCCCAGCGCGATGGTTTTGCCTGGACCGCCTTCCGCCCGCAGATCGTGCTGGGCCTGGCGGTGGGCGGCGCGATGAACCCGGTGGCCGCCTTGGGCGTGCAGGTGGCGCTGTGCCGCGCCCTGGGCGAGCCGCTGCGCTACCCCGGCCACCCCCAGCTGCTGACCGAATGCACCGACGCCCGGCTGATTGCCGAAGCGGTGGAATGGGCCTGGCACGCACCGCAGGCCCGGGGCGAGGTGTTCAACATCACCAATGGCGATGTCGTGCTGTGGCGATCTGTGTTCGACCGGCTGGCCGCGCAATTCGACCTGCCGCTGGGCGAACCCGCAGCGCAGCGCCTGGCCGAAGTGATGCCCCCGCACGCCGGGTTGTGGCGCCAGATCGCCGAACGCCAGGGCCTGCGCGTGGCCGATCTGGACGCCTTGATCGGCCTGTCGTGGCAGTACGCCGATGCCACCTACGCCTCGCAGCGGCCGTTTGCGGTGCCACCCCTGGTGTCGACTGTCAAGCTGCGCCAGGCCGGCTTTGGCGCCTGCATCGATACCGAAGACTGCATCGTCCAGCACCTGCAGGCCATGCAACTGCAGGGCTACCTGCCCTGACCCGGACCCATCGGTCGCGGCGAGCGGCGCGGGCTCATGCGCATGCACCACCCCGCCCCAACGACGCGACCCGCTGCTTCAGCGAGGGCAGCAGGTCATGTTCGAACCAGGGGTTGCGCTGAAACCGCCCCGACCCCGCCCCGGGTAGCAAAAACCCATCGGAATGATCGCCACGTCCGATGCGTCGTCGAAGCGCTTCTTGTCCAGGCCGGTCCATGCGCGCGGGCTATCCCCACTGGGGTCGTCCCACGGAACCCCCGAGTTGTGCACTCGAACGCCGGGAGCCTGGCCCACGAAGAGGATGCGCGCCGACGCGCCGACCTGCAGCACCGGGCGCGGACCCAAGGGCAAATGTGCCTCGCACGCCCGACAGCTTCGCACCTCGGCCAGCAGGTCGCCGCAGCCGAGACCTTGCCGGTTCGTATGCTCAATCACCTTGCTCTGGGGCCACTGACCCAGCGTGCTCTCATCACCCTGGCGCGATCGGTGGGTGGACATCCAGGCCGCCAGGGTCTTCGTCGACCCCGGCGATCTTCAGGCGAATGCGCTCGATCGCATGCACGGGCTCGAGGCCCTTTGGGCACACTTCGGCGCAGTTCATGATCGTGCGGCAGCGGAACAGCCGGTAGGGGTCGTGGTTGAGATCGGCAAGCCGCTGCTCGGTCGCCCGGTCGCGGCTGTCGAAGATGAACCGGTACGCCTGGATCAGCCCGGCCGGACCGACGAACTTGTCGGGGTTCCACCAGTAGGACGGACATTGGCTGGTACAGCAGGCGCAGAGGATGCATTCATAGGCGCCATTGAGCTTTTCGCGCTCGGCCGGCGACTGCAAGCGCTCTTTCTCGGGCGGCGCCTCGTCATTGACCAAGTAAGGCGTGATCGATTCGTACTGCCTGAAGAACTGTGTCATGTCGACGATCAGGTCACGGATGATCGGAAAGCCGGGCAGCGGCCGAATGACGACAGGCTCGCGCAGCCCACTCACCGGCGTGATGCAGGCCAGGCCGTTGCGGCCGTTGATGTTCATCGCGTCAGACCCGCACACGCCTTCGCGACACGACTTTCTGAGCGACAGCGTGTTGTCTTGCGCTTTCACGCGCAGCAGCACATCGAGCAGCATGTGATCGGACGGTACGAGCTCGATGTTGTAGTCCTGCAAGTGCGGCTGCTCGTCGCGATCGGGATCGAACCGTGAGATGGACAACTTCATGGCGGGCTCTCGCAGCGGGTGGTGAACATTCAGGTGTGCAGACCGAGCAGGATCGCCAGCACCCAGACGCCCAGACCAAGCAGGCCGATTGCGACGAGCATGAGCAGCGCGTTGCGCAAGCCGGCCGGCTTGGCGTAGTCGAGCAAAACGTCGCGAAGACCGACCCAGAGGTGGCTGAGCAAAGCAGCGAAAAAGAACAGGAAGGCGAGCGTGATGCCGGGCCGGGCGACCCAGGCGCGCCATTCCAGGTGACCAGTCAGCGGATGGACAGCCAGGGTCACCAGCAGGAACAAGAGGAAGAGCAGCATGCCGACCGCGCTGGCGCGCTGTACCCACCAAGCCCGAAGCCCCGTGTGCCGACTGCGCAAGCCGCGTGCAGGGTTCGTCAACGGAGGTCCTTCACCCCACGACTGCGGCCGCGAGCAGCGCCACGGCGAGGCCGGCAATATTGACAAACCAAGCGCTCTTTCGAGCTGTGCGCAGGGGCGAGCCGAACTCAAAGTCGCTGAGCAGATGCCGCACGCCGCCGAGCAGATGGTGCGCCAGCGCCCAGATCGCAATGACCGCGGCCACCTTGAACGCGGGCTGTGCCGCAATCGCTGTGACGAGCGCGAACCCGCTTTCGTCCTGCAGCGATCGGGAGAAGAGAAAGATCGCCACCGGAACGGCCACCGCGAGTACGACGCCGCTGAGCCGATGACCGATCGAGGTCAGCGCGCCGACCGGCATCGCGATGTGCCGCAGATCGAGAAAGACGGGGCGGCGACGGCGGGCCGCCACTGACTGCGGCTGCGTGGCCCCCACACCTGGCTTGTCAGCGCTGTTCATGGGTGCATGGCGAAGGGAGCGGTCTTGTCACGTTCGATCTCGTGGGGCCACCGCAAGGCTTCATGCAGGCGAAGCATCCACGGTCACCGGGCCCAGACGGAGCTCTTGCAAGTGCACGGCGCCATCGACCAGGTTGATCATGCGGGCTGCCGCGTGAATCGTCAGCCGATGCGGTGTGACACCAGGCCGCGGCAAAATGTTGGCGGACATTTGCCGCACCAGTTGAAGTTGGTGGTCGGACGCCTCGGCCAACAACACGGCCAGTACGTTCTCGATGGCAATGACCCGGATCTGCAATTGCACGATTTCGGCATTGGTCAGAGGCAATGCATCTGTTGATTTGGGCAAGGGGTTCACCGCTTCAAGTGTGCCCACACGGTCCAGCCCGTTCTGTCTGTCACCGCACAGACAGGGACGGCCCTGCAACCCGTGCGCGCCCGAGCTTCGATCTCCCTGCGGGCCGTGCGCGTTCATTCTTCCACCGTGATGAAATCGGGGTCGTCTGCATGCTCGAGCAAGATCGCGCGCACCCAGCCCTGCCAGGTGCGCGCAAACGTTTCGCGCTGGAGGTTGTCCGCCTGGGGAGCAAATGCGGCCAGCATCTGCTTGCCCAATTGCGCCGGGCGGGGTGCCGCTTCGGTGTGGTGCGACACCTCGACGCTGTGGCCGTTGTCCAGGCGCGTGAAGCGCATCTCGCCGCGCATCGGCACGTCGAAGCTCAGCAGGTTGCGCCGCACGTGTCGTCCCGCCAGGCCCTTGAAGCCGCCGCTGCCGGCCGCGCCGGTGACGAGCCCGGCCACGCTGGCGATCACGCCGACCACGCCCGCGTCCTGTGGCTCGCGCATCGCCACGCGCACTTCACCGCGGTGCGGCGTCTGGCCCGGGTAGAGCCGGGCCAGCGCCGCGCGCGTCATCAACCAGGCACCGGCCACGGTCGGGCAAGAGTGCCCGGCCAGCTTGACGGCGTCGAGGTAGCGGTATTCGATCAGGCCGTCTGTCGTGGCGCCCAGGGCCTGGGCCAGCGCGTCGACCATGAGGATGGACGGCGCCTGGTCGAAGAAGTCCGGTGTCTGCATTGGCGAGGGGCTCATATTGGCTTCCGGTGATCGGCACGCTGGCCCGGGATCAGCTGGACGGCGTGCCCGATGGTGGCCATGTGATGTTGTCACTTGGCGCCGCTTGCTTCTGCTGCCAGGGGGTGGGAAACGTCAACGTCATGTTCGACTCCGGCAGTGACACGCAGCGCTAGCGAAACCGAAGGGCTGGCGCGTCAGTGGTAACCGACCCCCATCACGTAATCACGCAGCAGAGATTCTTCGACCTTGACCTCGCGCAGCAGTGCGCCGAGCGCGTCGCGGGCGTTCAGCACGCCGATGGGCCGGCCGTCGGCGTCAGCGACAGGGATGTTCTTCAAGCCGCGCGCTTTCATTTTCGACCAGACGTCGTGCAAGCGGTCGCCCGGCGCGCACAGCAAGACATCGGCACTCATCACCTGGGCGGCCGAGACCCCGCAGGATGCACCCTCGCACACGCCGATCTGGGCAATGACATCGGACTTCGTGATGACGCCCGCGATGGCGCCGCCGGCCCCGCAGACGATGATGAGATCGGTGCCGGCACGCAGCAGCCGGGCCGCATCAAGCAGCGGCGCGTCGTTGGCGATCATCACCAGCCGCACCCGCGCCGCGGTCAGAACCTGTTCGACGAACACGATTTCGCTGTCGAAGATCGTCGATGGCGCAGGGGCTGTGGCAGCGGTCACCGCCGTGTTGTCCTTGGGCGCGCTGACCGCAATCGGATCGCTGGCCAAAACTGTCTCGCGCAACGCTTCGTCGAGCAGGGCATCGGTGGGGTCGATGCCAGCCGGGCTGCCGTCCTTGCGGTCGGGGCGGTTTCTCTCCGTCGTCATGGTGCTACTTCGCGGCGCGCGTCAGTGCTTTGCCCGAATGGAA
This sequence comes from Burkholderiales bacterium, assembly GCA_038236495.1. Lineage (GTDB taxonomy): Bacteria > Pseudomonadota > Gammaproteobacteria > Burkholderiales > Burkholderiaceae_C > Pseudaquabacterium. The sequence continues at coordinate 6,084 of JBBRZR010000044.1, forward strand.
CACCACGTCCGGCTCCCCCGGATGGTGGTCGTGCTCCGCGATCGAGTACATGGTGTTGTCGGCCGTCGTGCCGAGCTTGTGAACGCCTGTGACGGTGCCGTGGCCGATCGCGCTGCGGTAGTGCCAGGTCACGGCAGTGCCATTGGGAATCGTCTTGAATGTTGGTGCAGTCTTGGTCGTCATGTTGGTTTGCTCCTCAGGGCCGTGGTCTGCGATTCAACGCCGCAGCCATGCGCGCGCACACACGCAGCCGGTGTCAACAGTAAAGCGGTTTTCGCTCATCACGACATCCCCGGGCGCCGATTCGCCGAAGCGAGCGACGTCGAGCACATTGCCAGCGGCTCCGCCGACCCGTTGGCATCCATCATTCGCTCGAATTCCAGTTCGGCGCGCAGCCCTTCAAGGTCACGGTGCACGACAGCCACTGCAAGCTTGCGATCGCCGCGCAGGTAGGTGATCTTGCAGTCGTGCGCATCCAGACTGCCGTCGATCTCAACCGTGTCGAAGCGTGCGGCGTGGCCCAGGTAGGCCAGACCGAAATCATATTGCTCGGTCCAGAAGAACGGCACCGCGGTGAAACGCTCTTGCGCCCCGAGCATGTTGCGCGCGGCCGTCTGGCCCTGTCGCTGGGCCACCACCCAGTGTTCAACGCGAATCCGCGCGCTGCTGAGCGGATCCGGCCAGGCCGCCATGTCGCCGGCCGCGTAGATCCCCGGCACGCTGGTTTCCAGATGCTCGTCGACGCTGACGCCGCCGCTGGCGCCATCCATCGCCAGGCCCGCCTGCTGCGCAAGTGCCACGTTCGGCCTGACACCGACGCCGATGACGACCAAGTCGGCGGCCAGCCGCTCGCCGTTGTCAAGCGTCACGCCTTCCGCGTCGATAGAGACCGGCGTGCGGCCCAGATGAAACCCGACGCCGTGCTGCGCGTGCAGCGCACGGATGAAGCGGCCCACCGCCGGGCCCAGCACCTTTTCCATCGGCACCGCTTCGCGCCCGACCACCTGCACGTCAAGCTCGCGTGCGCGCAGCGACGCGGCGACCTCCAGACCGATGAAGCTGGCGCCGATGACGACCGCGCGCCGGGCTTTCTGCGCGGCAGCGACCAGCGCGTCGCCATCGGCGGCGGTGCGCAGGTAGTGAACATGCGGCAGATCGACGCCAGGCAAGTCCAGGCGCACGGGGTCGGCGCCTGTGGCCAGCAACAACGCGTCCCAGCCTTCACGGCTGCCGTCTTCGAGCTCGACCTGCCGTGCGGCCACGTCGATGCGGGTGACGCGCGCATCAAGCCGCAGGTCGATCCCCTGGTCGCGGTAGAACTGGGCTGAACGCGGCGGCGTGACTTCGGCTGCACCGCTGCCCGCAAGCCGGCCTTTGGACAGGTTCGGCCGGTCGTACGGCGGCGAGGCATCGGCGCTGAGCATCGTGATGCGGCCCGCGTAGCCGAGTTGGCGCAGCATTTCTGCCGCAGCGTTGCCGGCACCGCCGCCGCCGACGATGACGATGGACCTTGGCGCTGCCTGCACCGCAGGGCTCGCCTCCTTGTGTGGTTGCTCGATCTTTTCGCGCACAAAGACCATGCCGTCTCGCTGTTCGACCTTCCAGCAACCGATCGGCGTCAGCGCCGGCGCACGCAGCACCTCGCCACTGCGCAAGCTGAAACAAGCGTGGTGCCAAGGGCAGCGCACAGTGTCGCCGACCAGCAACCCATCAGCGAGCGGCGCGCCGTAGTGCGTGCACACAGCACCGACTGCCTGAAGCGTGTCGCCCTGACGCACCAAGATTACCGCTTCGCCCTTCGCATGCCCGAGCAGCATCGTGCCATCCTCGACCGAAGTGAGCGGCAAGCCAGCGCCGAAATCGGGACCGCTGGGTGTTGCGTTGGTATCGGTCATGAATGCTCCTCCGCCAGGCATGGCGCCACAGCGAGCTTCAGTGTCGACACGCTACTGGCACCCGTCTGTGCGCGGGCGCACGTAAGCCGGCGCACCTTCGGACCGGTGCCGCCACCGACCAGGTTCTCAGCGTGGGCGCCCAGGTCTAACCCAGGTCCTTCGGGGCGAGGGTGACGAGCCACACAGGCAGGCGCAAGTGTTGCGTACCGGGCATTCTTGGTCCGAATCTGAAGTCAGCAGCGACCGCACGGACGTGTGTTCCAAGGACCTGGACCTCGCCGGCGCGATCAGCCAGCTGGGCTCGCTGCGCGGGCGTCGAGCTACAGCACCAGGCCGATCTGTAGGTGTTGATCGCTGACCTTCAGGCGCTCAATGACCCTGCCGATGCACATGCCCAGGTGGCGGCCAACGTGGTCGAGATCGCGCTGGTGCCGGTCGGTGCTGACCAAGTGCCGATGATTGAACAGACCAACGGGTTGGTGCACCACTTCAACGCCAGCGTCGGCCAGGCCGTGCTGCTGGCGTGTGCGGCGCAGCTGTCGGCGGTGCCCCGCCTGCCGGGCATCGACGACAAGGCAAAGATGAGCCAGTCGCCGGGCCACGCCATTGCGCTGGCGGCCAGCCCGCAGGACATACGCACGGCCGTGAACCGCATGTACACCGACCCGGGGCATCTGCGCGCCAGTGACCCCGGTGTTGTCGAGGGCCATGTCGTGTTCGCCTTCCTCGACGCTTTCGACCCCGACAAGCCACGCCCGTGATCGAGGGGCTGTGCTGGACAGGCTGGACCAGGGCACACCGCGCCCGGCACACCGCGACCGACACGCTCGGCAGCGTCAGGCGCGCTCTTGGCCTGTGCCACTTCAGATGAGATCGCGCTGCGCGGAAGATGCACTGCGTCTGGCAGCCCGATGAAGCGGTGGTATGCACAATGTCAAAGGCATAGGCACAAAGGGAGACGGTGAGCGCTGCCAAACCCACCGACTGAAATCCCAGGTCGCAAGATGTTCTCGACGACCAGATTGCCGCTTACGACGCGATGCGCCATCGCTGTCCGGTGGCCCACAGCGTCTACCTGTGGAGGTCGTTGTTCCGTCAGGCGGTTGAGGTGCGCGTGCTGGGGCGCCACGGCAAGCACCCAATACCCGCTTCGGATGCCTAGGCCAGTTCTCCGGCTCCTTCACGTTTGTCTCAACTCAATTCGATGATCAGTGACGCATCGAAGGCCTTGTTTTCGACAACACCCTGCAGCGCATAACCGCGCGGATTGGCAACAACGCGGGTATGGCCGATGCGGTAGTCGAAGCTGTCGTGCACATGGCCGTGCAACCACAGAGACGGCTGCCAGCGGCGAATCTGCGGCTCAAGGTCGGAAACGAAGCAGGCGTTCAGCGGCGAGCCGGCGAACTTCGCGGCAATGCTGCCGCGCGACGGCGCGAAATGCGTGATCACGACCGTCGGCCCGTCGTGCGGGACAGCGAACTGCTGTTCGAGCCAGGCCACGGCACGGTCGAACAAGACCTGTGACAGGGCGGGCGTGAACTTCTCGTCGAAGTCAGGCGCGCTGCGGATGCGCGAGAAGTCACGCACCATCGCAGCGGCCTGTTGCAGCCCCTGTTCGCGCTGCGCGGGTGAGTCGAAAAGCCGGTAGTCCGACCACAAGGTGCAACCCAGAAAACGAACCCCGTCGTGCAGCCAGACATCGTGATCGAGCACGCGCACGGCAGTGCCCTCAGCATGCGCGCGCAGCTCGCGCATCGTCGTCGCCAGGTCGGAGCCGTAGAACTCGTGATTACCGGCGATGAACAACGTGGGCTGGCGGAACTGACGCGCCCATTCGATGGCGCCGGCCGGGCGATGCAGGTCGCCGGCGAGCACGACGATGTCGGCATTCGTCGCCGGTGCCTCCATGGCTTGAACTGACAGGTGCAAGTCAGACATCAGTGCGATCTTCATCTTCATCGAGCCTCGGGTCAGGTTTTGGTTTGAGCCAATTGTTCGTTAGGCGTGCGCTGCGCTGCTGTAGTCGCTGCCGTATCCGAGACAGACAACAGGGCTTGGCGAATCGCGATCACCCCCATCACGATGGCGAGCAGCACCAGGCCAATGCCCGCGTGGCGCTGATCGTCTTGCAGGTAGTTCACGCACAGCCGCTGTGGCGTGTCCAGATAGAGCATGCCGGCGGTGGCCGTCATCCAGGCGATGTTGCCGATGAAAAACAAAAGCACTTCAGAGTCCAGCCGGCGCCAGCTGTCGGCCAGCCACCAACCGGCCAGCCACCAGCTGACGATCTTGGCGCCGGCAACGGTTGGCGACATCAGCGACAGGTCGAGCAGCGACGGCAGCATCCAGGTGATGCTGACCAGGGTGGCCACGGTGGCGCCTGTCCAGCCTCGCCAGTCGATCCCGTGCAGCCCAGGCGCGCGCAGGCCCAGCCGTTGCGCTGCCCAGCCGGCGCTGAACAGCGCGGGAAACTCGAGCAGCATGTGCAAGGACATGCGGCCTTCGACCGTCTGGCGCAGCGCGGGCCACAACAGCAGCAGCGGCAGCGCAGCGATAGCGCCCAGCCATGCGGCCCTTGCGAAGCGGTGGCTCGGCGTCATTCAGTGGCAGTTGGCTTTGGCGTTTGCGCCGCCAAGCGACCCGCGGCTGCAAGCGCCTGCGGCCATTGATCGATGGGGTACAGCGCCCGCAGCTGGCCGTGTCGATCAAGCAGATGGATGTCGCCGTTGTGCACGAAACCGCCTGCGCCGTCAGCAACCGCCACCACACCGAGCGCGCGCAGCAGGCGGTGCGCGTCGGCGTCGCTGGCCGGCACAGCAAAACTCCATCGGGCTGGATCGGCGCCCAGACCCATTGCCAGTTGCTTCAGTTCGGCGCTGCCGTCGTTCGCCACGTCGAACGAAATCGACGCCAGATGCACCTGCGCCAACGCCGGGTCGCGCGCCATTTGGCGCTGCATCTGCTGGTACTGGCTGCCCAAGGTGCGGCACACGGTGGGGCAGCGGGTGTAGATGAAATCGACCAGGTAGGCTGCGGGTGCCGGGGCGGGTGCTGGGGCGGGTGCTCGGGCGGGTGCCGGGGCATCGTGCGGCCAGACCAGCGCCTCGTTGCCGAAGGCCCGGATCATGGCCACCGTCGGCGCGCGGAGTTCGCCACTGGCCAGCTGCAATTGGCGACGGCCCTCGAAGGTCCAGATGTCGAAGCCGGCAGTCTGACGCCATGCACCCCAGACAAAGGCGCTCACCAGCAACAAGCACAACACCGCGCTGAGCCAACGTGCCTGTGTGTCGCGGGTGGGGGCCGAGCGCATCGGTCCGGCCTATTCCATCGGCTTCAGATCGGCGTCGCCCTTGTACGGCTGCGCCTGCGCGCCGGTGTCCTTGCGCACCCGGGCAACGGTCTCGGCCGTGATCGCGTCGGACTTGTTGCCCCAGGTGCTGCGCACGTGCGACAGCACTGCGGCGATCTCGGCATCCTGCAACTGGTCTTTGAACGCCGGCATCGCGCCGTTGTAGCTGGCGCCCTTGACCGTCAGGGGCCCGTTGATGCCGTGCAGCAGGATGGCGACCACGGTTTCGGTCTTGCCGGCCACCCATTCCGAGCCGGCCAGCGGCGGGAATACGCCAGGCAGGCCGGCGCCGGTCGCTTGGTGGCAGGCTGCGCAGCGGGCGCTGAAAACCTGCGCGCCGTCAACGGCAGCGCCGGCTGCAGCAAGCGCCGGACCCTGCAATTCGGCGACGCTGCGCCCGTCGCCCCAAGTCGGCGGGTTGCTCAAGGTCGTGCGCAGGATGTACACGATGCCAAAGACGAACAGCACAGCCGTCAGCAGGATCACCAGGCGGGGCGTGGGGTTGGAACCCTCCTCCGGCTCCGGATTTTCACGCAGCTGCTGCGCACGGACTTCGGGGTCGTCGCTCATTTCGTGGGTCCAGGATCAGCAGGGGCCAGGGCGGGGGCGGCCAGCACCGGGAAGCTGCGGTCCAGCGACAGCAGGTACTTCACCAGGTCGAGCGCTTCGGGGCGTGCCACCACCACTTTGCCCATCGGCGCCGCACTGGGAGGCAGACTGATCACGCGGTCTTCTTTGTCAGCTTTCTCTTTCACTTCGAACAAAAAGGGAAAGCCCGGCATGATGCTGCCCGGCACGTAGGCCCGTGGTTGGTACAGATGCCCCAGATGCCAGTCTGCGCTGGGCTGGCGCACGCCGATGTTCATCAGGTCAGGGCCGGTGCGCATGGTGCCCAGCAGATGCGGGTTGTCGTAGGCGTAGTCGCCCGCCACGGTTGCACGCCCCCAACCCCGTTGGAAATCGGGCGCGTAGGCCTTGGCGCGCGGCTGCTGCGAATGGCAATACACGCAGCCGTTGGCAATGTAGACCTCTCGCCCACGCAACTCGGCGCTGGTGTAGGGCTTCAGGCCCGGTGTTGGCTCGACGCTGCGCACCTGCAGGTAGGGCAGCGCCACCAGCGCACTGGTCGACAGCGCCAACATGACCATCGCGCCAGAGATGAGCTTGATCTCGCTGTTCATTGCACACGCTCCCGACCGAAGAAATGGTGGAAGAGCGCTGGCGTCTCACGTTGCGGGCCGCGATTTGTCACCATCAGCAAGAAGTGGGCAGCAAAGACCAAATGACCCAGCACCATCATGGCGCCGCCAATGCTGCGCCCTTTCAAGTAGGGCAAGGTCACGGCCACCGAATCCATGAAAGGCTTGGCGGCGTCGAGCATCATCTGGCCTTGCAGCCAGCCGCCGATCGTCAGGCTGGTGAAGTACACGGCGATGCCCACACTGACGAGCCAGAAGTGGGCGCTGATGAGCGACGGGAACGGCCACTCACGCGCGGTGATGCGTGGCATCACGAAGTACATCGAACCGAAGAACACCATGCTGACGAAGCCGTACAGCCCCAGGTGCGCATGCGCCACGGTGTAATGGGTGAAGTGGGTGACGACGTTGACGCTGCGCAGCGCCTCGAGCGACCCCTGCACCGAACTGGCGGTGTACATGAGCCCGCCGACGCCGATGAAACGCAGCGTTGGCGAGAAGCGAAACGCCGAGAGATGGCCTTGCAGGGTCTGGAACTGGTTGACCGTGAAGGCGGCCACCGGAATGATCATCATCATGCTCTGCACGATGGACAGGGTGATCATCCAGGACGGTACCGGCCCGCCGATCAGGTGGTGGCCGCCGACCTGACCGTAGAAGAACGCGAGCCCCCAGAAACCGAGCAGCGACAGGTTGTAGGACTGGATCGGACGGCCGATCACCTTGGGCAGGAAGTAATACACCGAGGCCAGTGCCAGCGGCGTGTAGAACAGGCCGAGAACGTTATGGCCGAACCACCAGTTCATCGTCGCCTGCTCGACACCGACGTGCACGCCCGGAAACTTGGCGACGAGGAACAGCACCGGCAGCCAGAACAGCGCGCAGGCCATGTACCAGACCGACACGTACAGGTGGCTGACCTTGCGGTTGATCAGCGTAAACACCAGCGGCAGCCCGATCAGGGCGCCGCCGAGCGCAAAAAGGGTCCCGACCTGCCAGGGAATCTCCAGCCATTCAAGGCCGTCGCTGATGCCGGCGCCGATGCTGCCCAACCCGGCGATCAGCGCCGAGTTCCACAGCACAGCGCCGACGAAGGCGTAGCGCGCCCCCATCAGTGGCGTCTTCAGCAGCCGCGGGATGATGAACAACGCCACCCCCAACCCGGCCATGGGTGCCCAGCCGTAGGCCACCGCATTCAGATGGATGGTTCGGATACGGCCGAAGGTCAGCCAGGCTTGCTGGGTCAGCCAGTCAGGATCGTGCAACTTGATCGATGCCGTCAAACCGGCCGCTGAGGCCACCAGCAACCACACGATGGCGCAGCAGAAGAAGAAGAACACCAGCGGCCCGGTGGATGCGTCGGCCCGCGCGCGGTCGCGGATCTCCTCGCTGTCGGTGCGGCCCGTGCTGCCGCCCTGCGCAGCGTCGGTACTGCGTTGCAGCGCGCCTCGCGCCGCCCCGCTTGCAGCAGGCTCTTCGACGCGACCGATTTCATCGGGCGCAAAGATGATCTCGGCACCCCGGCTGCTGCGGTCGAACAAGCCCTTGCGCTGGGACCAGATGAACACCAGCAGGGCGACAAACGACAGGATGAAAGCCGAAAGCAGGATGGCAACAGTGTTCAAGGCGAATCTCGTTTCAAGCGCGGTAGGGGTGATTTCACTTCAGTAACGACCAAGGTCATGCTGATGCTCGGACGGCCTCAAGTGCAGCATGCGCCACCTGAGCAGCAGGCATCCGCCGCGGCCGGTATGACCACTGCATGCACCTTGGCAATGCGTGCACGCCACAAGTCCGGTCCGGCTTCGAAGGTGCTCCACGCGTAACCACTGGGCGAACGATCGCCGAACTCCGAGCCAGCGCGGTCTCGAGGCAGCGATGTCAGCATGCTGGCCGTTCCGCTTGAGCTGGCCCTGTTCATGGCGCCGAGCTGCAGACATCTGCTTTAAGATGCATGTAATGTACATCTTAATGCGCCGACGAACGCAACGCAATACCGTTGATGCCGATTCAGGACTCTGTACGCGACTGTCCGGCTACACCCTGCGCGTGCTGATGTGTTGCGCCACGCACCGTGACCGCCAGATCACCATCGCGGAGCTGGCCGATCATCATGGCGCGTCGGAGGCTCGCCTTGGGCTCGCCTGCGGGTCGTGTTGCTGCAAATCGAAGCGGGCACGGCACTGCTGCTGGCCAGCGAGGACGTCGAAGCGTTCATCGCCTTGTATGAGCAGCACATGGCCGGTGAAGAGAGCGAACGCTTGCCGATCGCCACCCGGCTGTTGGGTGACGACCGGCACCTCGGACCACGGGCACGGAGACAACCACCCACAACGGACAATCCGGCCAACGGGCGTGCAGCGTCGGCCAGGCACCCTCCCCAGAAACGGCAGCAAGCGGTGCGAGACGGCGAGGATCACCGGGGTCACGCCACCGCCCAAAGCCACCCGCGATACGGTGGAAAGCCAACCCGCCCAGCCACAAGCCAGGCAAGTGACGTCACGCCCAGACAGACGACGAGCAGGCTGTTGGCCCACACGCTCAGCCGCGCAGGCCGGCGATCGGCTTGCGTGCTGCCCGCGACCAGCCAATCGATGCGCCAGATCAGGGCGCCTCACCCGGCAGCGACCGGCGCCAGCGCCGCCGCAGCGTCTTCCTTGCCGCGGTGGAGAAAGCCCGGCAGGACAGATGCATTGGTTTTGCATCTTTTGGCTGCGACTTGCCCCTACCCTTCGCCATGGTCGCCAACCTGGCTCACGGCGCGCAATGGGGTGGCGCCGCGCCAGCCCTCGGTGGCGCGGCGGCGGTAGGCATGATGATCCTGTTGCGATACCTGCATCCCCCAGGTGGCGCCGCGGCGCTGCTGGTCGTGCTTGGGGGGGTGATCGACTGGCGATTCGCGCTTTTTCCGGTGTTCACGAACTCGATCCTGCTGACCCTGGCAGCAGCGGTCTACAACCGCAGCACCGGCAAGGCCTACCCGCCCCGCCAGATCGAGACGCTTGCATCGTCTGACGCCGGTCGGTTTGTCGACGCCGACATCGATCGCGTGCCGGCACGCTACACCCGGTTCTCGACGTTCCCCGCGACGAACTGCACGCGCTGCTCGAGGCCGCCGAGCGCGAAGCCTACCGGCGGCGCCTTGGAGAGTTGTCGTGCGGCGACGTGATATCGCGCGACGTCATGAGCGTGGAGTTCGGCACGGGCCTGCAGGATGCTTGGGCGCTGCTGCGCGAACGCCGGATCAAGTCCCTGCCGGGCGTTGACAAGGCGCGCCGCGTCGTCGGCGTATTGACCGTTGCCGACTTCATGCGGGCCGCAGATATTGAGGCTCACGAAGCGAACCCGGCACACGATCGCAGCCTATGGCCTTGAACGTACAACTCTCCACGACAAGCCGGGAAACTTGGCGCAATGAATCGATTCGACCAACCGATATGGCCAGGCGAAACACGCCCCGAGAGAAGTCTCGGTTGCATAGTGAATCGGCGCAAAGTCGTGGGTTCGCAACCAGGTAGTAACCACCTTCCATGGAATGCACCCAGGTCAACTGCTCGATGTTGTCAGTCGGCGGGGACAGGCTGGTGTAGGACAGGAGTGCAAGCCAAACGGCCCCGAACAGCAGCAGCGTCACCGTGACTGCTACTCCAGGGTGGAGCGCGAGTCGCAGCGGGTCGCCCGAGCCAAGAGGACGCGCAACGACGGCCGCGCTCTCCGCCGACTGCGTTGGCACTATTTCACCGCGTCGAAGCTTGCCAGCAGGTCCGTCAGCGCCTGCTCGCTGGCCTTGGCATCCGGGTGGCTGGCGCGCAGCGCGACCAATGCGCGGTCGATGGCCTTGTCCACGACGTGCCAGTTCGAAGCGTCCCTGGGCTTCAGACCGGCCTCGGCTTCGTCCCAGGCTATCTCAAGGTCCTTGATCCGCTTCGTTGCACCGGGCATATCACCCTTGCGGGCGATGGCCAGGACGTCGATGGCGATCGAGCGAAACGGTGTCAAGTCGCCCAGCTTCGACGCCGCCGTGGCCGTGATCGGGGCGGTCAGCAGGGCAACACCGGCTGCGAAAGGGCCGCTGGCAGCAGCGGCGAACGCAAGCGCTGTGGCAACAAGTGAGCGATTGAGACGGGCAGCAGTCATGTGTGGTCCAGGTCAGCGTGAGGGGATAGGTTCGGTTAGCGCGGCTCAGCGGCGGCAGCGACGCGCGTCGACTCGCGTTGCGAGATCGCGACGAGCACGCTGATGACGGAGAGGAAGATGACACTGGTGGCCCTGGCGCCAAGGCCCAGGCCGCCGTAGGTTGACGATTGCGACAGCAGATCACCCAGGGCCGCACCCAACGGGCGAGTCAGGATGTAGGCAAGCCAGAAGGCCAGAACCACATTGGCGCCAAACCGGTAGCCGAGCACAATCAAGCCGATCAAGGCGGCGAACGCGATCACTCCGACCTGGAAACCCAGGCCCAGGGCCTCGGTCGCCAAGTCGCCGGCAGCGGTGCCCAGCGCAAAGGTGCACAGGATCGCCGCCCAGTAGAAGAGCTCCCGCCTTCGCGTCGAGATGGTCCGGATCGAAAGCGTGCCTTCCGACTGGTACCAGACCGCAAACATGGCCGCCAGCAGCAGCGTGAAGACCGCAGTGCTCAGGTAAAGGCTCACGCCCAGTCCATCGGTGAGGATGTCGGTGATCTGCGTGCCTACGACACTGACGAGCACGACCGTGAGCCAGTAGATCCACGGGGTGAATGTCCGGGTGCGAAGCTGCGCTGCCAGTGCAATGAAAAGCAAGGTGATCATCACACCGGTCGTCGCGGTCCGGCCGAAGCCTACGTTGACGGCCAGATAGTCAGCACCGGTTTCGCCCACGGTCGTGGACATGATCTTGATGATCCAGAAGCCGAGGGTGACGACCGGCACCTTGTTCAACGGGTCTGGCACGGCACTTGAGGACGAGGGATTCATGACTCGGTCGGTTTGGATCTGCGAGGGGTGTGCCCCGTATGCTCGCCCAAGCGACTTAGCCAGGACTTAGCTGCCCGCTGCAGCTTGGCCGCAGGACTTCCGCCACCCTGTCGAGGGTCGCGCCACCCTGGAGTGCTCGTCAGCGAAGCAGCAGCACGGTCCAGGTATCTCGGCGCACCAAGCCCAAGCTCGGGTCCTGGGTCTGAAGCGATGCCACAAATTTGGCCAGTGCCGTATGAAAGTCCGGGTCGGTCAAGACGAGCGTGAACGCGCTGGCCGGGTGCTGTATTCGTTCGACTGTGACCATGCCCAGCCACAGCATCGACGGTGTCTCTCCAACCGCCTCAATGGCACGGCCGGATCGCCAGAGCCTCAGCACCAGCCCCTCGTGATCGCCATCGACTTCGGTCCGGCGTGCGGGCAATCGCCGCCATCCTGTCGTCTCCCAGTCGGCGAGAAGCACGGGCGCGGCGGCCGGTTGCGGCGTATAACGAGCGACATCCGCGGGGTACTGCGTGGCCACGGCTGCCCCGCCCGCCAGCAGCATTGTCCCCATTGCCACGCCCGCCAACGAAAGCGCTGGCACGTGCTCATTTCGCGCGTGCTGCAGGTACGAAAAACTCAGCAGCGCAATCCAGGCCGTGCCCAGCGTGGGGCTGCCAAGCACGTCGGACATCCAGTGCGCCCCAAGGTACAGGCGCGAGAACGACACGAGCGCAATCATCAGCACGGCAGTCA
>JBBRZR010000045.1:0-18201 GCA_038236495.1 Burkholderiales bacterium
GCCGTTTACTGGAGCCGGTCGCGCCAGCGGCTGTGGCACAAGGGTGAAGAAAGCGGGCACTTCCAGCAGGTGCACGAGATCCGCATCGACTGCGATGCCGACGTGGTGCTGCTCAAGGTCAGCCAGCTGGGCCACGAGCCGGGCATCGCCTGCCATACCGGCCGCCACAGCTGCTTCTATCGCCGGCTGGAGGGTGGCCAGTGGCTGGCGGTCGAGCCGGTGCTCGAAGACCCTGAACGCATCTACAAAAAATGACATTGCCTGACGCCACCCCGCCTCTGCCAGGCGCCGCAGCGCCGGCGTCTGCCGCGCTGTCGCAAGACCTGCTCGCCAAGCTGGCCGACATCATCGAATCCCGCAAGCCCGCCAATGGCGGCGACCCGGACAAAAGTTACATCGCCCGGTTGTTCGCCAAGGGCACCGATGCGATCCTCAAGAAGATCGGTGAAGAGGCCACCGAGACCGTGATGGCGGCCAAGGACGGCCTGCCGGACAAGATCGTCTACGAGGTGGCCGACCTGTGGTTTCACTCGATGATCGCGTTGGCGCAGTTCGGCCTGCGTCCGGCTGATGTGCTGGCCGAGTTGGCCCGGCGCGAGGGCCTGTCGGGTCTGGAAGAATTTGCGCTGCGCAAGGCCGTGCAGCGCGATCAGGAGGGCACATCATGAACCAACAGCCGCTGCACACCGTGGTGCTGGACCCGGCCACCGAGGCCTCGCTGCGCAGCGTGGGCCACATCAGCTACGCGCTGCACGCCATCGTCGCGGTCGGCGCGGTGCTGCCGGGCGCGCAGGGCAGCGTGTTGCTGCTGCTGGTGGCTTTTGTGCTGGACCTGGTCAAGCGCAGCGACGCGGCGGGCTCCTGGCAGGAATCGCACTTTCGCTGGCGCATCCGCAGCGTGGTGTTTGCCGCCATTGCCTACGCCCTGACCGCGCCGCTGTGGCTGCTGCTGATCGCGCCGGGCTGGATCGCCTGGGGCGTGATCTCGCTGTGGTTTCTCTACCGCGTACTGCGCGGCTGGCTGGCGCTCAACGACCGCCGGGCCATGCCGGTCTGATTTTTTTGCCCTGAACTGCCTCGCCCCCACCATGCACACCGACCCTCACTGCCTGTTTTGCAAGATCGTCGCCGGCCAGATCCCGGCGCGCAAGGTCTTTGAAGACGACGATGTGCTCGTCTTCCATGACATCGCGCCCTGGGCGCCGGTGCACATCCTGATCGTGCCCAAGCTGCACATCACCAGCATGGTCGATGTCACCGCCGAGCACCAGGCCTTGCTGGGCAAGATGATGGCGATCAGCCCCCAGTTGATGCTGGACCTGGGCGTGACCAACGGCTACCGCCACGTGCTCAACACCGGCCACGACGGCCGCCAGGAGGTGCAGCACCTGCACCTGCACGTGATGGGCGGGCCGCGCCCCTGGGCCAAGGGTTGACGGTGTCCCGACGGCGATACCCTCGGGCGGACTGAGGTTCGACCTTGGCTCAAAGCCCGACGCCATGCCGGCGCGGGGGCCTGCCCTAGAATCCGGGCTTCCACCTATTTGGTCTTCAGGAGTTCGTCATGGGTTCATTCAGCATCTGGCACTGGCTGATCGTGCTGGTCGTGGTGGTGCTGATCTTCGGCACCAAGAAGCTCAAGAACGTGGGCGCTGACCTGGGGTCCGCGGTCAAGGGTTTCAAGGACGGGGTCAAGGACGGTAGCAGCTCGGCCGATGCTGCGCCCGGCACACCGCCGCAGCAGGTCAGCACGGCGCAAAAAACGGCCGATGGCAACACCATCGACGTCGAAGCCAAGACCAAGTCTTGAACCTGTACCCGGCTTGGCGGGCGACCGTTGCACCGGGCGGTGCCGTCGCGCCGCAGCCTGAGGCCCTGCCCGCATGATCGATTTCGGTTTTGACAAGATTGCGCTGATCGGCGCCGTGGCGCTGATCGTCATCGGCCCTGAAAAACTGCCGCGTGTGGCCCGCACCGTCGGCACGCTGATGGGCAAGGCGCGGCGCTACGTGGCCGACGTCAAGGCCGAGGTCAACCGCACGATCGAGCTGGAAGAACTGCAGAAGATGAAGGCCCAGTTCGAAACCGCGGCGCGGGATGTCGAACAGACCGTCTCGCGCGAGGTCAACGACGCCCAGCAGTCCGTGGGCAGCGCCTTCAACGACATGCAAAACGCGATATCCGGCAACCCGGCCGGCGACTCGGCAGGCGCCATCTGGCAGCCGCCGCCGCCGCAGTACAAACGGCCCAACAAGCACTGGCGGCTCAAGCGCAGCGCGCTGCCGCGCTGGTACAAGCAACGCACCGGGCTGCGTGGCCAGGTCCAGTCGGGCGCGGCCCGCGTGGCGCGCCACCGTCCCAAGGGCAGTCCCGCGTGATCCCCCAACTGAACGCGGGTCGCACTGTCCATGGCTGACGCCAAAGACGAGCTCGAAGGCACCGAGCAGCCCTTTGTCTCGCACCTGATCGAGTTGCGCGACCGGCTGGTGCGGGCGCTGATCGCGATTGCGGTGGTGTTTGGCGTGCTCTGCCTGTGGCCCGGCCCGGCCGGCTTGTACGACATGCTGGCCGCGCCACTGGTGGCCCACCTGCCCAAGGGCACCACGCTGATCGCCACCAACGTGATCTCGCCGTTCATCGTGCCGCTCAAGATCACGCTGATGGCGGCGTTTTTGGTGGCGCTGCCGGTGGTGCTGTACCAGCTATGGGCATTTGTGGCGCCCGGGCTCTACAGCCACGAGAAAAAACTGGTGCTGCCGCTGGTGGTCTCCAGCACCTTGTTGTTTGTCTCGGGCGTGGCTTTTTGCTACTTCTTCGTGTTTGGCCAGGTCTTCAAGTTCATCCAGAGCTTTGCGCCCAAGAGCATCACTGCCGCGCCGGATATCGAGGCCTACCTGAGCTTTGTGCTCACCATGTTCATCGCCTTCGGCGCCACCTTCGAGGTGCCGGTGGCGGTGGTGGTGCTGGCCCGCATGGGGCTGGTGACGGTGGCCAAGTTGAAGGAGTGGCGTGGTTACTTCGTGGTCGTGGCGTTCATCGTGGCGGCCATCATCACCCCGCCCGACGTGGTGTCCCAGCTGTCGCTGGCCATCCCGATGTGCCTGCTTTACGAGGTGGGCATCTGGGCCGCCCAGATCTTCATCAAGCACACCCAGGCGCCCGACGCCGACGCGGCCAAGGCGACCGAAATCTGAGCTTTTACGGCTGGCGTCGCGCCGGCGGTGGCTTGCGCTGGATCACCGCCACCGTCAGCTCCAACGCCTGCGTGCCGCGCTGCACCGCCAACTTGGCTGACTGACCCGGCGGAAGTGCCGCCACGGTGTTGAGCAGCTGGGCCACGCTGGTCACGGGTTGCCCCGCCACCGCCACCACCACATCGCCCGGTTTGATGCCGCCCTTGCTGGCCGGGCCGTCCTGCAGCACGCCGGTGATCAGCACGCCTTGCTTGATCGGCAGCTTGAAGCTGTCGACAAACTCCGGCGTCAGTTCACGCGGCTCGACGCCGATCCAGCCGCGCCGCACCACGCCGTCGCGCAACAGGCCTTCCATCACCCGCTGCGCCACATCGGCCGGGACGGCAAAGCCGATGCCGTTGCTGCCGCCGGTGCGGGAGTAAATGGCGGTGTTGATGCCGACCAGGTGACCGCGCACATCCACCAGCGCACCGCCCGAATTGCCGGGGTTGATCGCCGCGTCGGTCTGGATGAAGCTCTCGAAGGTGGACAACTGCAGCCCGTTGCGGCCCAGTGCACTGACGATGCCGGCGGTGACGGTCTGCCCCACGTTGAACGGGTTGCCGATGGCCAGCAGCGCGTCGCCCACCCGCAGATCCTGCGAGCGACCCAGCGTGATGGCCGGCAGCTTGTCCAGCGTGATGCGCAGCACCGCCAGGTCGGTTTCGGGGTCGGTGCCCACCACCTGGGCCCGTGCCTCGCGGCCATCGGCCAGCCGCACGTCGATCTCGTCGGCCTGCTCGACCACGTGATTGTTGGTCAGCAGGATGCCCTCGGGCGAGACGATCACGGCCGAGCCGATGCCGATTTGCGTGCTGTCGCTGCCGTCGAAAAACGGCCCCAGGCCCGGCACGTCGGCATGCGGATTGCGTACCCGCGCCTTGCTGGTGGTGACACTGACCACCGACGGCGCGGCCAGGCTGGCAGCGTCCGCCAGGCTGCCGGGCGGGCCGGCGGGACGGGTGCCGGCCCCGCCCGACGCCGCAGGCTCGGCGGTGCGCAAGGACACCACCTGGGACATCACCGAGGCCAGCGGCTGGCCGTCGCGGGTCAGCCACTGCGGCTTGAGCGTGGCGACCACAAACAGGCAGGCCAGAGCCACCGTGGCCGCCTGGGAGAAAATCAGCCAGAGTCTTCGCATCGAGGGCGTGTGCAGTGCAAGCAGAAAGGCGGGCAGGATGGCCCAGCGCGGGGAGATCGAATCGCACCTGGCGGCAGTGCTGGCGGTGGACCGGTTCAAGGATTATGGGCCGAACGGTCTGCAGGTCGAGGGCCGTGCCGAGGTCGGGCGTGTGGTTTCCGGTGTCACGGCCAGCCTGGCCCTGATCGAGGCCGCCATCGCCGACCGGGCCGATGCCATCCTGGTGCACCACGGCTTGTTCTGGCGCGGCCAGGACGGTCGCATCACCGGCTGGATGCGCCAGCGCCTGGCGCCGCTGCTGGCCCACGGCATCAGCCTGTTTGCCTACCACCTGCCGCTGGATGCCCATGCCGAGTGGGGCAACAACGCCCAGCTGGGCCTGCGCCTGGGCCTGCGTGCAGACGCCCGTTTTGGCGACCAGGACATCGGGTTCATCGGCGATGCGGCCGGCGCAGCCGACGACGCCACGGCGCTGGCGGCGCGCGTCGCCCTGGCGCTGGGCCGCACGCCGCTGCTGCTGCCGGGTGACGGCCGGCCGCTGCGCCGCGTGGCCTGGTGCAGCGGCGGCGCGCAGGGCATGTTCGAGGCGGCGATAGCGGCCGGTGCGGATGCCTACCTCACCGGTGAGATCTCGGAGCCCCAGGCGCACATCGCACGCGAGACCGGCGTGGCCTTCCTGGCCTGCGGCCACCATGCCACCGAGCGCTATGGTGCACCGGCGTTGGGCGAGCATCTGGCAACCCGGTTCGGCCTGCAGCACCGCTTCATCGAGATCGACAACCCCGCATGACACCGACACCCCCATCGACCTTTGAGCCCGCCATGACGGCGGCAGGTGAGCAAACCCGTCCGCAGGCCGCGCTGCAACCACCGTCCCAGCGGCTGGCGTTGACCATGGGTGACCCGGCCGGCATCGGCCCCGAGACGCTGGCCCTGGCGGTGGCGGCCGGGGCAACCGGCGCGGCCCTGGTGCTGGCCGATGTGGGTGTGATGCGGCGCGCCGTGGCGCAGTGCGGCTTGCTGCTACCGGTGGTGCAGGTGGACCACCCGGCGGACGCGGCCCTGGCGCCGACGGATTGCCTGGTGGTCTGGCAGCCGCCCGGCCTGAACGACCTGGGCGTGGACCTGGCCACCCTGACCATGGGCCAGGTGCATGCCGCAGCAGGCCGCGCTGCGGCGCTGTGCATCGAGGCCGCCGCCGCACTGGCGCTGCGCGGTGAGGTGGCCGCCATCGTCACCGCGCCGGTGCACAAAGAGGCGCTGGCCGCGGCCGGCGTGCCCTATCCCGGCCACACCGAGATGCTGCAAGCGGCGGCCGGCGGGGTGCCGGTGCGCATGATGCTGGCCAACGACGAGTTGCGGGTGGTGCTGGTGACGATCCATATGTCGCTGCGGCAGGCGATCGCCGCGCTGGATTTCGACGCCGTGCTGCAGACCCTGCGCATCGCCCACCGTGCGGCAGCCGCCTGGGGCCAGCTGGCGCCGCGCATCGGTGTGGCCGGGTTGAACCCCCATGCCGGCGAGGGCGGGCTGTTCGGTGACGAGGAGATCCGCTTCATCGCGCCCGCCGTGGCCGCGGCGCGGGCCGAGGGCATCGATGCGCGCGGCCCGTTTGCGCCCGACACGGTGTTCATGCGGGCGCGCCACACGGCCACGCATCCTGGCGAGTTCGATTGTGTCGTGGCCATGACCCACGACCACGGCCTGATTCCCGTCAAGTACCTCGGTGTGGAGCAGGGCGTCAATGTCACCCTGGGCCTGCCGTTTGTGCGCACCAGCCCGGACCACGGCACGGCGTTCGACATCGCAGGCACGGGCCGGGCCGACCCGAGCAGCCTGATCGCTGCAGTGCGCATGGCGCGCCGCCTGGCATCGGCCTGAGCGGGCCCGAGGCGGTGGCCCGGGCGGGCTGCGCTATTGTTTCTTGGCCGACAAGCCGGCCAGCTGGCGCCGCGCCCGCGCCGTGGCGCGCTCCAGCAAAAAGGCGGCTTCCAGCGCCCGCAGGCGGCCCCCCTCGCACAGCTTGACCAGCATGCGGTGGGTCATCGACACCGTGCCACGCTGTTTGGCGCCATGGGTGAAGACAAAAAAGCTGCGCCCCGGGCTGACATGCGACAGCCGCACCTGCTGCCAATCGCCCTGCAGCAGCATCTCGTAGGCAAAGCCGATCTGCACATGATCGGCCAGCGACTTGCCGCGGGTCGGCTCCACCGGCTCGGGCTTGGGCAGGCCGGCAATGTCGATATCGACCGCGGTGACCTCGGCCTCCGCGCTGAGGTCGATATCGACCGGTTGTGACCAGTCCACCGCGGCGTCGTCGATCAGGCCTACGGCCCGGGCTTCGGCCGGTGTGAACATGGCCTGACCGGCCAACGCCTGCAAGGTGGCGGCCTGGGCCGGATTGGTGGCCGGCAGGTCCGCTGCCTGCGGCACCGGCGTGGCCAGCGCGCCGTCCACCCGGCGCTCCAGCAGGTTGTGCTCCAGTGTGCTGAGCGGCTGGCCCTTCAGCGATTCGGCATGGGCCGGCAGCAGCTGGCCAAAAAAGTCGTGACGGTCGGCCTCGGGGCAGCCAATACGGTCCAGCCCCAGGTGCAGGTCCTTCATCAACTGCGGCAGCTTGCGCAGGAAGACTTGCCGGTGCGCCGGTGTGCCCTTGGGCTGCACGCTCATCACCAGTTCACGTCCGGCGTCCCGCAGGCGCTGGGCCAGGCCGGGCTCGGCGCCGTCCTGCGCGGCGCTGGCAATCGCCCGGCTCCAGTGCGTGGACAGGAAACCGCGCAGGTAGTCCGGCACCGGCAGGCCCTGCAGCGCGCCGTCGAGCTCGACTGAAAAACGCTGCTGCACCCGCAGCAGGTCTTCCTTGCGACCCAGCAGCACATCGGCGTCGCCCATCGCCTTGACCCGGTCGCGGCCCTGGCCGGCGATAAAGGCCTCGAGCGCCAGCAGCTTCTGTTCGTAGACCTCGATCTGCTCGAAGTCGCCGTCCACCACCTCCTGCACCAGGCCGGCCACCCGGTCCAGCAGGGCGCGGCCCTCGGCGCCGTCGAAATCGTCAACCGCCGTGCCCAGTGACGCGATGCGGTTGATGAAACGCCGCACCGGGTGGCGGCGCGACGAAAAGAAGCTGTTGTCGCCCAGCGCCGCCCGCAGCACCGGCAATTGCAGCCGGGCGATGTGGCGCGCCACCTGCGGTGGCACCTTGGCGTCCGACAGGATCTGGTCGAACAGGCTGGCGATCACATCGATCACCATGTGGTCGAGCGTGCCGGTGGCGGCCTGCCGCAACTCGTCGCGGTAGGCGTTGATCAGGTTGGGCGCGGCCAGCCGAGGCCCTGTGCCCGCCGCGCCGTGACCGGCCGGGCTGTTGAACCCGTTGCCAGCCCCGCCCGGCAGGCCGCCCCAGCCGTCGGCGTCGCCGCCCTGGCTGGCGCCATGGGCATCCCATCGACCGTAGCCACCGTAGCCACCGTAGCCGCCGTAGCCACCGAGGCCGTCGGGGTCGCCAGGTCCGCTGTGGTCGGTGCCGCCCGCCGCCGCACCGCCCTGCGCCAGGCGGCGGATCAAGGCCATCATCTCGCCGTCGACCCGCCCCAGGCTGGCGCCGCCATGCCCGCCATTGCCGCGGGTTGACGGCGCAAATCCGCTGCGCGGTCCCGGCGCTGAGCCTTGCACACCGTGACCCGAGTACCCCACATGCTGTGCCGCCGCAGCCAGCCGACCGTAGGACGACGGCTCCCGACCGCCGCCGATGCTGCCGTGACCCGTGTCTGCGGCCAGCGCGCCGTGCACCGACTGGCCACGCGGCGGGCCGTTGCGCACCGCCAACCCGACCGGGCGAATGCCGGCATGGCGCATGTCGGCCACCACGTCGCCATAGGTCTGGCGCATCGCGTGGGCCAGCGAACGGCCGATTTCAGTGCTCAACACCTTGCGCACCTCCGGCCGGTCCGACACCGACTCGATGGCCCGGATCATGGCCTGGCCCACCACCTCGGCGCGCAGCGGGTTGCGGTCGTGCTCGGCCGCGTCCAGGCCCATCAAGGTGCCCATGTAGGCATCCAGCTCGCGGATCTCCCACTCGCAGGCGTGCGAGATCTCGAGCGCAAATCGGTCGGCCGAGATATGGATCTCCACCTCGTGGTCATCCACCAGCGTCAGCGACTCCCAGCTGGCGACCAGGCTGTCGGGCGTGACCGCCGGCCCGGTGCTGGGCATGAGCGAGCCGACCTGCCGCGCCACATCCGTGTCCAGGGTTTCATTGAAGGTCAGCGCAAAGATGGCCAGCTTGCGGTTGAGCTCGTACTGCGCGCCCAGCAAGGCGTCGCGCTGCAGCACACTGTTGCTGCCCAGCGCTGCCAGGCCCAGGCTGTCAACCGTGTGCTCGGCAGCGGTGCGCGCAGCCATCCGCACCCGTTGAACGGCGCTTTCCAGATTGGCGGGCAGTCGGGGGGGCAGGGTCTGGTCCATGGGCAGGCGGTGCGCCGGCAGCCCGGATTGGGCCCGCCGTGCGGTGGCGTTTTACCTCTTCACCCCCGGTTTATCGGCAGGCCGGCCCTCGACTTGAATGCCGCGCCGTACCCGCTCCGTCACTCCGCGGTGACTGGTCGGGCCAGCGCAGCCGCCGGTCAGCGCCGGTTCAGCGCGTCGCGGATCTCGCGCAGCAGCACCACGTCCTCGGGTGTGGGCGCCGGTGCGGCCGGCGCCGGGGCGGGCTCGGTGCGTTTCATCTTGTTGATCTGGCGGATCATCATGAAGATGATGAAGGCCAGGATGATGAAGTTGATCGCAATGGTGATGAAGTTGCCGTAGGCAAACACATTGCCGGCCTTCTGCGCCTCCACCAGCGTGGCGCCATCGGGCACCTTGCCCGAGAGCACCCAATACTTGTTCGAGTAGTCGATCTGCCCACCCGTGGCCAAGTTGACCAGCGGCATGATCAAGTCCTTGACGACGGAGTCGACAATCTTGCCAAAAGCGGCACCGATGATCACGCCCACGGCGAGGTCGATGACGTTGCCTTTCATCGCAAATTCTTTGAATTCGCTGCCAAAACTCATGCATTTCTCCTGGTTTGTGGGCAAAACGGCCGTCAAGCTGCGGCGTTCATCAGTATCGGCGAGTCCGGCAGGTCGGCAATTGGCCGCCCTGCTGATGTGAGGGCCCAAATGCTGTCCGCTAGAATCCCGGGTTGACCCTGACATCATCTGCAGCCCGCGCTGGGCCTACTTCAAGAGGATTTCCATGAGTGACAGTCCCGCCGACCCAAGCCGACGCACCTGGGTAGCGATCACGGCCGGTGTTGGTGCCCTCGGCGGCGTTGCGGTCGCCGTACCTTTCATCAGCAGCATCACACCGTCCGAGCGCGCCAAGGCCGCCGGCGCCGCGGTTGAGGCCGACATCAGCGGCCTGAAGCCGGGCGAGAAGATGACGGTTGAATGGCGTGGCAAACCGGTGTGGATCGTGCGCCGCACCAAAGAGCAGCTCGACGGCCTGAAAAAGCTCGACCCGCAGCTGGCCGACCCCAAGTCAGCGCGCAAGGCCGACGAGTTGACGCCCACCTACGCGCGCAATGAGTACCGGTCGATCAAGCCGGAATTCCTGGTGGCGGTCGGCATTTGCACCCACCTGGGTTGCTCGCCCAGCGACAAGTTTGCGCCTGGCGCGCAGCCCTCGCTGCCGGATGACTGGCAAGGCGGTTTTCTCTGCCCTTGTCACGGCTCCACTTTCGACATGGCCGGCCGGGTCTTCAAGGACAAGCCGGCACCCGACAACCTTGAAGTGCCGCCGCACTTCTACCTCTCCGATTCGCGCCTGCTGATCGGCGAGGACAAGAAGGCTTGAGCGCCTTAGCGCGTTTTTCCCGCATTGCCCAGTATTGAGGTCAATTAGACATGGCAGATTTCAAGACGGCTCCGGCCGATGCGCCCGCAGGCGTGAAGTTGATGACCTGGGTGGACAACCGGTTCCCGGCCACCCAGTTGTTCAAAGACCACATGTCGGAGTACTACGCTCCGAAGAACTTCAATGTGTTCTATTTCTTCGGCGCGTTTGCGATGTTTGTGCTGGTGATCCAGATCGTCACTGGCATCTTCCTGGTGATGCACTACAAGCCCGACGCGGCGCTGGCGTTTGCCTCGGTCGAGTACATCATGCGCGACGTGCCCTGGGGCTGGCTGATCCGCTACATGCACTCCACCGGCGCATCGGCGTTTTTTGTCGTTGTCTACCTGCACATGTACCGCGGGCTGATCTACGGCAGCTACCGCAAGCCGCGTGAGCTGGTCTGGGTGTTCGGCTGCGCGATCTTCTTGTGCCTGATGGCCGAGGCCTTCATGGGCTACCTGCTGCCCTGGGGCCAGATGAGCTACTGGGGCGCCCAGGTGATCGTCAACCTGTTTGCCGCCGTGCCCTTCATCGGCCCCGACCTGGCGCTGCTGATCCGCGGCGACTACGTGGTGGGCGACGCCACGCTGAACCGCTTCTTCAGCTTCCACGTCATCGCCGTGCCCTTGGTGCTGCTGGGCCTGGTGGTGGCGCACATCATCGCGCTGCACGAAGTGGGCTCGAACAACCCGGACGGTGTCGAGATCAAGGCCAAGAAAGATCCCAAGACCGGTATCCCGCTCGACGGTATTCCGTTTCACCCCTACTACTCGGTGCACGACATCTTTGGGATCGGCATGTTCCTGACGGTGTTCTGCGCGATCGTGTTTTTCGGCCCAGAGCTGGGTGGCTACTTCCTGGAGTACAACAATTTCATCCCGGCCGACCCGCTCAAGACCCCGCTGCACATTGCCCCGGTCTGGTACTTCACGCCGTTCTATTCCATGCTGCGCGCCACCAACGACCCGATGGTCAACTGGCTGTGCGGCGCGGTGGGGCTGGCGGGCCTGATCTCGATGTTGTCGGTCAAGGGCCGCGCCAGGATCGGAATTGCGGTGGGCGTGTTGATTGGCATTGCGCTGCTCAAGATGTTTGACGCCAAGTTCTGGGGCGTGGTGGTGATGGGCGGCGCCGTGATCATCCTGTTCTTCCTGCCCTGGCTGGACAACAGCCCGGTCAAGTCGATCCGCTACCGCCCGACCTGGCACAAGGCGATGTACGGCATCTTCGTGGTCTTCTTCTTCGTGTTGGGCTACCTGGGCATCCAGCCGCCGTCGGCGACCGGCACCCTGATCGCCCAGATCGGCACCTTCTTCTACTTTGGCTTCTTCCTGCTGATGCCTTGGTGGAGCACCATCGGCACCTTCAAGCCGGTGCCCGACCGCGTCACCTTCTCGCCCCATTGAAGCAGGAGCAATCGACCATGAAAAGAACCCTTGCAAGCCTGCTGGCGGCCATCGCCCTGTTTGCCGGTTTGTGCGCCGGCGCCTGGGCCAATGCGGCCGGCCCGGCCTGGGACAAGTTCCCGAAGGACCGCGTCAGCGACATTGCCGCACTGCAACACGGTGCCAAGATCTTCGTCAACTACTGCCTCAACTGCCACTCGGCCGCGTACATGCGCTACAACCGCATGCACGACATCGACCTGAGCGACGACCAGATCAAGAAGAACCTGCTGTTCGCGGGTGACAAGGTCGGTGACCTGATGACGGTGTCGATGGCCGCAAAAGATGGCAAGGCCTGGTTTGGCGCCCAACCGCCCGACCTCAGCGTGATCGCCAGATCGCGGGCCGGCGAGAACGGTAGCGGTGCTGACTATCTCTACACCTACATGCGTGGTTTTTACCGCGACGAAGCCCGCCCCACCGGTTGGAATAACGTCGTCTATCCGGCGGTTGCCATGCCGCATGTGCTGTGGGAGCTGCAAGGCGAGCAGCGCGCCATCTATGCCGAAGAAAAAGACCCGCACGATCCCACCAAGGTGACCCATGTGTTCAAGGGTTTCGAGCTGAGCAAGCCCGGCAGCCTGAACAAGGCCGACTACGACCTGGCCGTGGCCGACTTGGTGGCCTACCTGCAGTGGATGGGTGAGCCGGCACAAAACCAGCGCGTGCGCATGGGCGTCTGGGTGCTGTTGTTCCTGGCCATCTTCACGCTGATCGCCTGGCGCATGAACGCCGCATACTGGAAAGACATCAAGTAAAGACCGCCGTCAGGCCCGGCTGCCAAGTCGGGCCAAGCGCGCAGTGGCCGCCGCCTCAGGCCCGCTGCGCGCATTTGTTTTTGTGCCCCGTATTGGCGACCCGCTGATCGACTTGCTCACCTAGGAGACCACCACCATGATGGTGCTTTATTCCGGAACCACCTGCCCCTACTCGCACCGCTGCCGCTTTGTGCTGTTCGAGAAAGGCATGGACTTCGAGATCCGTGACGTCGATCTGTTCGCCAAGCCCGAAGACATCGCGCTGATGAACCCGTACAACGAGGTGCCGATCCTGGTCGAGCGGGACCTGATCCTGTACGAGTCGCACATCATCAACGAGTACATCGACGAGCGCTTTCCGCACCCACAGCTGATGCCGGGCGACCCGGTGGCGCGTGCGCGGGTTCGGCTGTTTCTGTTCAACTTCGAGAAAGAGTTGTTTGCGCATGTCAACCTGCTCGAAGGCCGCAGCGGCATCAAGTCCAACGACAAGGTGCTGGAAAAATCGCGCAGCCAGATCCGCGAGCGCCTGACTCAGCTTGCGCCGATCTTCTTGAAGAACAAGTACATGCTGGGCGACGACTTCTCGATGCTCGATGTGGCCATCGCCCCGCTGCTGTGGCGCCTGGATTACTACGGCATCGATTTGTCGAAGAACGCCGCGCCGCTGCTGAAGTACGCCGAACGCATCTTCTCGCGTCCGGCCTACATCGAGGCGCTGACGCCGTCCGAAAAGGTGATGCGCAAGTAAGGCCTCAAGATGAGCAAACCGGCCGCCCCGGACGAGCAGGGCACGTCCACCCGCCCGTACCTGATCCGTGCGCTGCATGAGTGGTGCACCGACAACGGCTTCACGCCCTTTTTGGCGGTGCATGTGACGCCGGGCGTGAAGGTGCCGATGGAGTACGTCAAGAACAACGAGATCGTGCTCAATGTCGGTTTCGAGGCCACCAGCGGGCTGCGGCTGGGTAACGATCTGGTCGAGTTCAAGGCGCGCTTTGGCGGTGTGTCGCGAGAGATCGCCGTGCCCATCGACCACGTGGTGGCGATCTACGCCCGTGAAAATGGTCAGGGCATGGCGTTTCCGGTGCCGACAGGATCGACCGAAGCGACGACCGCGCCGCCCGCCGAGCCTGTCCGTATCGGTTTGCGCCTGGCCGGTCTGCCCGATGCCGATGCGGATGAGGCTGTGCCGCAGGCGCCCGCCGGCTTGCCAGGGGATGATTTGCCGCCCGAGCCCAGTCCGCCGTCGAGTGGTGGTCGGCCCGCGCTGAAGCGGGTCAAATAGACACCGCGGCTTTTTCTTGACGCTGGATCGGTCCCGAGTGGCCTAAAATTTTCAGTCCGTGCCGGCTTAGCTCATTTGGTAGAGCAACCGCCTTGTAAGCGGTAGGTGATCCGTTCGATTCGGATAGCCGGCACCAGACCCAACGCGCCTCCGCGCCCAGCAATCAGTGCGGGCTCAAGCGCTTGCCGGCATGCAGGCCGGCAGAGCCTTCGCCAGGCATCACCACCTGTCGGTGGCTCAGGGTGGGCTCAGCATTTTTACCCGGACGGGTGGGCCGGGCCAGCCGCAAGAGCGCAAGTGCGCCTCCAGCGCCGGCAGCATCTGGCGCAGTTTGGCCGAGACCGCGCTGTTGGTGGCCAGCAGTGTCCAGCCGGCTTCGTCGATCGGCCCGGCCTTGACAAAGGGGCGCATCGCTGGCGCCAGCAACGGCAGCACCGCGTCCAGCCGCGCCTGTGACGCCCGCAGCCGCTGGGTCAATGCCACCAAAGGCTCGCTGCCGGCCAGGGCCTGGCCAATCGGCTGGGTGTGGCTGGGCAGCGGGGCGCGGGCGCGCGAATCGGCAGGAGGCGGCATGGTCGGTTGAGGCGCTTCGGGCGCCAGCGCACCCAGGTGGTGGGCAGGCCCAATGATAGACTTGATGGCTTTGCACGGGTGGCATCCCTAGGCCAAACAGTCGCCGGCGGCGCCTGTGATGGTCCGGGACACGCTGGATTCGGGATGGTTGCGGCTCTTGTGCCGCGGCCTGCCGACCCCACCTCGCGTTGTAGGCCCCTGAATGCCGCCCCCGATCCCCCAGCCCCTGACGCCGCATGTTGCCCAAGCTTCTCACCTCGATTTTCGGCAGCCGCAATGACCGGCTGCTCAAGCAATACCGCCGTGTAGTCGAGCAGGTCAATGCGCTCGAGCCGCAATTCGAAGCGCTCGACGATGTGGCGCTGCGCGCCAAGACCGATGAATTCCGCCAGCGCATCGCCCAGGGCGCCACCCTGGACGATCTGATGCCCGAGGCCTTTGCCGCCGTGCGCGAGGGCGGCAAGCGCAGCCTGAAGATGCGCCATTTCGACGTGCAGTACATCGGCGGCATGACGCTGCACAACGGCAAGATTGCCGAGATGCGCACCGGCGAGGGCAAGACCCTGATGGCCACGCTGCCGGTCTACCTCAATGCGCTGTCCGGCAAGGGCGTGCACGTGGTCACCGTCAACGACTACCTGGCCCGGCGTGATGCCGAATGGATGGGCCGGCTCTACGGCTTCCTGGGCCTGAGCGTGGGTGTCAACGTGCCTGGTATGGACCGTGAGCAAAAACAGGCCGCCTACGCCGCCGACGTCACCTACGGCACCAACAACGAGTTCGGCTTCGACTACCTGCGCGACAACATGGTCTACGAGTTGCGCGACCGGGTGCAACGCGGGCTCAACTTCGCCATCGTCGATGAGGTCGATTCGATCCTGATCGACGAGGCCCGCACGCCGCTGATCATCAGCGGCCAGGCCGAAGACCACACCGAGATGTACGTGCGCATCAACAGCGTCGTGCCGGGCCTTACAAAACAGATCGGCGAGGCCGATCCCCGCACCGGCGAGGGCGTGATCGAGCCCGGCGATTTCACGGTGGATGAAAAAAGCCATCAGGTCACGCTGACCGAGGACGGCCACGAGAAGGCCGAGCAGCTGTTGGCCGAGGCCGGCCTGCTCGCCGAGGGCGCCAGCCTGTACGACGCCGCCAACATCTCGCTGATGCACCATGTCTACGCGGCGCTGCGGGCCAACCACCTCTACCACCGCGACCAGCACTACGTGGTGCAAAACGGTTCGAACGGCGCCGAGATCGTCATCGTCGATGAGTTCACCGGCCGCCTGATGACCGGCAGGCGTTGGTCCGACGGCCTGCACCAGGCGGTCGAGGCCAAAGAGGGTGTGCAGATCCAGAGCGAGAACCAGACCCTGGCCTCGATCACCTTCCAGAACTACTTCCGCATGTACGCCAAGCTCGGCGGCATGACCGGTACGGCTGATACCGAGGCCTATGAGTTTCAGGAGATTTACGGCCTCGAGACGGTGGTGATCCCGCCGAATCGGCCGACCATCCGCAAGGACGACCTGGACCTGATCTACAAGACTGCCCGCGAGAAGTACAACGCGGTGCTGGAGGACATCCGGGATTGCCACCAGCGCGGCCAGCCCACGCTGGTCGGCACCACCTCGATCGAGAACTCCGAGCTGATCTCGGGCCTGCTGACCGCAGCCAAGCTGCCGCACGCCGTGCTCAACGCCAAGCAGCACGCCAAGGAGGCCGAGATCGTCGCCCAGGCCGGGCGTCCGGGCGTGGTCACCATTGCCACCAACATGGCCGGTCGCGGCACCGACATCGTGTTGGGCGGCAACGTCGAGAAGCAGGTCCAACTGCTTGAAGCCGACGAGTCCATCCCGGACGCCGAGAAGGCCAGCCGCATCCAGCAGCTCAAGGACGAATGGCAAGGCCTGCACGACCAGGTCAAGGCGGCCGGTGGCCTGCGCATCATCGCCACCGAGCGCCACGAGAGCCGGCGCATCGACAACCAGCTGCGCGGCCGCGCTGGCCGCCAGGGCGACCCGGGCCAATCTCGTTTCTACTTGTCACTGGAAGACCCGCTGATGCGCATCTTCGCTGGCGACCGGGTGCGCGCCATCATGGACCGGCTGAAGATGCCCGAGGGCGAGGCCATCGAAGCCGGTATCGTCAGCCGCAGCATCGAGGGTGCTCAGCGCAAGGTCGAGGCGCGCAACTTCGACGTGCGCAAGCAACTGCTGGAGTACGACGACGTCAGCAACGACCAGCGCAAGGTGATCTACCAGCAGCGCAACGAGATTCTGGAGTCCGACTCCGTGCTGGCCCAGATCACCAACTTGCGCAAGAGCGCGATGACCGGCGTGGTGCGCACCTGGGTGCCGGCCGAGAGCGTCGAAGAGCAGTGGGACCTGCCGGCGCTGGAAAAGGTACTGACCGACGAGTGGCAGGTGCCGGTGGACATTGCCTCGGCAGTCGACAAGAGCGACTCGATCACCGACGAGGATGTCGTGGACCGTGTCGTGGCCGCAGCCAACGCGGTGTTCGACAACAAGCTGGCGATCGTCGGGCTGGAGCAGTTCAACCCGTTTATGCGCATGGTGCTGCTGCAGGCGATCGACAGCCACTGGCGCGAGCATCTGGCCGCACTCGACTACCTGCGTCAGGGCATCCACCTGCGCGGCTACGCCCAGAAGAACCCCAAGCAAGAGTACAAGCGCGAGGCGTTCGAGCTGTTCAGCCAGTTGCTCGACGTCGTCAAGATGGAGGTCACACGCCTGCTGCTGACCGTGCGCATCCAGAGCCCCGAGCAGGTTGCCGAGGCGGCCGAGGCGCTGGAAGTCCAGGCCTCACAGGTGGGCAACATCACCTACACCCACCCGAACGAGGACGGCAGCGTCAGCCAGGACGCCGATCCGGCGTCGGCAGCGGTGGTGGCGGCCGGCGAGGTCCCCCGGGTGGGTCGCAATGACCCCTGCCCTTGCGGCAGCGGCAAGAAGTACAAGAGCTGCCACGGCAAGCTGGCTTAAGCCGTTTCAGGGTGCGTTTTGGGTTGCGTGCATTGGGTGCAGATCCAACTGATCGTTACACAAAAGTGCTCAAGTTCTGGCGGCGGGTTGTGCGCGAGAGGCCTTGGGCAGGTTAAGGTCTGGCTACAGAAGTTTGACTGGGCTCGCCGGCCCCCCATGGTTGGGGGGTTTGAAGATCAAGCGGGACTGATTAGACTTTGGTTGGAAGCGATGACTAGAGATTTTTTAAGGCGTGAAGCGCAGTTTTGGCTCGCTTCTTGCTCTGATCTCTGGGTCACTACGCGGTTTCTTAAATATTCGGGGGTTCAATCATGAAATTGAAATTGGTTGCAGTAGCAGTTTTGGCGTCGGTCACTTCCATCAGCAGCTTCGCGCTGGGTCCATTGAACCCTTCGCCGAGCGCATCGTTCGCCAATACCGTCTCTGGCGCTTTCACTGACGATTGGACGTTTAACCTGGGTGTGCCCTCGATCGTGGCGGCCTCGGTGACCAACGTCGAAGTCTCCTTCGGCGGGCCTTCGTTCGGTGGTATCAGCGGCTTTTCGGCCTGGCTCAACGGCGTGCAGCTTTTCGGACCCACATCGACCACGACGGTTGGTGGCATCACGGTCAAGACTCAAGTCCTGAGCGGCGGTACGTCGATTCCTGCTGGCATGTATCACCTGATGGTGAGCGGTACCGGCGTGACCGGTGGGTCAGCTTCGTACGGCGGCAACTTGGTGGCGACCCCGGTTCCAGAACCCGAAACCTACGCCATGCTGCTGGCTGGCCTGGGTGCGATCGGCTTCCTGGCTCGTCGTCGCAAGAACGGCTGATTCGGCAGCAGTCGGGGCAACCCGGCTTACCGACAAGGCGGCTTCGGCCGCCTTTTTCAC
>JBBRZR010000046.1:0-18159 GCA_038236495.1 Burkholderiales bacterium
CGGCTGCGCCCCATCGGGCCAGCACACGAAGCGCCCACTGGACAGGCGCTTGTGGCACAACCAGAACCCCTGACCGTCGTAGACCAAGATCTTGATGCCCGTGCGCGCGCGGTTGCCGAAGACGAACACGCCGCCGCTGAAGGGGTCGGCCTGCAGGTGCTTCCTGCACGCGGCCGCCAGGCCGTCAATGCCGGCGCGGAAGTCCACCGGCTCCACCGCCACGAGGATGCGCATGTGCGGCGTGATCTGCATCATCACGCGCTCCAGAAGGCACTGCACAGGCCCGCCAGACTGGCCAAAGCCTGGCCATTGAGTTCCACGCGCATCTTCGCGCCCCGCGCGTTGCCCATCTCGACGACGCACTCCGCGCGCCCCGCTGCCGCTGTCATCGACGCGGCCGGCGCGAACAGCTCGACAAAGCGTGGCGCGAGCTCGCCGCGCGGCGGCGTCACACCGCCCCCCTCGACCCGCCGCTTGAGCCCAGCGTAGTCCAGGTGCAATTCGATGGCCACGCGGTGCAGACCCTGCTCCCTGGCTGCGCCTACCGCTGCTGCCCACAGCGGCGCCGGTATGCGCTCACCCAGCTTGCGCCCGGCGCGCCAGTCCTGCAGCTGTTGCCTGACCTGCTCCAGGCTGCCGCTTGCCACACTCGTCTCCTGAAACTTCTTCGTGCCGTTCATCACCCACTCCATCCGGTTGCAATGGCAGTGGAAGTTACCGAGGTTGCGGATTCAATTCATGCAGGCTTGCCAGAGGGACACACTGTTCCGGAGCTGGCCCAAGCCTGAACGCACGGCTCGGGCTCCGGCAGTCCGGTGTGCGATCAGAGGAACCTGAACACGATGGGGCAGTTGACGATCAGCCCGCTCGACCCGAACGGAGCGCCGCCCGGCGCTGTCAGATGCCCGGCCCGCACATACCCGAGCACCTCGAACTCTTCACGCACGCGCGAGCGGTAGTCGTTGTCGATGGCATGTTGCGTCCACTCGCCGACGTTCAGATCCCAGAGCGGACTGTAGTCGGTGGCAACCGTCGGAATGCCGCCGAGCACGTTGAGGGGGCCGCCGTCGCCCTTCAGTGCGCTGTCGAACCCTTGACGCTGTGGGTTGATCTCGCCGGCCACATCGTTGGTCGGCCCGTTGACGATGGCGAAAAGCCGTTCGACAGCGCTGAAGGCGCCGTCATCGCCACCCACTTTGACATCGGTCAGTGCGGGTGCAAAGGTCGCACCTTCCAGCGTGGCGGGCAGGGCGTCGCTGGCGTCGGTGCTGAGGTTCAGCACTGGGCGACCGAAGCTGAAGCCCTTGGTCAGTGCCAGGGTGACCACGCCGTCGCGTGGGCAAATCGAGACAACCTTGTCGTGAACGATGCTGTGGTCGACGTTCCCGCCGCAGAAGGCGTTCAGCGTGGCCTCGCTGGCGTTAAACGCCAGCATCGGCGCGTTGTAGACGTAGTTGCCGATCTTTGCCAGCGGGCTGTAGTCCGCATCCCCGACCGAACCGGGTTGAACGGCGGCCGGCGGGAAATAGTTGGGCGCCGCGCCTGGCGTGACACCGTGGGTAGGCGCAAAATCCACCCTGCCGTTCTCGAACACGACGACCGTTTTCCCGTTAATGAGCTGCTGTGCAGCACGACGTACGCCCCTGCCCACTTCGGCATAGGCGAGCTTGGCCGAGAAGTTCAGGCCCAGGGCTGCAGCGTTGCGCTCGTCGGTGGTGTCAGTGAGGATGTACCAGACCGATTCTCCGGTGGGCAATTGCCCCTTGTAGAGCGGCAAGGTCAGCGTGCCGGCTTCCTGGTCAAGCGTGCCAGCCTTGAGCAGTTGGTAGGGTCCGATCAGTTCTTTCTGCACGGTCGATGGTGCCGTGCCGAAATACGTGGCCGGCACGTCCGCGCCGATGGATGCAGGTGCTGGCTGGATCTCGGTGATCGGCGTCGGGTTTCTGATGGCGACAAGGCCGCTGGTGAAGTCGCCGCTCGCAGCGCCAGGGCTGACATCGGCGACCGGCGTGGACGCGGGAGTGGCGCTGTCGTTGCCGCCACCGCATGCAGACAGCAGGCTGGTGAACAGGACAGTCAGGGCGAAATGGTTGCGCATGATGGTTCTCGATGAAGGTGGGGTGTGGAGTCGTGTCACAGGAAGCGGAAGACGATCGGGCAGTTCACGATCAAGCCGCTGGAGCCAAACGCCTTGCCGCCGGGGCCGGTCATCCAGCCGGAGCGCACGAGGCCGAGCACATTGAACTCGTCACGCACCCGCGAGCGGTAGTGGCTGTCGATGGCGTGCTGGGTCCACTGCCCGATGTTCAGGTCCCACAGCGGGCTGTAGTCGGTGGCGATGGTCGGAATGCCACCGAGCACATTGAGCGGGCCGCCCACATCGCCCTTCAGCGCGCTGTTCAGGCCCTGGCGCTGCGGGTGGGTCACGTTGGGCTCGACATTGACCGGGCCGTTGATGATCGTAAAGAGCCGCTCCACCGCACTGAACGCGCTGTCGTCGCTGCCGACCTTGATGTCTGTGAGACCGGGCGCGAGCGTCACACCTTCAATCGCAGCCGGGATGGCGTTGTTGGCTTCCAGGCTCAGGTACAAAACGGGCCGGGCAAAACTGAAACCGGTCGTCAACTGAAGCGTGACAACGCCGTCGCGCGGGCAGATGGCAACCACCTTGTCATGCACGACGCTGTGATCGGCGTTACCGGCACAGTAGGTGTTCAGCGTCGCCTCGCTGGCGTTGAACGCGAGCATCGGGGCGTTGTAGATGAAGCCGCCGATCTTCGCCAACGGGCTGTAGTTCGCGTCGCCGACCGAGCCGGGCTGCACAGCGGTTGGCGGAAAGTAGTTCGGCGCCTCTCCAGGGGTAACCGAACGCACCGGCGCGAAGTCGACCTTGCCGCTCTCGAACACGACCACGGCCTTGCCGCCGATCAGCTGTTGCGAAGCCTTGCGCACGCCTTTGCCAACGTCCGCATAGACCAGCTTCGAGGAGAAGTTCAGGCCCAGGGCTTCGGCGTTCTTTTCGTCGGTTGTGTCGGTCAGCACATACCAGACCGACTCGCCGCTGGCGAGCTGACCCTTGTACAAAGGCAAGGTGATGGTGCCTGCCTGCTGGTCCAGCACACCGGCCTTGAGCAATTGGTAGGGGCCGATCAATTCCTTCTGCACGGTCGAAGGTGCGGTGCCGAAGTAGGTCGCCGGAACATCCGCGCCGATGGAAGCCGGCGTGGGTTGGATTTCGGTGATGGGCGTCGCGGCGGGAAAGCCTTGCGCGTTCGCCAACCCTCCGGCGCAGGCCATGGCCAACGCGATCAGGTTCTTGTTCATGTCAGATCTCCAGTGGAGTGGTGGGCAACATCCGCGGCGGTTGCAACGGATGAGAGGACTGTCCTCGGCTGCCACGCGATTCGGAATCCGTGCAGAATCAAAGACACCGTTACGCCCAAAGGAACAATGTGGATCGCCTGCACCTGATCACCGTCTTTGTGGCGGTGGTGGATACGAGTGGGTTCGCTGGTGCAGCGCGCAAGCTCGGCATTTCGCCGCCCGCCGTCACAAGGGCAATCAACGAACTGGAGAGCCACCTCGGCGTGCGCCTGCTGACCCGTTCCACGCGCGTCGTCAGGGTCACAGAGGACGGAGCGCGCTACGCTGACGACTGTCGTCGCATCCTGGCCGAACTGGCAGAGGCCGACGACGCCGTGAGTGGTAAGCACGGCTCGCCGCACGGGCGTCTCACGCTGACCGCGCCGGCGCTGTTCGGCGCGAAATTCGTGACGCCCATCGTTACCGAGTACCTGAGTCGTTACCCGCAGGTCAGCGCTTCCTGCTGGTTCCTGGACCGGGTCGTGAACATGCTGGACGAAGGCGTGGATGTGGCGGTGCGCATCGGCGAGTTGCCCGATTCTTCGATGCAGGCCGTGTCCGTCGGCCGCGTTCGACGCGTGATCTGCGCTGCACCGACCTACCTGGAGAAACACGGCGTTCCGCAGACGCCTGACGCCTTGAGCGCGCACTGCATCGTATCCGCCAGCGCTGTGACCCCGACTGCCGAGTGGCGCCTCATGGAAAACGGCGAGCCGCGCATCGTCAAGCTGCAAGCGCGCATGACCACGACGAGCAATGACTCTGCAGTGGCCGCGGTCGTCAGCGGCTTCGGCCTCACACGTTTGCTCTCGTACCAGGTGACCGACCAGCTGCGCGACGGCCAGCTCAAGACGATCCTCACCGACTACGAGCCCGCTCCGTTGCCCGTGCACCTGGTGCACCGCGAAGGCAGACACGCCTCGCAGAAGGCCCGCGCTTTTCTCGACCTGGCCCTGGAAAGGCTGCGTGCGAATCCGGCACTCAATTGATGTGGCCAAGGCATGATGAAAAACGGTCTGGACTGAGTGGTCGCCATTGCCGTCTTCGTCGACGGGACCGTCGCACTCTGGAACGCCTCACCCAGAGCGTCCATTGCATTGGCAGCCTTGCGTGAGACGCTGAAGGTCATGTCCGCGCACGTGGTGGACGCCGCGAGACTCGAACTCCTGCTCTTGTCGACCAGCCCCACCGAGCCGCCCGCCAATCCGGATCCCGTCGCCATGCACGGCGCCTCGCGGGCACTCAGCGCTGCGCGCCGTCAGGAAACGTCAGCGCAGCTCTCGCAATTGACTGTGTGATGTGCACCCCGCAGGGCCGGCCCGGGGGCTGCCCAGGGTTGAGCCGAACGCCTAGAGGTCGAGGGTCAGCTCCGGGCTCGTGGCTCGGGACACGCAAATGCACATCAAGCCTGCCGCTTTGTGCTCGGTGTCGCTGAGTGCTGTGTCGCGGTGCTCGGGCTGACCCTGCAGCACCTTGACCTGGCAGGTGCCGCAGTTGCCGGCACGGCACCCGGACGGTGCCGCCAAGCCAGCGGCTTCGAAGGCGTCCAGAATGGTCTGGTTGGCGGCGACCAAGATGCGCCGGCCACTGTGGCGAAGCGTCACGGTCAGGGGCTGATTGGCTGCCGTCGCGTTCGGGACCACGAAGCGCTCGGATCGAACCCGGTCGGCAGGAATTCCGGCGGTTCGCGCAGCGTCATGCACCGCGTCGATCAGTCGGCTGGGACCGCAGACATAGAACAACGTCTCGGGCGTCGCATTGGCAACCAACGACGACGCGTCCAGACGCTGCTGCCGGTCTGCCGCGTACACATGCAGGCGGGACCCTAGCTTGCTCTGCAGGGAGTCCAGGTAGGGCGCCTCAGCCAGTGACCGCACCGCGAAATGCAAGTTGACGCCACGCCCATCGGAGCGAAGCTGCTCGGCCATCGCCTTGATCGGCGTGATGCCGATGCCACCGGCGATCAACACCGCGGGTCGATCGTCGCCATGGAGGGCGAAGTCGTTACCCGGCAGGCCGCAGAACATGGTCGTGCCCAGTTGCACGTCGGCATGTACTGCAACCGATCCGCCGCTGCCCTGCTCCTCGCGCAGCACGGCGATCTCGTAGGCATCGCGACGGCTCGGGTTCGATGCGATGGAATAGCGACGCGAACTGATCACTCCGCTGCGCAAGCGCACGGGAATGTCGATGTGCGAACCGGCAACCACGGGCGGCAGCTTGGCACCGTCTGGGCTGCGCAGTTCATAGGCACGCACCCTGGCGGTGAGCTGCCTTATGCCGACGACGCGCAACGCTAGCGGACCGTGGCCGAGGCCTTGTGCCGAAGCAGCCGGGACGGCTGCCGCCAGCGCTTTGCCCAATCGCTCGATTTCCGAGCGAAGCGGTGCAGTGCCTTCCTCGATCTCGTCCTTCGTGAAGCGGGGCGTGATGTGCTGTGGGCAGTTCCAGTCGTAGCCTTCGATGGTAATGACCATTGCGCGCTCGATCCGCACCGCATAGTCCGGCATCCGAAGGCGGGCGATCAGCGCCGCATCGTCGCTTGCAGCCACGAGGCGCACACGGCCCAGGATCTTCAGGCGGCGCTGATTGGCGTAGTCCATCAGGAAGATCGAGACCCGGTCGTTCCCAGTCAGGTTGCCGACACTGATGTACTGCACGTTGCCGCGAAAGTCGGCGTAGGCGATGGTCTTCGCATCCAGCACTTTCAGGAATCCGGCGGGCCCGCCCCGGTACTGCACATACGGCCACCCGGACTCGCCCACGGTCGCCTGGTAGAACCCGTCTCGCTCGTGAATGAACGCGACCTCGTCCGGCGTCAACGCGTTTCGTCTGTCCGATGTTCGGTCCAGCGGTGCATAGACCGAGCGGCTTCCCATGCGGGTCTGCATTGCACGCACAGCTGGGGTGAACGCAATGTCGGCGTAGGCGCGGCTCATGTCAAACACCTCCCAGATCGACCTTGGGGGAGTCGATCTCGACGTGGCCGGCTTCGCCGATCATGGCGGTGATCAGGTTCATGCCGACGTGCATGATGATCTCGACGATGTCGGCTTCTGTGTGCCCTGCCTCACGGGTCTCGAAAAGTTCGGCGTTGGAGATCGCGCCGCGGTGCTCGGACAGGTTGCGGGCCAGCCTCACGGCGGCAGCGGCCTTGGCATCTTCGCTGGAGCCCGCGCGGTTCGCGGTCATCTCATCGCCTGTCAGCCCGACCGCGCGACCGAGCGCTGTGTGAGCCGAGAGGGAGTATTCGCAACCGTTCTGCTGTGCCAATGTCAGCGCGATGCGCTCGCGGGTCTGCGCTGACAGCGGGCCGTTCGAGGCCACACCATGAAGACCCAGGAAGGCTCTGAGCGCGGAGGGCGAATTGATCAGGACCCGCAGGTAGTTCGGCACCGCGCCAAACTGCAACTGGATGGCATCGAGCAGAACCTTCTGCTCCGCATTGGCGCTTTTCTGGTCGATGAGGGCAATTCGGCTCATTCGCGACTCCGGGTGGCGGGTACTGTGGGGCTGCGGGTTGCAGCCAACGAATGAACTGTCGTCGAATCCGGCGTGAAGCGGAATCGGCACCAGGTCGAATTCATCGTTTCGCGCACCGGAAGAGTGCCGGGGCCGCCGCCGCAAGGGCGGTGGTCACCCGGTGTGCCGCGCCCCGCGCGAATCAGCGGTTGTAGTTGAGAGCGACCACAGGCGCGGTCGAAGCTGTGTCGTGATTCGCGATCACGGGCCGTGTCGCAACGCCGCCCTGGCCAACGCCCGCTGTCCCTCGCGCTTCTTGCAGCAGTTGCTGGATCACTTGCTCGGAGCGTTCGTACTCACCCTCGCCGAAGTGATGGAATCGAATGCGACCCTGCGCATCGATAAAGTAGTTGGCAGGCCAATACTGGTTGGAATAAGCGCGCCAGATTGCAAAGTCGTTGTCGATTGCGATCGGGAAATTCAATCCAAGCTCACCCACTGCGCGCTTCACGTTGCCGAGCTTGCGCTCGAACGCGAACTCCGGTGCATGCACACCGATCACGACCAGGCCCTGGTCCTTGTACTTTTCGGCCCAGGCACGCACGTGCGGCAAGGCACGCTGGCAATTGATGCAGGCGAAGGTCCAGAAGTCGACGAGAACCACCTTGCCGCGCAGCGATTGCAGCGTCAATGGCGCTGAGTTCAACCAACCCGTTGCACCCGAGAGTTCGGCGGCGACCCCTTCCACCGGGAGCGGCGCGAGAGGCACCGCCGGAGCAGCCGTCTTGATGGAGGCCGCGGCCGGTGGGTTCGACGTCACTCGCGCGTCGTCAGACCGCTCGGTAGCTGACAGCGGCTTCGCGTCCAGATGCTCCAGAAGCTTCTGCTCGATCGAGTCGCCAACCACCGGCGACAGCGTGGCCAGCAGGCCCGTGTCCCACCCCAGCGCCACCGTCGTCACGCCCGCCAGCACGGCGACACCGAGGCCGCGACGCAGCCACTCGCCAAAGCCGAGCGAGCGCTTCATGACCTCGAACACCCGACCGCCCACCCACAAGGCCAGTGCCAGCGAGGTGGCAGCCCCGGCCGCGTACGAGAGCAGCAACAGCGACGTGTGGGCGCTGGCGCCCTGCAAGGCGGCGGTCGTCAACACAAGCCCCAGCACCGGCCCGGCGCAGGGCGCCCACAGCAACCCGGTGGCCACACCCAGCACCAGAGAAGGGAGCGCCAAGCGGCCGGTGGACAGCGAGTCGCGACGCGCAGCCTCGGAGAGGCGCGCACCGAGCGCCACGAGCGGTCGCGTCATTCGGTCCGCAACGCGTGGCGCGAGCAATGCGACACCCATGGCGGCCAGCACCGCAAGTGCAACATCGCGGCCGACCTCGTTCGCCTCGGCCGCCCATGCTCCGCCGATCGTCGCCAGCGTGGCCACTCCGGCGAAGCTCAATGCCATGCCGGCGAGCAATGGCAAGCCGCTTGCAAGGAAGGGTTGATCGACCCGTGCAAGTACGAACGGCAGGACGGGCAGGATGCATGGTGCAAGAATGGTCAACACCCCGGCCAGGTACAACAACACAAAGAGCGCCATCACAGACCTCGACTCAGAACAAATTCAAGCGGACGGCCCGACAGGCGCCGTGCCATTGATACGTCGACGCCAGACGGAAACTGCAAGCCACGGCCTGCCTTTCGATGCACCTGCCCTCGGCCAGTTACTTCTTCATGGCGTCCGGGGCCATCGCATCCTTCTTCATCGCGTCCTTGGCCATGTGATCCTTCTTCATGGCGTCCTTGGCCATGTGATCTGCCTTCATCGCGTCCGACGCCTTCGCGCTTGGCGCCATAGCGTCCTTGTGCATCGCGTCCTTCTTCATTGCGTCCGTGCCCATGGCATCTTTCTTCATGTCGCCTTTGGCCATAGCGTCCTTCGACATGGCATCCTTGGTCATCGCGTCTTGTGCGAACGAACTGCCGGCGGCCAAGAAGATGCAGGTCGAGAGCAAAGCAGTTGTGATCTTGTTCATGATGTATTCCTTGATTGATAGAGTGAAACGAGTGGCAGAAATGCCGAGGAATCAGAGCGGTTGAGTGGCCTCAACTGCCTCCGAACCAGTTGTACCCCTGGTCTTCCCAGTAGCCCCCGGGGTGGGTGTTGGTGACGTAGATGGCCTGTATGTGCTTCGGGTTTTTGTAGCCGAGCTTGGTGGGCATGCGCAGCTTCACCGGGTAGCCATACTTCGCCGGCAGCACCTGCCCGTCATAGGTCAGCGCAAGGTTGGTCTGCGGATGCAGGGCCGTGGCCATGTCGATGCTGGTGTGATAGTCGTCGGCACACTTGAACCCGACGTACTTCGCGCTCAGGTCGGCGCCCACGCGCTTCAGAAAGTGCGAGAACGGCACGCCGCCCCACTTGCCGATGGCGCTCCAGCCCTCGACGCAGATGTGGCGTGTGACCTGCTGCTGCTGCGGCATGGCGCGCAGGTCGGCCAGCGTCCAGGTCCGTCGATCGGCGACCAGGCCGGTCACTTCGAGGCGCCAGGCATCGCCATCGAGTTCGCGGATTTCGCTCTCCCCGTAGTAAGCATTGAACGGGAACGGTCGCGTGATCATCGACTCCGGGTAGGTCGGCGCCAGCATGTTCGGATCGAACAGCGCACCCTGCACACGGTCGTTGAGCCGCGAGATACTGGCTAGCGCGGTCTCGACGCTGCCACTGTCGGTCAGGCTGCAACCGCTCAACATGGCAACACCGCCGAGCGTGAGCGAGCGCTGCAGGAAGGCACGCCGTGCCGGTTGCTCGATGCGACGCGACAGAAGTTTCAGGGCGTCCTTGAGGACGGCCTCGCCGTCGACAGCAACGATCGAGGCGCGCTTGTTCATGTTCATGTTGTTTCCTTCAGCGTCCGCAAATCATCGTGACCAAGGTGCGTGGCACGAGCGCCACCATCGCCAGGTGCCCCAGCGCGAACGCGATCAGTGCTGCCATCGCAAAGAAGTGCACGCGCCGCGCGCCTTCGTAGCCACCGACGAGTTCGCGCAGCAGCGGAAACTGGACCGACTTCCACAGCACCAGTCCTGACAGGACCAGGAGCACAAGGTCCACGACCACACCCAGGTAGGCCAGCCGCTGCAGGCCGTTGTAATGCCGCGGGTCGGCATGCGAGAGCCTTCCGCGCAGTGCAGCGACAACATCGGCCAAAACCGCGGACGCTCTGATGGGGAAGAACTTGCGCTGAAAGCGCCCGCTGGCCAGATTCAAACTCAGGTAGACGATGCCGTTGAAGGCCAGCAGCCACATGCCAGCGAAGTGCCATTGCAGTGCGCCGCCTAACCACCCACCCAGCGTGAGATCGCCCGGAAATCGAAAGTCGAAAATTGGCGAAGCGTTGTACACGCGCCAGCCGCTGCCCAACATGATCACCACGGCGACGACGTTCAGCCAGTGGGTGGCACGCAGCCACGCCGGATGAACCGATGGCGTGGGCGCAATGGTCACGGCAAGAAGTTCGTCGTTATGTGCGGCAGACGGGCTGCTATGGGCAGATCGAAGATGGTTCATTAATTTTCCCTCTTGCTTCAGTCGGGCCAGACGGAGAGTTCTGTCACCAAACTTGCAGCGCATTCGCGGACTTTCGTCGGAACGGGGCGAATCGGGAATCACCGCGTCCTCCAAGACACTATTCCGTTTGGAGAAACAGTGATGGCCTGGCGCCCAGACCTGCTCTTCCAACCTGCGCACCGAAGGGCTTGAACAGGTGTCCTGTGGTCAAGCTGGCGTGTTGCCGGTGAGGTCGAAACGTCGCAGGGTAGACCGGCCGTTCAGCACGGTTGGCTCCCAGTATTGGACATGCAGGTCGCGAACGAACGAGCGCTCGACCTTCAGGCTGTCGACCGGCAGGCTCGACCATCCAGGTGTGCCCGATGCCCGTGGATACCGGGCTGACGCAGCCGTTGGCCTCACAGCCAGCGTTGCAACGCTCGTCGGACCACTTCGTGCGCGTGCACGTCGACGACCGCATTGTGGGCCGTCACCACACGCTCGAACGGCCACTGCATGATCTGGCGCGCGCTGCGTTGCACCGCTCGGCGGTCGCGCACCAAGCTCTGCACCGTCAGTGGCACCCCCAGGCGCCGCCGCACGCCTGTGAGCGTGGCGTACAGGCGTGTCGAAAGCGGCAGCGGCCCCTGCCACCACTGCAGCAGGTCAGTCACGATCAGGGTGGCCGATGGTGTGTGAAACCATACCGTCTCATTCGCCGCAGGGATGCCGTCAAACACAAACGACTGCAACTCGCCCGTCCACGGCGCCTGCGTCGGCGAAGGCAGGTCGTTCAGCGTCTCGATATCGGGCCGCTTTTGCCTCAGCCCGGGCGCACCGAACAACTGTGCCTCAGGGAAGGCCTGCGCGCACTGCAGCAAAAACAGGTGATGGGCTTTGCTCGGCGCCACGATGAAGCGCACCGGCCCCAACTGCAGCAAGGCCTCGCGTTGCTCGGGGCGCAAGGGCACGGGCGAGTGCAACCACAAGCCCCCATCGGCCAGCCGCACGACGGTCATTCGGGATGAGATGGGCAAGCGGTTGACGGTGAACGCATGCTGGACGTGCCAGAGCTGGTGGGCGAGTGCTTCGATCATGGGGAGTCCTTGCTTGTAATGGTCACGAAGGTGGTGCGCCGGGGCTGCGCAGCAATTGGACGCGTGCGACGCCGCTGCTGCGTTACGCTCGCGCATCTGCAGCTTGCTAGCCGATGCATGCGGCATCGCAACTACCTCCCCACAATCAGAACTTTGCCGCCCGTAGGCGCACCGGCCGCAGCATCGATTACCGCGCGCACAGCCTCGTCGAGTGGGTAGCGTGCCCGAACGGGCAGCGGCAGCGAACCGCTCGCGATCGATGCCCACAGGCTATCGATCATTTGCGCCCGCTGGGACCCTGAGCGCGACAGCCAGTGCTCGACGCCAAAGCCTCGTGCGTATTTCGGTCCATCGTGACCGACCGTTTCGCCCACAGCGACTACCGCGCCGGCGCCCTCCAGCCCGCCGATTTGCGATCACACCGGCTTGATGCGGTAACGGTTGCCGATAAACATGAAGTCGGCCGGTTGTACCGGCCGCGCCTCGACCCGCACGATGACCTCATCGCGTCCGGGCAGTGGCCGCACGACGGATTGAACCCGGAGGACCTCTTCGGGATTGCCGCCGGTCTCGAAGACAACAGCCTTCATCGTTTGCGTCAACATCGATACCCACCTTGTAGGGCGCTCGACTTGAACACCGGTAAACGCCATTGTTGGTACGCCAGCAGCGCACCATTGATGCTGTCACCCGACATTCAGAATTCCACGCTGAGGCACCACTGGCGCTATTGCCTTGAATTCGCCATGAATTGCGTGGCTGCCCGACGTGCCGGCGTCACAACCGCGGCCACAGCGGCAACGGCGTTTACGACCCAGTTGCCCACCATCAGCCGCCACCACGCAAGGCAGGCGCAGCCTTGAATCCCGGCACTCTTCCGCGCTGCGTAAGGGTGACTTATCCGGGGTGCAGGTTCTCCGTCTGATCGTATTCACGCACAGTTCGGTCCACCGCTCAGGCACTGACACATAGGGACCAGCCGCCTCTTTTTCTGAATGTCTGGCGGCGTCGATCAGCCAAACCATCGCTTCGTTCGAAGCACTATTTACAAGAAACCTTATGAAACTCTACTTTTCGCCGGGCGCATGTTCGCTCTCCCCGCACATCGTTTTGCGCGAGGCTGGCCTGACTTTTGATGTCATCCCCGTCGACCTCGGCCTGCACAAATTGCCCGACGGTTCAGACTACTACGCCATCAATGCGAAGGGCGCGGTGCCGGTGCTGGAACTGGACAACGGCGAACGCCTCACCGAAGGGGTCGCCATCGCGCAGTACATCGCCGATCTGGTGCCTGGCAAGGCCTTGATTCCGTCGCATGGGTCGTGGCAGCGGTACCGGTTGCTCGAAACACTGAACTTCATCGCCACCGAGCTTCACAAGGGTTTCGCGACCTTGGCGAACCCCGCCATGCCGACGGACGCCAAAGCCCTGGCCGCCGCCAAGCTCAAGTCCAACCTGAAGTGGATCGATGCCAAGTTGGCCGGAAACGCGTACCTGATGGGTGACCAGTTCAGCGTCGCCGACGCCTACCTCTTCACCGTTTCCAACTGGGCGCCGTACTTCGACATCGACCTGAGCGGCCTCGCCCATCTGGTCGGCTTCCGAGCACGTGTGGCGGCCCGACCTGCGGTGCAAGCTGCTATGCAGGCAGAAGGTTTGACCAAGTAAGCGATCGTCGGGGCGGGTCATTTCGCCGCTGCGTTCGAGTGCCAGCCGGCTACTGCCGGCGGCAGGCACTCAATTCCCAAATCACCACGGAGGTCATGTCATGTTTCACGCTGGCTACTACGTCACTGCTGAGTTGAAGGTGAAGGATGCATCCAGGGTGGATGTCGCCAAATCCGCGCTGTCGGCGCTCTGCCAGAAGACCCTGACCGAGCCCGGGTGCTCGCTCTTCACTCTGCATCAGGATCCCAAACAGCTCGATCGCTTCTTGCTGTGGGAGCGCTTCGACAATGAAGCCGCCTTCAAGGCGCACTTCGAAGCGGAATACACCAAAGACTACCTCCAGCAAGACCTGACCGATGTCGTTCTGTTCTTTCAGACCGACATCGTCTGAGGCTCGCAAGATCGAGCCGCCATCCACCTTCCCTCTTCCATCCTTCATACGGAGTCGAAATTGAAATTGAACAAGCGCGAGTTTCTGGTGCTGACCTCGTCAGTGCTTGCAGGTGCATCCAGCTTTGGACAAGCCGCTGGTATCGAAGAACGTGAGATGGAGTACCGCATCGACGGCGCGCCGTTCAAAGGCTTCGTCGCTTTGCCAAAAGGCAAAGGCAAGGCCCCCGGCGTTGTTGTCATTCACGAATGGTGGGGGCACAACGAATACGCTCGCAAACGCGCCCGCCAGTTGGCGGAGCTGGGCTACGCAGCGTTTGCCCTCGACATGTATGGCAGCGGCAAGACCGCCGACGAGCCGCAAGGGGCGCAGAAGCTGATGACGGAAGCCTTCGCGTCGGGGCAGATACAGGCTCGCTTCGATGGCGCCCTGCGAATTCTCAAGTCCGAGCCACGCGTTGATCAGAAACGAATCGCCGCCATAGGGTACTGCTTTGGCGGGAACGTGGTGCTGTCCATGG
Source organism: Burkholderiales bacterium (assembly GCA_038236495.1). GTDB lineage: Bacteria > Pseudomonadota > Gammaproteobacteria > Burkholderiales > Burkholderiaceae_C > Pseudaquabacterium. The sequence continues at coordinate 14,040 of JBBRZR010000046.1, forward strand.
CGCGCGCCGGCGAACCCCTGAATGCCGTGGTCAGCTTCCACGGGTCACTCCCTGAGTCGGCAACCCTGAAGAAGAACTCGGTCATCGCTGAAGTCCTGGTGCTTCATGGTGGCGAGGATGCATTCGTGTCACCGGAGGCTGTCCAGCAATTCAAGAGCGAGATGACCGCCGCCAACGCGAACTACAGGTTCATCGTCTACCCGGGGGCCAAGCATGGCTTCACGGACTCAGACAACTCGGAGCGGGGGGAGCGCCACCACATTCCGATTGGCTACAACAGCGAAGCTGATCAGCAGTCGTGGGGTGAGATGAAAGCGCTCTTTGCACGAACCCTCGCATGACGATCGGGATGAACAGCACCCGTGGAACGACGAAGTGGCGGCGGGCCGCACGCGCGGCCACCCTCCTCGTCTGCGGGTCGTCGCTTGTAGCGTATGCCGGCGTGCTCGATGCGTCGTCGCCGAATGCGGCGTACGTCTGCCAGATGACGCCGGGCTCCGGCGCGGTGTACGACAGGCCAGGCTATTGCCCCACCGACGGCATGGAACTGGTCAAGAAGACGCGGTTGCGTGTCGCGGTACTCGTGTTTGACGACGCCGAAATCATCGACTTCGCTGGACCGATGGAAGTCTTCTCGGCGGCAGGCGCCATGGTGTTTACCGTGGCCCCGACGATGGCCGCCGTGCTGACCGGCGATTCACTGCGGATCCAGCCGGACTACGACATTGAGCACGCGCCCGAGGCCGACATTCTCGTGATCCCCGGCGGCAACCAAAGCTCAGTGACCCGGGATGAAAAGGTCATGAACTGGATTCGCCAGCGCAGCGAAAGCCCAGCAACCCTGATGTCCGTTTGCACCGGCGCATTCATCCTGGGCAAGGCGGGGCTGCTTGACGGGAAGTCAGCGACCGTGACGTCGACGGCGCTGTCCAATTTCGCCAAAGCCTTCCCCAAGACACTGGTCGTACGAGACCGGCGCTTCGTCGATGCTGGCAAGATCGTGACCACCGGCGGGCTGTCCGCAGGCATCGACGGTGCACTGCACATGATCGAGCGCGAGCAAGGTGCACTGCGCGCCCAGGATGTCGCACGCTACCTGGAATACGATTGGCAACCGGAGCGACGGGCAACCTCCGGAAGCCTCGCACGCTTGAAGTTCCCGCCACTCTCCGAGGTCTTCCCATCGGAGGTTTCCTGGGAGAGGCAATCCGACAGCGGAAACGCAGAGCACTGGGAAATCGGCGGACGCCTTGAACTCCCCATCACGGTCGACGCCTACCTCAACGCAGTTGCGAAACGAATCGGGCTGCAGGGGTGGGTTCCTTCGACTCTGGCGGCAGCCAGCCCTGCCGCTCACAGCCGCGCCAAGGCGTTCAAACTCGTCTTCCGCAAACAGGACCTGGATGGTTACTGGACCCTGACCCTCGCGCTGAAGGGCGAAGTCACCGCGGCGAATACCTACCGCGTGCAGCTGTCCTTGCGCGAGGCGGCGCGATCGGCGCGCTCATGAGTTCGAACGGTCACCGCATCCGATTCCGGATCGGGATCACCCTCGCAGCCACGCTGGCGCTCGTGTCTGCAATGGCCTCAGCGGCTGACCCGGACGTTGCACGCATGGTGCTGAACACGACGTTTCCTGAAGAAGTGGAAACGACACTGGCGCTTTCTGCTGCACCCCCGCATCTGCGCGAAGGTGCGACCTTGTACCTGTTCGGTCGCAGCGGCTATACAAAGGTTCGGGAAGGCAGCAACGGGTTCACCTGCCTCCTGAATCGGGACGCGTTCCTGTACGGCAGCTTCGCGTTCAAACCGACCTGCTGGGACCCTGAAGGCGCAACGAGTTACGTTCCAGTCATGCTGCGAGTCGGCGCGTTGCTCGCTTCGGGCGAAACATCGGCAGCCATTCGTGCCGACATCGATGGCGGCTTCCATGACGGCCGGTTCCGCCGCCCGCACCGCACAGGTATCGCCTACATGCTCGCGGGCGATGTGGTCTTGGCGGCGCCGACCGGCGTTGTCGTTCAGACAACGTTCCCCGGCCACTACATGATTTACGCCCCCGGAGTTTCCAACGCGGATATCGGTCACTCGCCCGCTGCCGCGAACGGCAATCCCAGCGTTCCATTTATCTTCGCCGCAGGCGCGGGTGAGGGCAATCTGGCCTACATCATCACTGCCCCCGGTCACCAGCATGGGTTTCCGTAGTTCTGTCGTGACCCTGCCAAAGGGGCTGGATGGCACGGTGGGCTTGCCCAACCCACTCGGACAAATAGACCATAGGCAATCAAATGATCAAACAAGTTGGCTCGACCGAAATCAAACCGAAGCATCGGGCTGCATGCCCTTGTAGAACGGTCGTTCTTGAACTTGACCTCCTAGAAGGAATCGTGGATCCCCGCGCTATGCTGCTCCTCGACTGTGTAGCGAATTGCCCCATGCTTGGCCAGTTCTTCAGATGTCAGGCCGAAAAGATGCCGGAAGGGGCTGGGGTCGAGCCCACGGATTCGGAAGGACATGCTGATGTTCCAAGGGAAAAGTTGATTTGATTGTTCAGCAATGGTTGCTCATAGGCTCGCCGCTTTCGGACCCGTGGTTTCGCGTCGAAGAGGCGATGATGAGCATGGCACGGCGTCTAGTGGATGCCCTGGACACGCCGCCAAATTGGGTGTTGGCCGCTTTTTAGTGGACAGCCGGGTTGCTGACTTCCGTGGGTGTCGGGTCATGGCCGACAAGCGACTGTCGCTGATCGACCCCATGCCAACGACAACTTCATTGGAGGGTGCCGGCCTACCGGCAGTCCTGACCTCTCGTCCGGCCGCGGCGTTGCCGGTCTTGCCGCGCCGTGACCGGGTTGGCCGCACTTTGGTGCGCCACAGCTTTTGCTTGGCGTCCAGCGCTGCCGCGGGCATCACCATGTGCACATGCGGATGGAAATCGAGCCGCCGGTTGTGGGTGTGCAGCACGCCCACCGCGCCGGCCGTCACGGGGGTGCCCGCGCCCAGCTTGGCGTCGTTGTGGCTGAAGGTGTTGAGCGTGTCCCAGGCGCACTGCATCACCAGCGCATACATCACCCGCTGGTGGCCCAAGGCCAGGCCGCGCAGCTCGGCCGGCAGCGTGAAGGTCACCATGAAGTAGGTGGCCGGCACCAGTGACTTCAGCTGACGCTGCAGCCAGACCTGGCCTTCGTGGTGCTGGCAGTGCGGGCAGGCGCGGTGGCCGCAGGAGTGGGGCACGCTGCGCTGCTCGCCGCAGGCCGTGCATTGGGCCAGCATGCGCGGCGCAAAGCGGGTGCGGCAGCGCTTCATCGCCGCCAGCGCCTGGTGCTGGCTGGGCAGCAGGCGGAGCGCGTAGCGATCGAGCAGGGCCGACTCGAAGCGCTCGATCAAATCGGCCAGCGCGATCACCGCACCGCCCCCCAGCGCAGCGCAAAGCTGTTCATCAAGCTGTTGATGCGCTCGCCGCACTGCGCCGCGGTGTGGCTGGTGAGGTGGGTGTAGCGGGCGGTGGTCAGGATGCTGTGGTGGCCCAGGATCTGCTGGACTTGCAGCAAATCGACGCCGGCCTCGATCAGGTGGGTGGCATAGCTGTGGCGCAGGCTGTGGGGGGTGTTTTTCTTCTTTAGCCCGCAGCCCGCGGCCACCAAGCGCAGCGCGCGTTGCACGCCGCCGGCATCCAGCGCGCTGGCGGCCGCCCGGGCGCCAGCCAGGCCGCCGGCCCGGCTGGGAAACAGCAGGTGCGGGTGCTGGTGCACGCGCCAGTAGCCGCGCAGCACCGTGAGCGTCTGCAGGGGCAGCGGCACCAGGCGGTCCCGGTTGCCCTTGGCGTCGCGCACATGCACCCGCATGCGGTCAGCGTCGATGTCGCCAACGCCAAGCGCCAGCCCCTCGCCCAGGCGCAGGCCCAGGCTGTAAAGGGTGAAGAAAAACACCCGGTAGCTCAGCACCCGGGTGGCGCAAAACAGGGCTTGGGCCTGGGCCACCGGTTCTGTCGCAATAGCGCGATGAGGCTGAGCATTGCTGCGAGGCCGACGTCGATCAGAAAGCCAGCGAGTAGAACTGATTCGCTGCAGACGAGGATCGGTCTTTGATGTCGCCGAGCTGGCCTCTGCGGATCATGTGCA
>JBBRZR010000047.1:0-17919 GCA_038236495.1 Burkholderiales bacterium
GGCCGCCGCCAGCAGCACGGTCTGTTCGGCGTCTGCCAGGTGGCGGGTCAACTTGCCGATGCTGGTGGTCTTGCCGGCGCCGTTGACGCCCACCACCATCATCACCGTGGGCTGGTACTGGCCCACTTCCAGCGGCTTTTCCAGCGGTGCCAGCAGTTCGGTCAGGGCATCGGCCAGCAGGCCCTTGACCCGTGCCGGGTCGGTGACCTTGCTGTCCTTGACGCGGCGTTTGAGGTCCTGCAACAGAAACTCGGTCGCCCGCACGCCGGTATCGGCCATCAGCAGCGCGGCTTCCAGCTCCTCGTACAGCGCGTCGTCGATCTGGGTGCCGGTGAAAACCTGCGCAATGCTGCTGCCGGTCTTGCGCAGGCCGTTGCGCAGCTTGTCGATCCAGCTTTGCCGGCCGGCGGGCTCCACCGGCGGGATTGGCGCGGGGGCCGGCGCAACAGCTGGCGCCACGGGTACCTGGTGTGCAGTTGCAGGCGCGGCGGCGGGCTCAGCGGTCGGCACCGGCGCGGTGCGCGATGGCGGCAGGGCTTCAACCGCGTCGCTGACCGGGACACCCGGCTGCCCGGCACCCACCACATCTGCCGAAGCAGACCCTGGGCCCGCGAATTTGCTGACAGCCGCCTTCCACCACGGTATGGCCGGCGCTGTGGTGGGCGCCGGCACCGTGGTATCTGCAGGCGCCAAGTTCGAACCTTGGACAGGCACCACCACCACCGGATCGGCAGCGATCCCGTCGCGCGGCAGGGCCGCCGTATCCACCGCGCCCTCTGTGGCCGCGGGCGTGGCCACGGTCAAACGGACCGGATCGACCGAGGGCAGCGGCGCTGGCGTCTGCGCCTCGGTCTTTTTCTTGAAGAAACTGAACATTTTTCCTGTCGCGTGGACGCGGCCCATAGGCCCGCAAAAGTTGCCGCTACAATCTTGGGCTCAATGGCGCTTTAGCTCAGCCGGTTAGAGCGACGGAATCATAATCCGCAGGTCCGGGGTTCGAATCCCTGAAGCGCCACCAATTCAGCTGAACCCCTTCAGCAGCACCAAGACAACGGCCCGGGCAATGCGTCCCGGGCCGCTTTCATGGTGATTGTCACAGCCCCTGGATCCACACCATGTTCCGCTGTGTTTTTGCCGCCGCGCTCACCGTGGCGCTGGTCGGGCCCGCCGCCGCGCAAACCACACGCCCGTTTCCGCAAACGGCCTTGCGTGGCGCGTTGCAGATCACGCAGCCGCCCGAGGCGCTGCTCAACGGTCAGCCCGCGCGCCTGTCGCCAGGCGCCCGCATCCGCGGTGCCAACAACATGCTGCAGACCTCGGCGGTCTGGGTCGGTCAGCTGCTGCTGGTGCACTACACGCTGGATCCAAACGGCCTGGTGCATGACGTCTGGGTATTGACGCCCGAAGAAGCCGCCCGCAAGCCCTGGCCGAGCAGCGCCACCGAGGCGCAACGCTGGGAGTTCAACCCCGCGGCCCAGACCTGGACCCGGCGCTGACCAGCGCTGCCCGCGGCGCACCAGGCGCCGCACACCCGAGCACCCCATGAGCAAAAAAGTCTACATCCGCAGCTTTGGCTGCCAGATGAACGCCTACGACGCCGACAAGATGGCCGACGTGATGCGCGCCGCCGAGGGCTACGAGCCCACCAACGACCCTGAGCAGGCCGACCTGATCTTGTTCAACACCTGCTCGGTGCGCGAGAAGGCGCAGGAGAAGGTGTTCTCCGACCTGGGCCGGGTCAAGCACCTCAAGGCCCGCGGCGTGCTGATCGGCGTGGGCGGCTGCGTGGCCAGCCAGGAGGGTGCGGCCATCCTCGACCGGGCACCGTATGTGGACGTGGTGTTCGGCCCGCAAACCCTGCACCGCCTGCCGCAGTTGCTGGCCCAACGCCAGGCCTTGGGGCGGGCGCAGGTGGACATCAGCTTCCCCGAGATCGAAAAGTTCGACCACCTGCCGCCCGCCAAGGTCGACGGCGCGTCGGCGTTTGTCTCGATCATGGAGGGCTGCTCCAAGTACTGCTCGTACTGCGTCGTGCCCTACACCCGCGGCGAAGAGGTGCACCGGCCGTTCGACGACGTGCTGACCGAGGTCGCTGGCCTGGCCGACCAGGGCGTCAAAGAGGTGACGCTGCTGGGCCAGAACGTCAACGCCTACCGCGGCCGCATGGGCCGGGATGTCAAAGGCAGCGCTGAGATCGCCGACTTTGCGCTGCTGCTGGAGTACGTCCACGAGATCCCCGGCATCGAGCGCATCCGCTACACCACCAGCCACCCGAACGAGTTCACCCAGCGCCTGATCGACGCCCACGGCCAGTTGCCCAAACTTGTGCGCCACCTGCACCTGCCGGTGCAGCACGGCGCCGACCGCATCCTGATGGCGATGAAGCGCGGCTACACCGCGATCGAATACAAGAGCACGATCCGCAAGCTGCGGGCGGTGCGCCCCGACATCAGCCTGTCGTCGGACTTCATCGTCGGCTTCCCTGGCGAGACCGAGGACGACCACCAGCGCAGCCTCAAGCTGATCGAGGACATCGGCTTCGATGCCTGCTTCAGCTTTGTCTTCAGCCCGCGTCCCGGCACGCCGGCCGCAGCGCTGCACGACGACACGCCGCAAGAACTCAAGCTGAAACGCCTGCAGCAACTGCAAGCGCTGATCGAGACCAACGTGCAGCGCATCAGCGCCAGCCGGGTCGGCACGGTGCAACGCATCCTGGTCGAAGGCCCCAGTCGCAAGAGCGCAGCCGAGTTGATGGGCCGCACCGAGTGCAACCGCATCGTCAATTTCGACGGCGGCCCGCTGGCGGCCCGGCTGGTCGGTCAGATGACGGACGTGACCATCACCCAGGCGCTGCCCCATTCACTGCGCGGCCAGGTGTTGACGCAGGAGCAGGCGCTGATGGCTTGATGGCTTGATGGCTCAGCGGGTCAGCCAGCACCGCCACCACAACACCACCGCGGCGACCAGCACCAGCGCGGCATAGGTGCTCATCCGGCCGTCATGGCCGGTCAGCACCAAACCCGCCAGCACCACCAGCGCGCAAGCGCCCAAGGTCCACCCCACCAGGCTGAGCCAGCGCACAGCCCGCAATTCCTGCCGCCACAGCCCTTTGGCCAGGCTGGGCGCCACCAGCGCCATGCCCAGCGCCGGGCCGAACAGGTTGCTCAAGTGCCAAAACGCATCAACAGGGCCCATGGGCAGGTGGTCAGCGCCAGTTCGGCGTCACAGTTGACCCAGGTCAAGTCCAGGGCCGGGCAGGGGGGATCACGCGTCACGCTCAACAGAATGCAAATTCTATAATCCGTCCATGAGTGTGTTCACCCTGGGTTTGAACCACATGACCGCGCCGGTGGACATGCGTGGTCGTTTTGCGTTTCAGCCCGAACAACTCTCGCCCGCATTGCGGGGCTTCCGCGAGCGCCTGATGCGCGCCCTGCCCGAGGCCGCGCTGCTGTCCACCTGCAACCGTACCGAGTTGTACGTCGCGGCCGAGCCCGCCGAGGTTACCGCGCTGATCAGCCCGGCGATCGACTGGTTGGCGGCCCAGGGCGGCATTACCGGCGACCAATTGCGCCAGCACACCTACGTTTTGGAGCACCAACACGCCGCGCGCCATGCGTTCCGGGTGGCTTCGGGGCTGGATTCGATGGTGCTGGGCGAGCCCCAGATCCTGGGCCAGATGAAGCAGGCGGTGCGCGAGGCGGATGCCGCCGGCACGCTGGGCACCACCCTGCACCAGCTGTTCCAGCGCTCGTTTTCGGTCGCCAAGGATGTGCGCACCTCGACCGAGATCGGCGCGCATTCGATCAGCATGGCGGCAGCCTCAGTCCGGCTGGCGGCGCAGTTGTTCGAGGACCTGCGCGACATCAACGTGCTGTTTGTCGGCGCCGGCGAGATGATCGAGCTGGTGGCCACCCACTTTGCGGCCCGCGCACCCAAAGGGCTGGCGATTGCCAACCGCACGCTGGAACGCGGCGAGAAGCTGGCCAGTCGCTTTGGCGGCCAGGCATTGCGGCTGGCCGATCTGCCGCAGCGCCTGCATGAGTTCGACGCCATCGTGTCCTGCACCGCCAGCACGCTGCCGATCATCGGCCTGGGCGCCGTGCGCAGCGCACTCAAGGCGCGCCGGCATCGCCCGATGTTCATGGTCGATCTGGCGGTGCCGCGCGACATCGAGCCCGAGGTCGGCGGCTTGTCCGATGTCTACCTCTACACCGTTGACGACTTGTCGGCGGTGGTGCAATCGGCCGGCGAAAAGCGCCAGGCCGCAGTGGCCCAGGCCGAGGCCATCATCGACGCCGGCGTGCAAAGCTTTGCACACTGGCTGGACCAGCGCGCCACCGTGCCGCTGATCCAGGCGCTGCATGCCCAGGCCGATGACTGGCGCGCCGCCGAGATCAACCGCGCCCGCAAGCAACTGGCCAAGGGCGCCGACATCGACAGCGTGCTGGATGCCCTGTCGCGTGGCCTGACCCAAAAGCTGCTGCACGGCACCCTGGCCGAGTTGCACGCCAGCGACGGTGAGGCCAGGCGCCAGATGGCGCAGACCGTGTCGCGGCTGTTCCTGCGTCAGTCGCCCCGCAATCCTTCGGCCGACGACGCCAGCTAGCGGCGCTGCCCCTGCCGGCGCGCCTGTGGCCGAAAGGTCCGGCGCGCCGGTGCTGTTTTTGCACACCCCGGTGTGCCGCGCTTGCAGCCACTCCTCGACAGATTTACGCCAGCCTGCTGATCCGCATCCGATGAAACCCTCACTCCGCCTGCAGTTGCAACGCCTCGCCATGCGGCTGGCCGAGCTGGACGCGCACCTCGCCGACCCCAAGCTCAGCCAGGACATCACCCGCTACCGCACGGTGGCCCGCGAGCAGGCCGAGGCGTCCGCCCTGGTGCAGCGCCTGCACCACTACGAGCAACGCGAGGCCGATGAAGCCGCCGCCCGGCTGATGCTGGCCGAGGCGACTGACGAGCCCGAGATCGCCGAGATGGCGCGCGAAGAGATCGCCGTCGCCCAGGCCGACCAGGCGCAGGAGCTGGCCGACATCCAGACCGCGCTGTTGCCGCGCGACCCGGACGACGCACGCAACGCCTTTGTCGAGATCCGCGCCGGTGCCGGCGGGGACGAATCGGCGCTGTTTGCTGGTGACCTGCTGCGCATGTATTTGCGCTACTTCGAGCGCCGCGGCTGGCGCACCGAGGTGCTCAGCGAATCGGCGTCTGATCTGGGCGGCTACAAGGAGGTGGTGCTGCGGGTCGAGGGCGCCGATGCCTACGGCGCGCTCAAGTTCGAGTCCGGCGGCCACCGGGTGCAGCGGGTGCCGGCCACCGAGTCGCAAGGCCGCATCCACACCAGCGCGGCCACGGTGGTGGTGATGCCCGAGCCCGACGAGGCGACCGAGGTCACGCTCAACCCGGCCGACCTGCGCATCGACACCTTCCGCGCCAGCGGCGCCGGTGGCCAGCACGTCAACAAGACCGATTCGGCGATCCGCATCACCCATTTGCCCACCGGCTTGGTGGCCGAGTGCCAGGACGACCGCTCGCAGCACCGCAACAAGGCCAAGGCCATGGCCGTGCTGCAGGCCCGGCTGCGCGACAAGGAGCGCAGCGCCCGCGACGCCCAGGAGGCCGCCACCCGCAAGAGTCTGGTCGGTACCGGCGACCGGTCCGACCGGATCCGCACCTACAACTTCCCGCAGGGCCGTTTCACCGACCACCGCATCAACCTGACGCTGTACAAGCTGGGCGCGATCATGGAGGGCGACCTGGGCGACGTGGTGGCCGCACTGCAGGCGGCCCAGGCGCAGGACCAGCTGGCAGCGCTGGAAGGCAGCGCGTGAGCGGCGATAAGGCGTCTCCCGGTTGCGCACACAACGCCGCAGACAACACCGCAGAAAACATCGCAGAAAACATCGCAAACACCGCCGCACACACCGCTACCGGCCCGACCTGCGTGGCCACCGCCCTGGCCGAGGCCCGTGCGCTGGGGCTCTACCGGCTCGATGCCCAGATGCTGCTGGGCCACCTGTTGCGGCAGCCGCGCAGCTGGCTGATCGCCCATGACGATGCGCTGCTGCCGGCAGCGGCAGCGCTGGCCTTTGCCGCCGGCTGCCAGCGCCGCGCTGCGGGTGAACCCCTGGCCTACTTGCTGGGCGAGCGGGAATTTCACGGCCTGACGCTGCAGGTGACCCCGGACGTGCTGGTGCCGCGGCCCGACACCGAGACCCTGGTGGACTGGGCGCTGGACCTGCTGCCCGCCGGCGTGCCGGCACAGGTGCTGGATCTGGGCACAGGCAGCGGCGCGGTGGCACTGGCGGTGGCACACCGGCGGCCAACCGCCCGGGTGAGCGCAACCGACCTGAGCACCGCCGCGCTGACGGTCGCCCAGGCCAACGCCACCCGGCTGGGCCTGGCCCTGGCGTGGGCCTGTGGCCACTGGTGGCAGGCGCTGCCGACCCAGGCGCGCTTCGACCTGGTGCTGTCCAACCCACCCTATATCGCCGGCGACGACCCGCATCTGGCCGCCCTGCGCCATGAGCCGCTGATGGCCTTGACGCCCGGCGGCGACGGCCTGGGCGCGCTGACCGAAATCATTGCCGGCGCTGCACCACACCTGAAAGAAGGTGGCTGGCTGTTGCTCGAACACGGCTGGGACCAGGCCGCGGCGGTGCGCAGCGCGATGCAGTCCGCCGGCCTGGACCGTGTCAGCACACGGCTGGACATCGAAGGCCGGGACCGCTGCACCGGCGGCTGCTGGCCCGGCCCGGGCTGACCGGCAAAGCGCACGTCTGGCTACCGAAACGCATGCATCTTGAGGTTCCCAGTGCCCGGCAAGCGGCGTAGGATCGATTTACAGTGCCCGGCGGTCGGTGCACTGCCTGCCCGGGGAGCACAGCACATGCGCAAGGTTCCAACCTGGATTTTCGCCAGCCTGGCGCTGCTCGCCGGCACCACATCCTGGGCACAGGACCGGGGCTTGCTGACGCCAGTCGATGCGCTGGGCGGCGCGTCCTGGCAAGCGCGCTTCGAGCGCGACAACACCTCACCGGTGTCTGAGCGCGGCCTGCTGTCGCTGGGCCTGCCCACGGTCAGCCAACAAACCCTGCGCCTGATGGGCGACTACCAGTTCAGCACCTTCAGGCTGGGCGACACCGGTGGGCTGCGGCTGACCGGTGGCCTGCTGATCAACCTGCGCGCCACCAGCAACGTCAGCGGCAGCGGCAGCACGGGCGACAGTGCCGGCGCCCTGCCCTATGCCGGCATCGGCTACTCGAGTGGCGGCAGCCGCGGTGCCTGGGGCTTCAGCGCCGACCTGGGGCTGGCGGCCCAAGGCCTGGGGCCGGCGCGGCTGGACCGATTGCTGGGTGGCGCAGGCAGCCTGGGCGTGGACGGGCAGGCCCGCCTGTTGCCGGTGCTGCGACTGGGCATGAGCGTCGCTTTCTGAAACCTCGCTTCGGTTCTGGGGCTAAAACCGGCCCGGTCGGCCCGGTCAGGTGCTTTGCCGTTTAAAGTACAACCTTCAGATCTACTTGCCGGACGAGAACCATGAGTGATGTGCAACAACGTATCGACAGCATCGTGAAGGGCGGCCATGTTGTGCTGTTCATGAAGGGCACGGCGCAATTTCCGCAGTGCGGCTTCTCCGGACGTGCGATCCAGCTGCTGAAGGCCTGCGGCGCGTCCGAGATCAAGACCGTCAATGTGCTGGAAGACGACGGCATCCGCCAGGGCATCAAGGACTACGCCAACTGGCCCACCATCCCGCAGCTGTATGTCGCCGGCGAGTTTGTCGGCGGCTCGGACATCATGATGGAGATGTATGAGTCCGGCGAACTGCAGCAACTGCTGACAAAGTGAGCCTGCCCGCCGCCCGCAGGCTGGTGGTCGGCATCACCGGCGCCAGCGGTGCGGTTTACGGCGTGCGCCTGCTGGCGCGGGCCCGCAGCCTGGGCCTGGAGACCCATCTGGTCGTCACGCCGGCCGGCGTCATCAACGCCTACCATGAGCTGGGCTTGGACCGGGCAGCACTCGACGCTCTGGCCGACCGCAGCTACGCCCCGGGCGATATTGGTGCCTGCGTGGCCAGCGGCAGCTTCGACACCGCCGCGATGGTGGTAGCGCCCTGCTCGATGAAAACGCTGGCGGCCGTGGCCCACGGTTTGTCGGACAACCTGCTGACACGTGCCGCCGACGTCACGCTCAAAGAGCGCCGCACCCTGTTGCTGATGGTGCGCGAGACGCCGTTCAACCTGGCCCACCTGCGCAACATGACCGCCGTGACCGAGATGGGCGGCATCATCTTTCCGCCGCTGCCGGCGTTCTACCACCGGCCGACCAGCATCGACGAGCTGGTGGACGACACGGTGGAGCGGGTGCTGGCCCTGCTGGGCGCGCACAACGCCCAACCCAAGGCCTGGGCTGGCTTGCGCTGATCCTGACCGCGGGTCGGGCCAGCCGCTCAGGCCGTCCAGCGCTGCCGCCAGGCCATCACCGCAACGGGGTAGTCCGGCTTGCCCCGGCTGCCGTTGTAGCGGCCAAGCGCCATGAACAGATCACCGCGCTCGATGTCCAGGTAATGCCGCAGGATGACGCAACCGAACCGCAGGTTGGTCTGCATGTGGAACAAGCGTGCCGGGTCGCCCCCGCCGATCTGCCGGGCCCAAAACGGCATCACCTGCATATAGCCCCGCGCACCGGCCGAGCTGATCGCGTATTTGCGGAAACCGCTCTCGACCTGGATCAGCGCCAGCACCAGCGCTGGCTCCAAGCCGGCGCGGGTGCTTTCGTACCAGAGGGTTTCAAGAAACTCGATCCGGGTCGCGGCCTCGCTCTTCTGGCGCTTCAAACGCTCGCTCATCGCGCCCAGCCACCGCAGGTAAGCCAGCCGCGGCTCCAACTGGGTGAAGACCGGATGCGGCGGCGCAGCGCTGGCAATGGCCGCCGCCAAGGCCGACCGCACCGCATCGGCCAGCGCTTCTTCGGCTTGCGGGCCGGCCTGCGCCGGCGCTGGCCACCACGCCCCCAGCGCGCCCAGCAGCGATGCGCCCACGCCGACCTGCAGCGCGTGCCGCCGCGCCAGGTTCATGCGGCCAGCCGGGCTTTCAACAGCGCCACGGCCTCAGTCAGCGGCAGCACGCTGGCGGCGGCTTCACGCCGGCCCTGCAACTCGACCGTGCCGGCCTTCAGCCCGCGGTCGGAGATCACCACACGCTGCGGCACGCCCACCAACTCCCAGTCGGCAAACATCGCGCCGGGCCGCTCACCGCGGTCGTCCAGCATCACGTCGATGCCGGCGGCAGCCAGCTCGTCGTGCAGCGCGTCGGCCGCGGCCCTGACCTCGGCCGATCGGTCATAGCCGATCGGGCAAATCACGGCCGAGAACGGCGCCAGCGCCAGCGGCCAGACGATGCCACGCTCGTCATGGTTTTGCTCGATGGCCGCACCCAGGATGCGGGTCACACCGATGCCGTAGCAGCCCATTTCCATCAACTTGGGCTTGCCGGTTTCGTCCAGGAAGGTGGCGTTCATCGCCTTGGAGTACTTGGTGCCCAGGTAAAACACATGGCCCACCTCGATACCGCGCTGGATCGCCAGCACGCCCAGGCCGTCCGGCGAGGCGTCGCCCGCCTGTACGTTGCGCAGGTCGGCCACCCGCGCCGGCTCGGGCAGGTCACGGCCCCAGTTGACACCGGTCAGGTGGGCATCGGTCTGGTTGGCGCCGCAGACAAAATCGCTCATCGCCGCCACGGTGCGGTCGGCAATCACCTGCACCGGTTTGAGCAGGTCGATCGGGCCGAGGTAGCCCGGCTTGCAGCCAAAGTGCTCCTCGATCTCGGCCACGGTGGCAAAGCGCCAGCCGGCCTTGAAGCCCGGCAGCTTGCCGGCCTTGATCTCGTTCAAATCATGGTCGCCGCGCAGCAACAGCAGCCATACCGTGCTCTTGGCGATCTCGCCCTGCTCGTCCAACTCGTCGGTGGCCAGCACCAGGCTCTTGACGGTCTGCGCCAGCGGCAGGCCCAGCAGCGCTGCCACATCAGCGCAGGTACTCTTGCCAGGCGTGGCCACGCTTTGCAATGCCTGGCCGGGCGCAGCACGCGGGGTGGCCGGTGCCACGCCTTCGGCCAGTTCGATGTTGGCGGCGTAATCGCTGGTCGGGCAAAAGACGATAGCGTCCTCGCCGGTATCGGCAATGACCTGGAACTCGTGCGACAGGTCGCCGCCGATCGCGCCGGTGTCCGCCGCCACGGCGCGGTACTGCAGGCCGAAGCGGTCGAAAATGCGCTTGTAGGCGTCGAACATGCCCTGGTAACTCTTGGCGGCGGCGGCCGGGTCGCGGTCGAAGGAGTAGGCATCCTTCATCGTGAATTCACGCCCGCGCATGATGCCGAAGCGCGGCCTGCGCTCGTCCCGGAACTTGGTCTGGATATGGTAGAAATTCTTGGGCAGTTGGCGGTAGCTGCGCAGCTCTTGCCGGGCGATGTCGGTCACCACCTCTTCGCTGGTGGGCTGGATGATGTAGTCGCGGTCATGCCGGTCCTTGACCCGCAGCAACTCGGGGCCCATACCCTTAAAGCGACCCGTCTCCTGCCACAGCTCGGCGGGCTGCACCACCGGCATCAGCAACTCGACCGCGCCGGCCCGGTTCATCTCCTCGCGGATGATGGCCTCGACCTTGCGGATCACCCGCAGCCCCATCGGCATGTAGTTGTAAATGCCCGCACCCAGGCGCTTGATCATGCCGGCACGCATCATCAGCTGGTGGCTGACCACCTCGGCGTCGGCGGGGGCTTCTTTCAGGGTGGAGATGAAGAACTGGGAGGCTTTCATGGGTCTGGGTATGGCGCGGGCTGCGCGCTGAGGCAAGGACGGTCTGTGATGGGCAGCGGCCGCAAAAAGGGCGCTGGGCCGCTGTCACACCGCTGTCGAACTGCTACAGACACATGCGGGTTAGCGAGGATTCGCGAGCCGCACTCTGCCGGTGCAATAATGAACTTAATACAGAAATTGGGGTTTGATTATGCTCGACAGGGAAGGCTTCAGGCCCAACGTCGGCATCGTCCTGCTCAACGCACGCAACGAGGTGTTCTGGGGCAAACGGCTTCGCACCCACTCGTGGCAGTTCCCGCAAGGGGGCATCAAGTACGGTGAATCGCCCGAGCAGGCGATGTTGCGTGAGCTGCATGAAGAAGTGGGGCTGCGCCCAGAGCATGTGCGCATCCTGGCGCGCACCCGCGACTGGCTGCGCTACGAGGTGCCCGACCACTTCATCCGCAGGGATGCCCGTGGCCACTACCGTGGCCAGAAACAGATCTGGTTCCTGCTGCGCCTGACCGGCCGCGACAGCGACCTCGACCTGCGCGCCACCGACCACCCCGAGTTCGACGCCTGGCGTTGGAACGAGTATTGGGTGCCGCTGGAGCTGGTGATCGAGTTCAAGCGGGATGTCTACCAGATGGCGCTTAACGAACTGGCGCGGTTTCTGCCGCGGCCGAACCACACCAACCGCTACCTGCGCGGCGGCATGCGGGGATTTCATCCCCACGACGAGTACGAGCACACGCCGTCCGGTTTGGGGGATTTGCAGCCGACCGAGTCCGACCCGGGGCCGCAGCAGCTCAGCAGCGGCAGCCCAGCCGAAGCCTGAGGCTTAGGCTTCGGCGTTTTCGCCTGCAGGGGTGACATGGGCACCGGTGGCTGTGTCGTCGCCCCAGGGCAGCATCATGGACAACATCAGCAGTTTTTCGAACTCGGGCTGGAACCGGTCGATGATGTCCTGCGGGCTGGCGCACAGCGCGGCATCGGTGACCAGGCTGAACTGCACACCGCCGCCGTAGCTCAGGATACTGACGCCCACCCCCACATCGCCCGAGGCGGGCACCCAGAACATGCTCTGCCTCAGCGTGGACCCGCACAACTTGAGCAACTCGCGCGGGCCCGGCACATTGGTCATCACCGCCGTGGTCTTCTTCGAGAACATGCCCAGCACCATGTCTTGCACTGGCTTGACAAAAAGACCGGTGACAGCCAGCACGCCATAGGCCAGCAAGGGCTGGAAGCTGCCCTTGAGCTGGCCCATGCGGGCGCGCACCGCGTACACCCGCTCGACCGGGTTGGCCATGCCGATCGGCAGCACCACCGGCGCCAGACCGAAGCGGTTGCCCAGGCGCCAGGCCTGGTCGAGCGGCCGCAGGTTGACCGGCACCATCGCGCGGATCTCGGCACCGGTCGGGTCATCGCCCTGGTCGATCAGCCAGGCACCGATGGCGCCCGACACGCAGGCCAGCAGCACGTCGTTGATCGAGCAGTTCAGGCTTTGACCCACCGCCTTGACCTCGTCCAAGGGCAGGGGCTCGCCCCAGGCCACCAGCTTGCGACCGATTGGCTTGCCTTTGAGCCGGGTGGGTGAATCGTCCGCCATCAGCGCCAGCGCGGCCAGGTCGCCCAGCACATGCAGCCCCGTGCGGGCCAGGTCCGCGCCGCCCTGCAAGGGCTGCCTGGGATGGGCCAGCATGTCCAGCGCGCCGGCCATGCCGTCGCCCGATCGGTTCAAGGCCTTGACAGCGATGGCGGTGAGCGGTCGCAGCAGGGCACCGGACAGCCAGTCGCCTTCGGGGGCCTCGTGCGCCGCATGCGCTGGGTGCGGCGTGAGGTGCTGGGGCGGATCAGCCCCACCGTCGGTGATCGAATTCATCACCGAGACCAGGGCGATGCCATCGCCGATGCAGTGGTGAATCCGCACGATGATGGCGCAGCCGTCCTCGTAGTGCTCGATCAGGTGAAACTGCCACAACGGGCGGTCGGGATCGAGGGGCGTGTCCGCCAGTTCGCCACACAGCTGCTGCAGCGCGGCGCGCTCGGTCTGGCCGGGCTCGCGGTGCAGCGGTTCGGCCACCACGTGCTGGTGCAGATCAAACGCCTCGTCCACCACCCAGCTCGCGCCCAGCGTGTCGATCACCGCCTTGTGGCGGAAGCGCTCGTACAGCAGGAAACGGGCCTCGATACGCTCGCGCAGCGCCGCCAGCGTGATGGCCGGGCTCAGCAGCCAAACCCCGACGATCATCATCAGGTTGACGTCGTTGTCCATGCGCAGCCATGAGGTATCGACCCGCGACATGCGGCGCTCGGCAGGGGTGTTCATCTTGGGGTCTCCTCAGGGCACTGTTGTGGGCTCTCGTCGGCGGCAGCGCAGCCCGGCGCCGGCTCGGGCCGCATCACGATGCTGGGTAACATGCGCGACGTTCAACCCATTCTCACCCACAGGAGACGCGTCATGAGTGCACTCAAGTCAAGCTTCGAACAAGCCGTGGCCGACAGCAAACAACTGCCGGAAAAACCCGACAACATGACGCTGCTGAAGATCTACGCACTGTACAAGCAGGCCAGCGCTGGCGATGTGGACGGCAAGCGCCCGGGCTTCACCGACATGGTGGGCCGCGCCAAATGGGATGCCTGGAACGGCCTGAAGGGCAGCACCGCCGATGCGGCGATGCAGGACTACATCGACCTGATCGAATCGCTGAAGCAGTAACGGGGTGGCGAGTGCACTGCGCACACGCCGCAACGATGAAGACCCGCCTTGTGGTGGCTGCGGGTGCTCGCTAGCATCGACGGCACAACCCGTGGGCGGCAGCAGCCGCCCCGCCGAGGAGACCACCATGACCCGCCATGTTCTGCTGTCCGGCCGCGCGCTAGGCCTTGCCTGCCTGTCACTGCTCACCGGGCTGCTCAACGGCTGCGGCGGCGATGACGGCAAGGGCGCGATCCCGCTGAGCATCAGCACGCTGTCCAGCCGCGCCGACCAGGTCAGCGATTCGGCGGCACTCGTCGCGGTGACAGTAACCCCCAATGTGACCGCCCAGGAACTGCGCTGGCGCAGCAACGGCCAGGCGCTGAGCGCCCAGGTGGTGAGCAGCACCGCAACGTCCGCCCAGGTGCTGGTGCAAGGCCTGGCGCTGGGCAGCAATGTGGTTGAGGCCTATGTGCCCGACGGCCGCGCCATCGGCACGGTCACCTTGGTCAACTACCCCCGCAGCGGGCCGGTGTTCTCGGGCAAGCAGCTCACACCGTTCGAGTGCCGCACGGCAGACGCCGGCCTGGGCGAGGCGCTGGACGCCAACTGCTCGGTGGCCACGCGCTACGACTGGTTCTATTTCACCGCCAGCGGCGAGCGCAAGCCCCTGGCCGACCCGCTGGCCACCCGGCCCACCGACATTGCCAGCGTCACCACGATCAACGGCGTGAGCGCACCCTTCATCGTGCGGGTCGAATCCGGCACCATCAACCGCTCGATCTACCGCATTGCGGTGCTCGACAACCCGAGCAAGGCCGACACCTGGAACGGTGCGGCGTGGAACAAGCGGGTGATCTTCCGGGTCGGCGAGTCCACCGGTGCGCAGTACAACCAGGGCAGCAACAACTTCGGCGAAGTGTTCAAGGACTTGCGGGCCACTCAATCTCTGGCGCGTGGTTTTGCCTATGTGATCTCGTCGCTCAATGTCAACAAGACCAACCCGAACGATGTGCTGGCGGCCGAGACGATCATGATGGTCAAGCAGCACCTGGCCAAGCGCTACGGCCTGCCGCGCTGGACAGCGGGCTGGGGTGGCTCGGGCGGCGCGATCCAGCAACTGCTGGTGGCCGACAACTACCCGGGACTGCTGGACGGGGTGATGGCCGATGCGGCGTTTCCGGATGTGTGGGGCACTGCCCAGTCGGTCACCGACTGCCGCTTGCTGAACCGCTACTTCATTGCCCACCCGGGCGCCAGCGCGGCGCAGCGGCAGGCTTTCGAGGGCTTCACCCGCAACACCTGCGCCGCCTGGGACGCCGGCAACGGCGATGTGATCGTCGCCACCGGCGGTGCCGGCAATGCGGGTTGCGGCCTGAACAACAAGACGTTGGCCTACCACCCGACCAGCAACCCGACCGGCGCCCGCTGCACCGTACAGGACGTCAGCGCCAACATCCTGGGCCGAGACGCCGCCACTGGTTTTGCCCGACGGCCGCTTGACAACGTGGGTGTGCAATACGGCCTGGCCGCCCTGCAAAAGGGCACGGTCACGCTGGCGCAGTTTCTCGAAGTCAATGAGGGCGTCGGCGGCTATGACGTCGACGGCAACCTGATGGCCCAGCGCACCACCGCCGACACCGCCACACTGCGCCGGGCCTACGAGACCGGGCGATTCCTCTCAGGCGGCGGCGGCCTGGCGACCACCCCCATCCTGCACCTGCGCGCCTATGCCGAGCCGGGCGCCGACATCCACACCATCTACAACGACCTGCTGATCCGCGAGAAGCTCAAGCGCGCCAATGGCCGCAGCGACAACCAGGTCATCTGGGTGCTGCCCAACCCGGCACTGGCACCGCTGCTGGGCCTGGGCGCAGCCCAGCAGGCGGTGTTGGCCAAGCTGGTGGACGAGGTGGTGCTGCAGGAACTGGACATGATGACCCAGTGGCTGGACGGCCTGACCGGCGACCCCGCCGCGCTGACCGCTGCCAAGGTGGCGCTGTACAAACCGGCCGACGCGGTGGACTCGTGCTGGGGCGTGGCCGATGCCAAGCGCTACCGCGAAGAAGCCACCTACAGCGGCGCGGGCGTGTGCAACGCCCAGTACAAGAAGACGCCGTCGCCCCGCATCGCCGCCGGCGGCCCGCTGGTGGACGACCTGATGAAATGCCAGCTCAAGCCGGTCAATGCGGCCGACTACGCACCTGCGGTGCCGGCGACCGCGGATCTGACCCGGCTGGCGGCGTTGTTCCCGCTGGGCGTGTGCGACTACAGCAAGCCTGGCGCCGAGCAGGTGCCGCTCAAGGGCACCTGGTTGAGCTACTGATCCGGCGCCGCGGCAGGCTCAGCTGCGCGGCGCCCGCTTGGTCGCCGGCTTTTTGGCGCTGGCTGCGCCCAGCAGGGCGTCGAGATTCTTCTCGATCTCGCCCTCGATGGTTTTTGAAAACGCGCCCAGCAAGAAGCCCAGCTTGGCCTCGAGGTCGAAGTGGTCGGCCGCGACGATCAGCACACCCTTGACGCCGCTGCGCACAAATTCGACGGTGTCGCTGGTCTCGCCCTCGATCACGGAGCAGGCCATGCCGAACTGCTGCTCGACCTGCTCCGCCCAGTCCCACGCCACCTTGCGCGCCTTGGCCAGACCCAGGCTGTGGTCACGGTGAATGTGGATATCGGCCATCTTGGGAGGTCTCCGGTGGGGTTGTGATCAGGATTGTTTCGGGTGGGGCTGCGGGCTTACGGCCCGCCCTGCAGTGTCGCCCGGCGCTGATCCGCGGGCAAATCGGCCAGACGCTGCACCGCGGCGTGGAAGCGACGGAAGTCGCGGCCTTCGCGTTCGAACAGCCGCTCGAAATCCGGCACCAGGCCGTCGTAGGCCGCCTGCAACGCCAGCGAGGCGTTGTTGGCGCGGGCCAGCCAAGCGTCGTAGCCGGTGAAGCCGGCCCAGGGCCCGGTCTGGTTGGCTTTCAAGGCGGCAAACTCGGCGCGCATCGCGGCCAGCAGTTCAGTTTTTTGCCGGCGTTTCTGCTCGTCGCTCCCGGCCTGGCCAGCCGCAGGCCCGTACAGCGCGGACAGGGCTGCCCGGGTGCGCCGGGTGATGGCCCGGAAGTCGGTCAGCCGCTGCACCGCCGCCGCGTCCTCGGCCAGGGTCTGGCCGCTGGCGCGCCATTGCAGCAGGCCCAGCCGCTCCACTGCCGTGGCGTAGGACTCGTTGAACATCGTATCGCCCGGCGCATAGACCACCTGGTGCGCCAGTTCATGGAAGACCAGCCGGGCCAGGCTGGCCTCGCTGCCTGCAACGAAGGTGTTGAGCAGTGGGTCGCCACCCACCCAGTTGGTCCAGCCCAGCGTGCTGTAGGCCGGTACGCCGTAGACCGTGGCGTCCAGCCCGGCGGCGCGCTGCACGGCGGCCTCAGCCTCGGCGTCGTCGCGATTGAAGTAACCGCGGTAGCCGACGCAGCCCATCAGCGGGTAGCACCAGGTCTTGAGCGTCAGCGACAGCTCGGGCGCGGCCACCACGTTCCACACGGCTGCCGGGCGTTGCAGGTCGGCATAGCGCCGGTAGCTGGCGTTGTCGGGCAGCGCCAGCGCCTGCACCGCAAAGTCGCGCAGGCGCTGCGCCAGTTGCAGGCGCTCGCGCAGCGGGGCGGGTGTGGCCGGGTCGGCCAGCCAGTCGGCCACCGGGCGGGCACGCTGCATCAGGTCAATATGTCCGGCGATCGACTGGCTGTAGTAGGCCAGCGGGGACATCGAAGCAAGCACCGACGGTGCATCGTCGCTGGCGTGGCAGCCGGTATGGGCCAGCGCGGCCAGCAGCAAGGCCGCCAGCGTGGCCGCGGACTTGGGACGGTGCAGCGGCCCGCCGACTGGCCTGCCGCAGGGCCTGCGGTGCCCGCCTGCCATCCGGATCAAGCCAGCACCACCTCGACCAGGCAATCGTAAAAAGTGGGACCGCGGCCGATGTCGGTCAGGCGCTGGCTGGTCAGTTCATTGACATTGGTGCCGGCCGCGCCCAGCTTGCGCCACCACACCCCCAGGCCATTGACCACGCCGGGCCGGGCGCGTGCCCCCACCGCCGCCTTGCACAAATAGCTGCCGCGGTCGTTGAAGACCCGCACCATCACGCCGTCGGCAATGCCGCGTGCCTGCGCGTCGTCGGGATGCAGTTCGACCAAGGGCTCGCCCTCGATGCTGCGCAGGCTCTTGACGTTGACAAAGCTGGAGTTGAGAAAGTGCCGCGCCGGTGGCGAAATCATCGCCAGCGGAAAGCGTTGCGCCAGCGCCGGCGCCGACTGCGCGCTCTCGTAAGGCGGCACAAAGTCTGGCACGCCCAGGCCAGCCACCGCCACCTGCGCCCGGCCGTTGGCGGTGGCAAAACCGCCGTTGGCAAACGGCGCGTCCGGCAGGTCCAGCTTGACCCA